>JBFXDF010000211.1:0-6948 GCA_050181375.1 Alphaproteobacteria bacterium
CCGCGACAAAGTCTGGCAGCGAGGCGAGACCGAGCCCGCTCTTTACAGCCCGCAGCATTCCGTACGTGTTGTTGACGGTCAGGATCGGCCGGCGGTCGCGTCCCGGCCGCGCGCCGAGGTCGATCAGCCAATTCATTCCCTGAACCGGCGGCCGGGCATCCTCGCCGTAAGCGATCAGCCGATGCTCGTCGAGGTCTTCGGGGCGCTGCGGCGCGCCGTGCTTTTTCAGATATTCGGGCGCGCCATAGATATGGACCTGGACGCTGACCAGGTGCCGCTGGATCAGGTCCGGTTGGCGCGGCGGCGACATGCGGATCGCGACGTCGGCCTCGCGCATCGACAGATCGAGCTCGGAATCGTCGACGACGAGACTGACCTGGATCTCGGGATAGAGGTCGAGAAACTCGCGGATGCGCGGGGTCAGCCAGATCGAACCGAAGGCCACCGTGGTGGTGATCTTCAGCGGCCCCTTCGGGCGGTCCTTGGATTCGGAAATCAGGCTTTCCGACATCGCCAGCTTGGCGAATACCTCGCGCGCCGTCTTGAACAGCAGCTCACCCTGCTCGGTCAGAATCAGACCGCGCGCGTGCCGGTGAAACAGCGGCACGCTGAGGCTTTCCTCGAGCGCGCTGATCTGCCGGCTGACCGCCGATTGGCTCAAATTGAGCGCCTCGCCGGCATGCGTGAAGCTGCCCGCCTCGGCGACGGCGTGAAAAACCCGTAACTTGTCCCAATCCATCGCCATGTTCTTGCCCTCGGGGTTTTGCCCTCGGGAGGTGTCCTCCCTGCGTCCCGGCGCTACTCGGCGGCGCGCGCCGCCGCCATATCTTCCTGCGCCGCGATAAATTTCTCCGCCTCGAGCGCGGCCATGCAGCCGAGACCCGCCGCCGTCACCGCCTGCCGGAACACCTTGTCCTTGACATCGCCGGCCGCGAAGACCCCGGGGATCGCGGTGGCGGTCGAATCGGGGTCGGTCACGACGTAGCCGTCGGGATCGAGCGGCAGCTGGCCGACGACCAGTTCGGTCACCGGCGTATGGCCGATCGCGACAAACACGCCGTCGCAGGCGCGTTCGGTAACGGCGCCGGTGCGGACATTGCGCAGACGGACCCCGGTCACTTCGGGCGGCTCGGCGATCCCGACGATCTCGTGGACGACGCTATCCCAGACAATGTCGATCTTCGGATTGCGGAACAGCCGGTCCTGCAGGATTTTCTCGGCCCGCAACCGGTCGCGGCGGTGGATCAGGGTCACGCGGCTTGCATGGTTGGTCAGATAGATCGCTTCCTCGACCGCGGTATTGCCGCCGCCGACGACGATCACCTCCTTGTCGCGGAAAAAGAACCCGTCACAGGTCGCGCAGGCCGACACGCCGAATCCGCGGAACGCCGCTTCTCCCGGAACCCCGAGCCAGCGCGCCTGGGCGCCGGTCGCGAGGATGACGGTCTGGCCGACATAGCGGTCGCCCGAATCGCCGGTCGCGACGAACGGCCGGCGCGACAGGTCGAGCGCGTTGATCTGATCGAGAACGATGCGGGTCCCGACATGCTCGGCCTGCTTCTGCATCTGCTCCATCAGCCAGGGGCCTTGGATGATGTCGGCGAAGCCGGGGTAGTTTTCGACGTCGGTGGTGATCGTCAGCTGCCCGCCGGGCTGCATTCCGGTCACCAGCAATGGCTGCAGATTGGCGCGCGCGGCGTAGATCGCGGCGGTATAGCCGGCTGGCCCGGCGCCGATGATCAGGACTTTGCTGTGATGCTCCTCGGCCATGCCGTGCGTCTACTCCGGAGAAAATATCGATTCGACAAAAGAATATAGCATCCTAGGCGGCCGCGGCGAGAACGAGCCCGGATTTCCGGTCAAAAGCCGAACATGTGGTCGAGGCTGAACGCGCCGCCGCGGCCGAGGAGCCCATGGTAACCGAACAGGCGGCATGTCGCGTCGCGGACGATCGCATAAGCGCGCCCTCCGGCGCGGGCGCGGGTGTCGGCATCGAACAGCTCGCGATAACGGAACAGAAGCGACCCCGAACACGGTATCGCCAGAGCGGCGCGCGCGATCTCGCTGCCCGACCCGTCGTGCAGGATGATCTCGGTCGCGCTGACCGGCCGCCACGGGCGCGAGGCCGGGTAGATCAGATGGCAGAGCGTGTCGTAATGGCCTTCTCCGAGCCGCAGAAACAGCCGCGTCGAGAGACCCGGAGGAGGGCCGCTGTAGGATTGCGGCTCGCCGCGGTAAACCAGCAGCGTATTGAACACGTGCGCGCCGAAGCTGGTCTCGGCGGCGTGCCGACTGGCGCGGTGACGATAGCGGAACAGCGCGTGCAGCCAGCCGTCGCCGGCGCCGCCCTGCGTGAAATCGTAGACCAGCTCGACGTGCCCGTAATCGCCCCCCAGCGCCGCGCCAAAGCCGCGTTCCTCGCCGACGGACAGCGCGACCGCGTGGTCGCGCGGCAGGCGGCCGAGCCGCTGTCGCGCCACCTCGTTCCCGCCGCGATCATAGACCAGCGCGGCCACCGGCAGCTCTGCCTGCGCGACGGCCATCGGGGTCGGCAGCAGCACGCTCTCCCACTCGGTTCCCGGCAGGACCGGGGCGGGCAGCAGATACCCCTTGCCGAGCAGCCGGTCGAGGTCGGGCAAAGCGGGATCGGGGCGGAGATCGGCGCGCTCGACATTGACATGCGCGATGCGGCGCCGCTCGCCGGCAAGCACCTCGTAGCGCGGCCGGACGACATGCTTGCCGGCGCGCAATTCGATCTGGCGCGGCCAGGCGAGATCGGGCAGCAGCTCGCCGACATCGACCGCGCGGCTCGCGAACGGCCCGAGCGGCTCGGGCAGCGTGACGACGCGCTCCTCGCCCATCGGGTTGAGCCCGATCGCGCCGGACGGGATCGGCGTCGGATGACTGTTCTGCACCCATAGAATGACGCGCTCGCCCGCCGCCGGCGCGGGCAGCCCGGCATAGCGATCGGCCGGCCAGGCGTTCGCGTCGTGCGTGCAGGACAAGCCGCTGTCCGGCACCGCGCGGGAATCGCCGAATACGTCGAGGGCGTATTTCACCACGTCGTGCCCGGCCGCGCCGACCACATGCAGGAACAGTTGCCCCGCGAAGTCGCCGGTCGAGAAGCGCGCCCGCACATCGCGGCTGTCGATCGCGATCATGGCCCCGGCCTCGCGGCAATCCTCGGACCATTCGGCGATCATCCTTCCCGAATCGTCGAACAGGGTGAGCCAGCAGGCGACATTGCCCGCGCCATAGCCGGCCCAGTAATTCGCGGCGACGAGGCGCGTGTGCAGCGATCCGGTGTCGCGAAAGAACGCGAAATTGGTCGCGAAATTCAATGGATCGAGATAGAGGCGGGGATTGGTCAGCCGGTCCGTCGGCAGCCGCATCGCGTCGAGGCTGAAGACCCGCGCCGGTTCCGGCAGGGATGGCGCCAGCTGCATTATCAGCCGCTCGGCATCGAACGCCGCGACAAAGACGGAGCCGGCCCGGCTTGCCGGCAGCTCGGTCAGCGGGCGAGCGCGATGCCCGAGCAATTCGACGCCGATTCGGGCGACATCCTGCACATACACCGCATCGACGGCGGCGCGGCCGAAGCCGAAGATCTCGGCAAATCCGGCCGCCGCTCCGTGCGGATCGACGATCGCGATCGGGCCGGTTTGTTCGAGGCACGCGATCAGCGCGCGCGCCGAGGCCGCCGCGTGCGGGTGCGTCAACGCCTTGTACAGCGTGTTGCCGCCGCGGACATTGTCGAACGTCTCGATGCGCAAAGCCATGCACGGACACTACACCGCGACGGGGCCGGGCGCAGCACCGGCTCCGCCCTGGTTCTCAGGGTCGCGCCTTCAAGGGATTTGCAGCACCGGCGCCGGTATCGCGCCACGTCCGGGCGGCAGCTTCACCCGGAATCGGGTGAAGCCGGCGGCGACGGCGCGGGTGACCAGGATCGCGACGAACCCGCCGACCGCGACATCGCTCAGATAATGGGCGCCGGTCACCACCCGGCTCGCCGCGACCACGCAAGCGAGCGCGATATAAAACAACACGTGGCGCGGCCACAGGCACCACAGCGCCGTCGCAAGGGCCGCCACGGCCGCGGTATGGCCCGACGGGAACGACCAATAATCGGCGGCGAGACCGAACCAGCTGAAATCATAAGTGCCGTCGGCGAACAGCAGCTTCGGGCGGGTGCGGCCGAACACGACCTTGAGCAGATCGACCGCGAGCCCCGAGGCGCCGATAGAGATCAGCAGAAAGGCCGGGACGAGCGCGGCCTCGCGCATCCGGTCGGCCCATGGCCGCAATCCCGGCAGCAGGCCGCCCCAGCGCAGCGCGGCGAAGGCGGCGCCAAACACGACAAGATACGGCGTCCCGAAGCCGAGGCGCTGGATTGCCTCGGCGGCTGGCTTCCATTCGGGATGAACGTGCAGGAAGAGGGCAAGCGGGCGGTCGATCCACAGGACCGCCGCCAGCATAACGAGCGCTGTTGCGGCGGTCCATGCCGCGACGCGCCCGGCGGGCGACTGGCAAAGATCAACCGCCAGACTGCGTCCCAATCCGGCCACCTTCCCGGCGGCGCGATAAATGCGCCGCGCGGCGGGGCCGGCGAGCAGGTCGCGCGCGACGAGCGCCTCATAGAGCAGCCAGCTCGTCGCGGTGACGATCAGTCCGGCGTAAACGACGTCCGACAGGAAATGGGCCCCGGCCGCCATCCGCGCGATCCCGATGAGCGCGCCAAAGCCGAGCGCGGTCGCGATCGCGAGCCGTTTGCGCCGGCCGGAGGGCAGGAGGAAAGCGAAGCTTACGAGCGAAAACGCCAGCGCGGCGTGACCCGAGACAAAGGCGCAATTGCGCTCGCATTGCGTGGCAGGCAGCGGCGCCGGGGTGAACTCACGCGCGCCGCCGAACGCCTCGATCTGGGACGGCCGCGCCCGCCCCCAATGGTCTTTCAGCACCGTGTTGGCGACCAGCCCCGGACCGAGCACGGTCGCGGCGACAAGGAACACGAGCGCCCTGCGGTCGAGGCGCCACAGCGGAAGTCCAATCAGCAGCAGCCACAGCGCGCCGAGCGCGGTGATCCCGACGATCAGCCTTGTGATCCACGGGACCGCGCCCTCGACGATGACAAGCGGCGCCCAGCCGGCGAGCGGAAACCCCTGGCCGGGCGCATAGAAAAGCCCCGTCACGGCGAGATCGATTGCCGGCACGAACAGGAACAGGAGGCCCAGCAGCAGCCATGTTCCGAGAAAGACGCCCGCCAGCTTCATGCGGCCTGTACCCGTTCTTCCCGTTGCGACAGGCGGGCGGCGATGAGGCGGCGCAACGCCGCCCCAGCCCGCGCCGTGTCGTCGGGCGGACGATAGTGCCAGTCCTCGATGTCGCCGGCAAACGGCCGCGTGATGCCGGATTCGCGCATCGCCGCGTGAAATCGCGCGAATTTCGCGTCGCCGCCGGGCAGATCGACGATATGCACCGGCTTGCCGGTGGCGGCCGCCTCGCTGATCATCGACACCGAATCGGCCGTGACGACCAGCGCGTCGGCGACGGCGAGATAGGCGTAATAGGGGTTTTCTCCCGTCCCATCCCAGACCTGACCCGGCACTCCGGCGAGCCGCTCGCGCAGCAGCGCCACGCCCGGCGCTCCGGTGCGCCGCGACGGCGTCGCCACGACCGAACCGCCGCGCCGCCCGATCGCCGCCGCGATCCGGCCGGCGATATCGGCAAGCGTTGCCGCGTCGAGCCGATAGGTGGCGTTGGCGCCGCCGATCAGGACGCCGACAATCGGCCTCTTCAGCTCCGCGAGCCCTGGAAAACGGCGGCGCTCAGCGGCGAGAAAGGCGGGGGTGACGCGATGGACGGCACCATCGGTGACCAGCACGCGCGGTCCGCGCAGCCGGTCGTGCCGCGGCACGATCATCAGATCGAAGCGGTCCCGCCCGAAACGCGGGTCCTGGATGTGCGCGGCGATTGTCCGGCCGCCGCTCGCGCGCCTGATCGCCAGCGCCGGCCGAACCGCGTTGCGGCCGCAGCCGATCACGGCATCGGGCCAGGGCGGCGACAGGCGCCGGCCCGATTGCGGGGGATCCGCCAGCCTGACCCCGTGCAGCGGGGCGATCCACAACGACGGCGCCGCCCAGCTCCACGGCCGCCGCACCGCCAGCGGCTTTTCGGCATACGCAAAGCCGGTTGCCTCGGCCACCCCGAGCGCCTGGCTGGCCATGCCGGCCTTGCCGTCATGCAGGACCCAGACGATCGGAGCCGCTCCGACCGTCGCGGGGTCGGTGACGAAGAGGGACGGCGCGACCATGCGCCGGGTTTACGGAAACATCGCCGCCGCCGCAAGCCGGTGGATCGGGTCGCCGTGACGGTGGCAACGCGCAACAAAATTGCGCCCGGAAGGCGAAGCCCTTATCGTCGTTGCTCGCGACCCAAGTCATCATTCGGGGATAACGACGAGACGCGTATGCGCGGGCCAAAGCTGGACTGGATCGATCGGCGGATCCTCGATCTGCTGCAGAGCGACGGCAGGATGACCAATATCGAGCTGGCGCGGCGGGTCGGCATCTCGCCGCCGCCCTGCCTGCGTCGCGTCCGCGCTCTCGAGGAAGCCGGTCTCATTCGCGGCTATCACGCCGATGTTGCCGCCGAGGCGCTCGGGTTTGGGGTGACGGTGTTCGCGCAGGTCGGGCTCAAGAGCCAGGCCGAAGCCGATTTGAAGGCTTTCGAGACGCTGGTCGCCGGCTGGCCCGAGGTGCGGGAGGCGCATATGCTGGCGGGCGAAACCGATTTTCTGTTGAAGATCATCGCGTCCGACTGGGACAGCTATCAGCGCTTCCTGAGCGCCCGCCTCACCGCCGCGCCCAACGTCGCGCACGTGAAGTCGGCGCTGGTTCTGCGCATTTCGAAATCGGTCCCCGGCGTACCGCTCGACACGTTGCGAGCCGA
>JBFXDF010000212.1:0-6935 GCA_050181375.1 Alphaproteobacteria bacterium
TACGACGCGAAGGAGGGCATGGTCATGATCGGCGCCAGCAATCTGCGGCAGCAGGCGCGGTTCTGGCGAGCCATCGAGCGGCCCGACATGATCAAGGCCGACAACGAGGCGCGCATCGCCGACCGAGAGCGCGAAGCCGGGGTCATCGCCGCTATCATCAAGACGAAAACCGCCGACGAGTGGGAAGTTTACTTCCAGGCGCGGCACGTGCCGGCGGCGCGCGTCCGCACGATGGCCGAGGCGCTCGCCGACCCGCATTTTGATACACGACGGGTGTTCCATACATTCGAATCGGCGCCGGGGATCGACGGCTCGTTCGCGGTGCCGCTGGCCGCCTTCAAATTCGCGCATGGCGGTCCGAGCATCGAGACGCCGCCGCCGGTCATGGGGGCCGATACAGAATTGGTGTTGACGGAACTCGGCTACACCCGGGCCGAAATAGCCAAATTGCGAGATCTGCGTGTGATATAGCCGGTTGAGGGGTGGACATTAAACTTTGGTGCATAACGCCGAGTCTAACGTTCAGAAGAAAACGCTGGATATTGGCCTCAACTGCTAATATCATCAAGACTGGTTTGTGGTTGCACTGGGCGACCTTGGTCTAGCCTGTTTGGGGAATCGGGCTCGTTCGGAATTATTGCCATCAGGCACGGTTGCCTGATCGCGTGGCACCTTGCAACCGGCTCTACGGGAGCTGGCAGCGAACATCTGTCGACTTTCAGGTTGTGCCGTCCGGCTCTCGCCGGCGTCGGCTTGCTGCGTGATTTGGGCGAAGCGGACGTGGGGGCAAACGGTGGTGCTGTCGTCGTTGCGACAAGCGTTCCTGCTGCCGTTCTGGACGGTGCAGGTCTTCAGCCAGGAAAAGTTCTTCGCCCGCAATCCGATCATCGGCAATCTTTGGCTCAATGAGCGCGGGCTGCACACCGCGCGAGTCGCTGTCGCCTACCGGCTTTCGCAGGCGCGCCGCCGCCGCCTTGCGCGGCTGATTCCGGAGGATGACCGACGGCGCCTCGACCACGACGGGTTCATCATCAAGCGCGACTTCCTGCCGGCGCACATCTTCGAGGCGCTCGCAACGCAGGTCAGGGCGCTACGGGCGCCGGCGCGTGAAATGTCCGAGGGCGACACGATCACCCGTCATATCGCGCTCGACCCTGGCGTGCTCGACAGCATGCCGGCCGCGCGCCTCCTGCTCGACTCGCCGCAATACCGTAACCTGATCAGCTATGCCGGATCATCGTCGGCAAGGCCGATGGTCTATCTCCAGACGATCCTCAGCGGCGCGCGCGCCGGGATGCCCGATCCGCAGACCGATCTCCACACGGACACATTCCACCCGACCGTCAAGGCCTGGCTCTTCCTGACCGACGTCGCGGCGGACGCAATGCCGTTCGTCTACGTGCCGGGATCGCACATCCTTACGCCGCGGCGCCTCGCATGGGAGCGCCAAATGGCGATCGCCGCCAGCGGCGGGCCGCCGCAAAACCCGACCAAGCTGGTACGCGCGATCGCGCCCGAGACGATCGCCGAACTCGGCCTGCCCCCGCCGCGGACGATCGCGGTCCCCGCGAACACGCTCGTCGTTGCCGACACATTCGGGTTTCACGCCCGCGGCCCGAGCGCGCGACCGACTACCCGCGTCGAGATCTGGGCCATGGGCCGTCGCAACCCGTTTCTTCCCTGGGCCGGGTTGGACCCCTGGGCGCTCCCAGCCTTTGGGCTGCGTAAGCCGCTCTTTTACTGGAGATCGGTTGACCTGCTCGCTCGGCTTGGGCTTGGCCGTCAGCGGTGGCGGCCTTGCGGCCCGGTATCGGCCTTCGATCGGGCGTAGGCATGGACCGGTACAGAAGCTATGCAGAATTCAACATCGAGCGGAGCGCGATCCCGCCGCAACCTCGCTCTTTCTTGTTTCTACAAGGTCCGATATCGAGGTTTTTCGATCGGCTCGGCCGGGCGTTGATTGCGCGCGGACATCAGGTACATCGGATCAACCTGCATTTCGGCGATCAGCTCTTCTGGCGTCTTCCGGCGACAAATTTCCGCGGGCCGTTCGACGATTGGCGCGCTTTCATCGCGGCACGGCTCGAACGGCACGGGATCACCGATCTTGTCCTACACGGCGATCGCAGACCCTATCACATCGTTGCGGCAGAGGAGGCGCGGGCCCGCGGGATCGCCGTGTTCGCAACCGATCTCGGCTATGTCAGGCCCGATTGGATAACGCTCGAATACGACGGGATGACGACGTACTCGCGCTTTCCGCGCGACCCGGAAGCAATCCGGTCGCTTGCCGCGAAGGTCGGACCGCCAGATCTGGAGCCGCGGTTCTGGAACCCTTTTTGGCAGATCGCGAGCCTTGATGTTGCCTATAATTGCGGCCTCGTCTTTGGGCGCCCGCTATTCCCTCGGTATCGCTATCACAGCACCGTCCATCCATTCGCCGAATATGTCGGCTGGCTCTGCTCGCGGGCTCGGCGAGTATTCACCCAGCGCGCGGCAAACGCGGAGAAGGCCCGGCTGCAACAGGCTGCCGGATCCTATTTCTTGGTGCCGCTGCAGTTGGCGACCGACTACCAGATCCGCGCGCATTCGCCGTTCCGCGATGGACGCGAAGCGGTCCGCGAGATCATAGGCTCGTTTGCCCGAAGCGGCGGTTCCCGCCAGCTGGTGTTTGTCGCGCACCCGTTCGATAATGGATTGATCCCTTGGGACCGGGTCATCGGCCGGCTGGCGCGCGAATTCGGAATCGCCGGCCGTATTCTTTCGCTGCCCGGCGGGACGCCCTCCGAACTGCTGCGCAATGCCGCCGGGGTCGTCACGATCAACAGCACGATTGGAATCACCGCGTTGTATGCCGGGGTCCCGGTGAAGGCCCTCGGCAATGCCGTCTTCGATGTTCCCGGGCTTACCTGCCAAGCGCCGCTCGATCGCTTTTGGGATGAGCCGCAACCGCCCGATCCCGACCTGATGGCCGCGTTTCTGCGCGCGCTTATCGGCACGACGCAAGTCAAGGGCGGGTACTACGAGCGAGCCTCACAGACCTCCGCGATCGCCGGTTTTATCGATCGGCTGGAAAACCGGCCGTATCCGCTTCCGCAGCTAACCGCGGCCGATTTCGCGGCGCGGCCGCCGCGGCTGGCGGTGCGGACGGTGGTTGTTGCCGGCGTGTCGAACGGATTGGGTTTGGCGCTGGCGCGGGCCCATGCCGGTCCCGGCATTCGGATTGTCCTGCTCGGGACCGATGCAACCGTCTTGGAGCAGGCCGGAATCGATTGCCGCCATCGGGGCGCCCTCGTCGAAACCTTCTGCGCGCTGGGGGTGAGCGTAGAAGCAATCTGCGGTTTTCTGGATGTAGCGGACCGGCGCGCGCCGATCGATGACCTGTTGGTCCAGGTCGACGCCGCAATGGCGGATGGAAGCGGTGTTGTTGACACAAATTTCGGCCCCGCAATGGATGTGGTAGCGAGGCTCGCCGATCCGATGCGCCGGCGCGGTCGCGGCTCGGTGGTACTGCTGAGTGGACTGGCGGGACGCAGCGCGCACACCGAGAAGCGCGCTGCACTGGCGTCTCGCTCGGCATTGATCGAGCACGGAGCGGCGCTGCGCGGCCGGCTCTCAGGCGATGGTGTCACGGTGACGGTCGTCGTCCCGGGCACCGTTGCACTGCGCAGCGCCGCCCGACTGGATGCGCCGCATCTAGCCGAACTCGCGATCGAGCGGATCGGCGAGGCAATAGGACACGGTCTGCGCCGGCGGCGCGAGGTCGTGTCCATACCGGGGGCCGCCGTCACGGCCCGCCGCACCGCGCGGGAATTGTTTCGGAGGGTGCGGCGTGCCATGCGGGACGCCGTTCCGAAAATACCCGAACAGGAGCCGCCGCCAACGCCATTGGCCGGGAAGTCAGCCGGCACCGACTGAGCCTTGGCGACGCTCGCGGGCAGCGATGCAGCCGTCCGACTTGTGCTCCGGGAGTTGTTGTCCCGTCCGTATCAGCGCGTCCATTCGAGGATCGCGGCGGCGACCTCGTTGGGCTTGTCAAGTTCGGCGAGATGGCCTGCACCCGGGATCACGCGGGTTTCGGTCCGTCCGGCGATCGCCCCGGCGAACTTGCCGGCATAGCTGCGCGGCATGATGCGATCCTGCTCACCCCATAGCAGCAGGGTAGGCGCCTCGATCAGCGGCAGCCGTTTTTCCAGCTTCGTGTTGCCAAGCGGCCAGAAAATGCGGGCCGCCGCCTCCGCCGCGCGCACCTGCTCGATCGGCCACTCGGGCGAATTCTGGCCCTCGGGCTCGGCCTTCAGCGCCTCCCAGCGCGCCGGATCGGCGCACAGCAATGCCGGAATCTCGGGCGCGCGCTGCGCCCACGGGTCGGTCATCGGGTCCTGTTCGTCGAACAGCCCCCACGGCGCGATCAGCGCGAGGCGGCGGACCGATCGCGGCCAGATCGCCGCCACTTCCGCGGCGAGCGAGCCGCCGGGGCCGCTGCCCACCAGATCGGCGCCGTCGAGCCCGGCCTTGGTCAGCAATTGCCGCGTCGCGAGCACCCAATCGAGATGCGTGTCGAGCATCGTATGGCCGCGCTCGCCGCCGGGGAAGCCGGGCAAGGACGGCACAATCACGGTGCGCTCCTTCGCCAGCGTGTCGAGAAACGGGATCCAGCGCGGCAATCCGCCAAAGCCGGCCAGGAAGCCGATCTTTGCTCCCGAGCCGGCGGTCCAGACGCGGGAGGAAAAGCCGTTGAGTTCGACTGTCGTACTAATGGGTTCAGCCATTCGCGACTCGCTCGACTGACCTCTCCCGCATTGCGGGAGAGGGAGGACCCAGCGCAAAGCGCCGGGAGGGTGAGGGTCCGCAGGCGAGGAGAGACTGGCAGAAGGCGCGCCGCCTCACCCCAACCCTCTCCCCGATCGGGGAGAGGGAGTTGCGGGCTTATTCCGCCGCCATTGCCGCCGGCTGGAACGACGGCAGCGCGGCCCGCTCGGCGCGATCCATCGGCTGCGGCCACCAGCGGTCCTCCCATTCGGCAAAGACGTCCTTCAGCTGCGGCATCACCTTCTCGGCAAAAAGCCCGGTGTTGTACTTCGCTAGTCCCTTGCTCATGTTGCCGAACTGCAGGAGCAGCATCAGGTGGCCGACATTGAGGTTATGCGCCACCTCTTTCAATTGCGCGGCGACCTCGTCCGGCGAGCCGATAATCACGTAGCCTTTGTCGACAATCGCGTCCATCTCGCGCGCCAGGGTCTGAAACTTCGTCTCATAGCGCGCGCTCTGCGCGGCAGCCTGCTGCACCTGCCCCTGGATGCCGCGGCGCTGCGTCTCCTCGGTCGTATAGCCCGGCGGACCGGCGAAGCGCGGATCGATATGCAGACAGCGGCCGTAGAAATACTCGGCCGGCTCGCGGTAGAGGCGATACGCCTCCTCACGGGTCTCGGCGACCCCGACGAATTGCAGAAAGCCCGCATGGTACGGGTTGCGGTCCTTGCCGAGCCGGTCCATCTCGGCCCAGAACCCGTCCATCGTCGCCTGCCCGGCCTTGTAGCCGTAATAGGACAGGTAGCAATAGACGTGGTCCATCTGCGCGCACCAGCGCCAAGTCTCGACCGAACCGCCGCCCGGTATCCAGATCGGCGGGCGCGGCCTCTGCACCGGGCGCGGCCAAATATTCACGTAGCGCTGCTGGTTGAAGCGGCCGTTGAACGCAAACGTGTCCGGCTCGGTCCACGCCTTGACGACAAGATCGTGCGCTTCGAGATAGCGCTCGCGCAACAGCGACGGGTTCTGGCCGTAGGCGTAGCAGGTATCCATCGGCGAGCCGACTGGGAAGCCGGCGATCAGCCTTCCGCCCGAGATCACGTCGATCATCGCGAACTCTTCCGCGACGCGGGTCGGCGGATTGTATAGCGCCAGCGAATTGCCAAGCACGCACAGCGCCGTATCTGTCGTGCGCCGCGCCAGCGATGACGCGATCAGGTTCGGGCTCGGCATGAGGCCATAGCCGTTCGAATGGTGCTCGTTGACGCAGACCGCGTCGAAGCCGCACTCGGCGGCGTATTCGAGTTCGTCCATGAAGTCGTTGTACATATGATGCGCCCGTCGCGGGTCGAACAGCGACGAATGAATATCGACCCACACGCTCGGGTTCTTCTCGCGGAAATCGTCCGGCAGCTCGGTGTACGGCATCAGATGGAACCACATCAGCTTCATGGCGCGGCGCTCCGAATGGCGTTCAGAAATCCGATTGGTGGCAGGGTGACCGGACAGCACTGGCGCGTCAACCGCGATTCCGGTTCGGAAGGCTACCCCGTGACGTGCCGGCGCTCGTCGATAGGAGCCATGATCGACGGCCGAATGAGTCAGCAGTTCCGATGACCGCACGCACCCGCCAATTCGCCATTCTGCCGATCGTCGCGTGCGCATTGTTCATGCAAAATCTCGACTCGACGATCATTGCGACGGCGCTGCCGACAATCGCCCAGTCGATCGGCGAGACGCCGCTGCGCCTCAACGTGGCGATTACCTGCTATCTCCTGAGCCTCGCAGTCTTTGTCCCGATCAGCGGTTGGACCGCCGACCGCTTCGGCACCCGCAGCGTATTCTCTGCGGCGATCGCTGTGTTCACGATCGGCTCGATCGGCTGCGGTTTCGCGAATTCGCTGTGGATGCTGGTCGCCGCGCGCATCGTGCAAGGCATCGGCGGCGCGATGATGGTGCCGGTTGGCCGGCTGATTCTGCTGAAAAGCTTCCCGAGAACCGATCTCGTGCGGGTGATGTCGTATGTCAGCGTGCCGGCACTGATCGGCCCGATCATGGGGCCGCCGCTCGGCGGGTTCATCGTGACCTACGCGTCGTGGCGATGGAGCTTCTTCATCAACATCCCGATCGGCGTACTCGGGGTGCTGCTGGTCAATCTGTTCATCGAGAACCTGCGCGAGGCC
>JBFXDF010000213.1:0-6909 GCA_050181375.1 Alphaproteobacteria bacterium
CAACCACCGAAGACGAGTATGTAACACTGTTAGAGGCGCACCGAAACCTCGTTGCTGTGGGCGAATATGCCTTTGATGCCGAAACCCACGCGAAACTGTTGTCAATCATGCGAGCCGAATATCTCATGTTCCTAAACAAAGAGAGCATGGAGAACGGCATTATCAATCCGGTGTTGCTGGATCGCGTCACGCTCCGCGAAGTTAAAGCTGGTCGCCTTGATCCAGAAGACAAGTTCCGCAAGTTGGCAGCGGCCGGCGGAGCAGTTCTGGGTGACTCGGCGGAAATTGCTGCCCACAGATGTAAGCGCGGGGACTTCTTCTTCTACGGCGCAGCGGGGTCCGCAATCGTTGCGTCGCTGTTGGTACAGAACCACATTTCGCCTTTATGGTTGATAGTGGCTGGACTCTTGATAGGCTTCTATTTGAACAAAAAAGGGAGCGGAAGCGAATCAAGGTCGAAGTAGGCGCGACGCGGGCAGCCGGGATTGCTTCATCCCGCGCGCGTCGCCCGGGGCGGCCAGCCGCCCGGGCTTCCCCGGTTTGTGCTAGTTTGCAAGATTAACCAGGCCGGGCTTGGCCACCGCCGACGCGGGCGCGCCGTACGGTGCCCGGATCGGCGGCAGGGTCGGTACAGGAGAGGCGGCGATGGAAGCGTGGTGGCAGTGCGAGATCCCGTACCCGTTCGTGCCGCGCGACGTGCTCCAGGCCGCCGAGTCGGTGCGCGGCAGCCTGCCGAACCGCTATTGCGACCCCGAGATCGCCGCCGATCTGTTCGAGGAGGTCATCGACGAGTTTCTGTTGTGCGACGACATGGGCGTGAACGTGCTGGCCATCGAGCACCATGCCGGCATCAATTCGCTGCTCGGCGCCAACCCGATGCTGGTCGGCATCCTGGCGCGGCAGACGAAAAAAATGCGCATCCTGTCGCTCGGCACACTGGTCTCGCTGCGCCCGGACCCGGTGCGGGTCGCCGAGGAATACGCCACCGCCGATGTCATCTCGCGCGGGCGGCTCGATATTGGCTTTGTCAAATCGGGCGGCGCCGAGATGCCGTCGGCCAATACCAACCCGGTACGCAACGAGGAGCGCTACTGGGAGGCGATCGACCTGATAAAGAAGGCGCTAACCTCGCATGACGGCCCCTTCAGCTGGGAGGGCAAGCACTACACGCATCGTCATGTGAATATCTGGCCGGGACCCTACCAGCGGCCGCACCCGCCGCTGTGGTCGGCAACCGGCGATCCCCGGAGCGCCGCCGAGGTCGGCCGCCGCGGCATGCGGCACGTGCTAGTATTGCGCGGCGTCGAGGGCACGAAGCGGGCCTATCAGGCGCACCGGCAGGCGCGGCGCGACGCCGGTCTGCCGCCGGTCACGACCGACAATTTCGCCTATGCCGCCTTTGTCTATGTCGGCGACACCGAGGAGGAGGGGCGCCGCGTCGGCGGCAAATTGCTGTGGTTTCTCAACACGAGCCTCAAATCGGCGCCGCAGCATTCGCGCTTCATGCCGGGCAGCGCCCCGCCCGAGGCGGCGCCGCAGATCTACCGCGACCGGCCGGCCCCGAACGGCGGCAACGGCGACGCGAGACCGAACCTGACCAACGCCGAGAAGGGTGTCGCGCCGTCCGCGATGCAGAACGCCCGCCGGCTGATGTCGTTGGGGGTCGAGGAGGCGATGGCGATGGGCATCCTGTTTGTCGGCAATCCCGACAGCGTCTATCGCCAGATCGTCGAGTTCTCCGACAAGGTCGGCGGCTTCAACCATCTCAGCATGATCGGCCGCTCCGGCTTCATGACGCATCGCGAGAGCGAAAAAGGCATCCGACTGTTCGCGAACGAAGTCCTGCCGCGCCTGAAGGAGATCAAGGCGGTCGAGGCGGTTTGATTTCAACCCGTTCGAAACCCGCTTCGCAAAGGAGGCAGAGCGGTTCACGCTCTTCGGGCGGGAAATCGTCGCGTTCCGTCATGAAATCATCGGATGCTCGCGCGCCGTTCAGAAACCACTTGGTCCAGGTCTGCGCGCCCGAAATCATCAGCAGACGATTGCCGCTCCCGGTCATTTCGACTTTGCCGCTCCTCGGGAAAGACGACTGTTTCGGCGACCGCGCGGCCTGGCTCCGATGCGACATCGCTCGCGCCGCCACGTCCGCCCCCATGATCTCCGGCTTGGACATACAGGGTTCCGATCAGGCCAGTTCCGCGCCCAGCCTTTCAGAACCTGACCTTGCCGTCGCTCGGCGGCGCGGGTTGCGCCGGGGCGCGGCTGACCGGGCGCGGCGCGGGCGCTTCCTTGCGGCGCACCACCGGCGCAACCGGCGCTTCCGGCACGACCGCTTCGACCGGTCGCGGCGGCGGAGCCGGCGGGACACGGGGAGGCATCAGCCACCCGCCGGCAACCAGCTCGGCGCTCGCCGTTCCGGTGGCGAGAATGAAGAGGGCCAGAGCCAGCACGATCGCCGGCGTCAGGATCGCGGGCTGGGTCGGGCGACATGTTTTCGGGCGGCGCATTTCGGGACGGCACTCATCGCTGGTAAACCTGCCCCCGAGATTACCGGAGCGAGCGGCCCGCGCCCAATACCCCAAGGGGTCGCGCTCGACGCCGCCTGGGTCAGGTCGAGACGGACGGCCGACGGGTTGGCGCGGACCGGACTTGGTGCCGGATTGTGGATGCTTTAGGCTCGGCCGGCCGATGCAGAGACTGGACACGCGATGAACCGCTCCGCCGCGTCGCGGCCGATGCCCGCCCTCAACCTGATCGCCGAGCCGGGGAGACGCCGCGCCGCCTTGGAGCTGGCGCGCGAGATCGAGCGCCGCGGTTTTACGATGATCCAGGTGTCGAGTTCGTACGCGAACATGGCGCAGTGCACGGGGCTGGCGCTGGCGACCGAGCGCATCGCCTTCGCCACCGCGATCGCGCCGATCTATGCGCAGACCACCGAGGAATTCGCACAGACCGCGGCGTATATTCACGAGGTTTCCGGCGGCCGATTCCAGTTCGGCATCGGCGTCGCGCACGGCCCGAGTTACGTGCGGATGGGCGTAACCCCCGGCAAGCCGCTCGGCGACATCCGCGGCTTTGTCGCGAAGTACCGTTCCTGCGGCGATATCGGCGAACTGCCGCCGATCGTGCTGGCCACGCTGCGCCGGCGCATGATCGCGCTGGCCGGCGAGATCGCCGACGGCATGGTGTTCGCGAACGGGAGCCGCTCGCACATGGCCGAATCGCTGGCGGCGCTGCCGCCGGAAAGGCGCGAGGACCCGGCGTTCTTTATCGGCAACCGCATCCGCACCTGCGTCAGCGCCGATGCCGGCGAGGCGAGGGCGGTGCTGCGCCGCGCGATGACCCATTACGCGCTGCTGCCGTATTACCGCAATTACTGGAAGGAAGCGGGCTACCGCGAGGAGATGGAGGCGGTCGAGCGCGCGGTCGCCGACGGCCGCGACGGCGACATCGCGCGATACCTGACCGACCGGTTTATCGCCGACGTGACGCTGTCCGGTACGGCGGCGCAGGTGCGCGACGGCGTCGAGGCCTGGCGCGACGCCGGCATCCGCACGCCGGTCCTGGTGCCGCTCTCGGCCGACGGCGATCAGATCACGGCGCTACGCCAGATATTCGCGGCCTTTGCGTGACCGTTTATTACGTACTGCGGAAGGAAAATGGGATTTCCTTGACATGTGATATTTGTGATTGATTTGCCAATTTACCAGCGCGCGCCTGCCGCGACAGTATTGCCCGCCTCGTTCGGCTGGAGGGCGGCATGGCGGAAAATTTCGATCGGTTCCGGCGGTTCTTGTGCGGCATGACGGCGCTGTGCGACGCCGGCGCCGATGAAAACGGCATCTGGATCGAGGGCGGCGCGCTGCTGCGCGATCTGGTTGCCTGCGACGACTGGCTGCCCCTCGAGTTCAGCGAACCCGATCCGGCCGGTTACCGGCAATACCTGCTTTATTGCGATCCGCGCGAGCGGTTTTCGGTGGTCAGTTTTGTGTGGGGTCCGGGCCGTGGCACCCCGGTGCACGATCATACCGTATGGGGGCTGATCGGGATGCTGCGCGGCTCGGAAATCGCGCGCAACTACACGGTCGAGCCATGCGGTCGGCTGGCGGCGACCGGAACCGAGAGCCTCGTGCCGGGCGAGATCACCGCCGTTTCGCCGACAATCGGCGACATCCATCAGGTCGAGAACGCGCTGCGCGACCGCCCGTCGATCAGCATCCACGCCTATGGCGGGAATATCGGGGCGATCGCCCGCCATGTTTTCGCGCCGGAGAGCGGCGAGGCGAAACCGTTCGTCTCCGGCTACTCGAACCGCCTGCTGCCCAATCTGTGGGACCGCTCGGCCGCGGTCCGCGCCCGGCTCGCCGCTTAGCGGAAGTTCCCGCGCCGGACGGGCTCCCCGCTCAGCCGGTGACGATCAGCGGCGGGCAGCCGGCGGATCGCACGGCACCGTGCCGAGTTCGCCCGGTACCGAAACCTCAAGGATCTCGACGTCATCCGAGGTGCGCAGCTCGTTGTGCTTCATGCCGCCAGGGATGAACACCGAATCGCCCGGTTCGAGGCGCAACGTCTCGCCGCCGTCGAATTCCAGCTCGACCCAGCCCTTCAGCGTATAGACGAACTGCCCGTCGCAGGTATGGTAATGCCAGCCGGTCGGCTGCGTCATGCCGGTCTTCGCCTTCATCACCTGGCCGCGCATCGCGCCGCCGCTGGCCTCGCCGATGCCGAGGTCGCGATAGGCGAAGAAATCGCGCCGTCCGGCCACCATCACCGGCTTTTTCTCGCTGGCGTAGCCGACCTTCATCGCCGGCTTCCGGGTCACGTTCCTCACGTCGTCCGGCATCGGAACCTCCGTTTTCCGCATCGCACAGCCGCGGGCTGCGTCCGCTCGCCGCATCGTAGAGGACCGTGCATCGGCGGGCAAGACGCCGTCAGGGCGCGGCGCCTTCAGGGCACATAGAAATCCACGCCATACACGGCAAGATGAGCGGCGGCGTAGGCATCGACCAGTTCCTGTTCGGAGCACTCGCCGAGTTCGGCCTCGACGATCTCGCGCAATGCCGGGTCCATCTGCGCCGCGGCGTCGGCGAAATCGATCTCCTGGCCGTTGTAGCTGACACTCGCGCTCGACATCGCGCTTGCATAGCCGCCGCCGCGATCGCGGCGCAAGCCTCCAGCCCAGCCGTCATGTCTGTTCAGGCGCGGTGCGGCGGGTCAGCTCGTAGAGCGCAACCGCCGCGGCGTTCGAAACGTTGAGGCTCGGCATTTCGGGTTGCGTCGGCAGGCGCGCGAGGTGGTCGCAGCGCTCGCGCACGAGCCGGCGCAGGCCGCCGCCCTCGGAACCGAGCACGAGCACGGCGCGCGATCCGAGATCGACTTCCGACAGCGGCGCCGGCGCGGTCTCGTCCAGGCCGCAGCTCCAGAACCCTGCCTCCCTCAGCCGGTCGAGGGCGCGCGCCAGGTTGACGGCGCGGACCAGCGGCACGAGGTCGAGCGCGCCGGAGGCCGCCTTGGCGAGCGCCGCGCCCGCCGGCGGTGCGCCGTGCTCGGCGACAATCACCGCGGCCGCGCCGAACGCGGCGGCCGAACGCAGCACGGCGCCGACATTATGCGGATCGCTGACCTGGTCGAGCATCACGATCAGCGCCCGGCTGTCCGGTGTTTCGTCTTCGGTCACTGCGACGGCGCGCAGCACGTCGTCGAGATCGGCCGGGTCGAGCGGCTCGACCTGCAGGGCCAGCCCCTGATGCACGGCGCCCTCGGGCAGAAGCGCCGCGAGGGCGGCGCGGTCGCGCACCTCAACCGGGTCTGTCGTGCCGCGCCGCTCGGCACGCGCGGCGGCGACCAGCGCGGCCGCCTTGTCTTCCTGCCCCGCCAGCACCGCCAATCGGCGCCAGCGCCGCCGCGGGTTGGCGAGCGCCGCCAGAACCGCATGACGGCCGCAAATCCACTCTTCGCCACGATCTCGGCGCGGGCGCGGCGGCGGCGCGTTTTCGGCAGTCGTGATGCTGGCGCGCGATGACCCGCCAGCGCGGCGGCGGCGCGTTTCTTGCCCGGCCATCTCGCGGCTCCTATATTTCAGGGGCAGCCGGGGAAGGGCGTTATCCCTCCCCCGGTGCCCCGGTCCTCTTTAGATCCGGAACATGCGGAGGACCAGGAGGAGGCGGATTTTCATCCTTGCACTCCTCCCAACGTCGCGGGGGCCCATTCCCCCGCGACACGGGGAGCGTACGCGAAGCGGGCGGATTGAAATAGTTCAGCGCGCCGCGAACGCGTGCCACCCGGCCGCGCCTGTTGTTGACAAAACCAGGGCCAGCCCTTATGACGCGCGCTCCGCGGCCGCGGCGCGAACCGGCAGCGCGCGGCGGCTTGCGACGCGGAGGGGTGGCCGAGTGGTTAAAGGCAGCAGACTGTAAATCTGCCGGCGGATGCCTACGTAGGTTCGAATCCTACCCCCTCCACCATCGCCGCCGCGATAGTCGTCGCGCGACGGGGTTCGAAGGGCGGTGATCGGGGTCGGCGGCGCGATCGCGGGTGTAGCTCAATGGTAGAGCTCCAGCCTTCCAAGCTGGCTACGTGGGTTCGATTCCCATCACCCGCTCCAGCTATCCGCTCCGCCGCGGGCCAGCGGGGTGATATGATTCTGTTTCTCTCTTTTCGATAGGATGCCGCAGCGATGTCGAAGGCGAGGTTTAGTCGGACGAAGCCGCATTGCAATGTCGGGACGATCGGGCATGTCGATCACGGCAAGACGACGTTGACGGCGGCGATCACCAAGGTGCTGGCGGAGACCGGCGGGGCGACGTTCACCGCCTACGACCAGATCGACAAGGCGCCGGAGGAGAAGGCGCGCGGCATCACGATCGCCACCGCGCATGTCGAGTACGAGACCGAGAAGCGGCATTACGC
>JBFXDF010000214.1:0-6906 GCA_050181375.1 Alphaproteobacteria bacterium
GCCGCGATTACAACGCCGAGCGCCCGCATTCGAGCCTCGGCTGGCTGACCCCGCTGGCCTTCGCGGCAGATTGGCAAGTTCCGAGTGCGCAACGGGCCAGGGCGCTCTCGCAATCTGAGGGCTTCGCGCCCTGGCCCGTTGCGTCGGGCGCCGAAAGCACATTCAATCAGCAGCGGACTCTAGCTCCCGGCGGCTGAACATCCGGGAGCACGTCAGAAACCGCCGCCTGAGCTTCGTTAACCACCAGAGGCAAATCAGATTGGCCGGCCGTTGGCCTGGCGGCAGTTTCCTCTGCGCTCCTCGGGTGATTGTCAGGCTCAGGGCGGTAAATTTGTCGGGCTCGGAAACGTCGGGGGTCGGCGCGTCTCCGTCGACACCGAGCCCCGACACGAGGCCGCTAACTGATCCGACAGCGGCCGCTCAGCTCTGGCTACGCGCAGGCTCTTCTTGCCCCGAAGCGGTCTTTAACCGCGGCGACGAGGAATGGGCCGACATTCTCGGAGAATGAATGAATGGATTCCAACGCAGCCGGCCGCTGTGTGCCACCACGGCTCCATGGTCGTCCATGAGAAACACAATAGACGCAAGCTATTTGGGCGGTATCGTTATGTCGCAAATGCGTCCTGATGCCGAGTTCAGTAGGATTTGGATTCCAAGCCTCCGTTGTTTTCGAGGTATTCCGCAATAGCGCGAACGCCTATCCCAGAACGTAGATTCGCGAATACAAACGGAAGTTCACCGCGCATGCGGGCTGCGTCGCGTTGCATGACGCCGAGGTCGGCGCCGACCAACGGCGCGAGATCGATTTTGTTGATGACCAGCAGGTCGCTGCGGGTGATGCCGGGGCCGCCCTTGCGCGGGATCTTGTCGCCGGCCGACACGTCGATGACGTAAATCGTCAAATCGGCGAGCTCCGGACTGAACGTTGCGGCGAGATTATCGCCGCCGCTTTCTATCAAGATCAAATCAAGGTCCGGAAAGCGAAGCTGCATTTCGGCGACACCGGCGAGATTGATCGAGGCGTCCTCGCGAATTGCGGTATGCGGGCAACCGCCGGTCTCGATACCGAGGATGCGGTCAGCCGGCAGCGATCCGGCGCGAGCCAAGAATTCGGCGTCTTCCTTTGTATAGATGTCGTTGGTGATCGCCGCGATCTGATAGCGCGGGGAGAAACACCGGCAGAGCTTGTCCATTAACGCT
The DNA here is from genome assembly GCA_050181375.1 of Alphaproteobacteria bacterium. Classification (GTDB taxonomy): domain Bacteria; phylum Pseudomonadota; class Alphaproteobacteria; order ATCC43930; family CGMCC-115725; genus DATARH01. The sequence continues at coordinate 1,201 of JBFXDF010000214.1, forward strand.
GTCTTGCCGCTGCCGACCGGGCCGCCAACCCCCACCCTAAGGGGCCCGCGCGACGCTTTCGTGCTCATGAGCGGAATAGCCTCGTGTATTGCGTTTCGTGGCGCATTGCGGCGAGATCGGCACGCCATGTACAGCCGCCAATATCGGCCAATCCCGCTTCTCGGGTCGCTAACGCGACCTCCAGGATCGTCGGCTCGATCGTGGCAAGGGCGCAAAGTCCGGTGGTTTGCCCGAGCGGGACGAGGCGCACCGCGGCCGAAATCAGGTTCGCGACGAAAGCCTGCAGGTATGCGAGCGCAATGGTGTCCTCCGGTATATTGTTTCTTGCTGCGAGAACGCCGACCGCTACTGGGTAAGTGATTTTCTGGGGCAACTCCGGTCGTGACCACGCCGCGGCCGCGCCGATAAACGCTTGCCCGATATTGAGCGCTTCGGCATGACGTTCCCGCGATGGTGCGAGAGCGGCCGCGAGTTCACCAATCTCCGCAAGCCGGCTTGGGTCAATCGAAGCGCGGTAGGCTTGCCGCAGCAGGATCGCGTCGTTACGGCCGCTGCCGTGGCGCAGCAGGTCTTCCAGCCAGACGAGGAGTGAGTTTGCAGCCGCGACGTCTCCGGCCGCGACCGCCCATTCGAGCCCGTGCGAATAGGCATAGGCGCCAGTCGGAAAACCCGGCGACAGCCATGCCATTAGCCGCAGCAATGCGAGGCTCTCCATCAGAACAGAAAATATCGCTGGGCCATCGGCAGTACGGTCGCCGGTTCGCAGGTCAGCAATTTCCCGTCGGCGCGCACTTCGTAGGTTTCCGGATCGACCTCGATGAGCGGCATTGTATCGTTGTGAATCATCGAGCGCTTCCCGATGCCGCCGCGTGTATTGCTGACCGCAACGAGCGAGCGACGAAGACCTAGCGTCTCGCCGATCCGCGCCTCCAGCGATGCCGCCGAGACGAAACTGACGCAGCCGGCGGTCAGCGCCCCGCCGAATGCGCCGAACATCGGCCGGTAGTGCACCGGCTGCGGCGTCGGGATCGACGCATTCGCGTCCCCCATCGCGGCCCACGCGATCGCTCCGCCCTTGATGACGAGATCGGGCTTGACGCCGAAGAACGCCGGGGACCATAGCACGAGGTCGGCAAGCTTGCTCGGCTCGACCGAGCCGACCTCGTGCGCGATCCCCTGTGCGATGGCCGGGTTGATCGTGTATTTGGCGACGTAGCGTTTGGCCCGGTTGTTGTCGGCCGCTCCGTCGCCGGGCGAGGCCCCGCGCTGAACCTTCATCTTGTGGGCGGTCTGCCAGGTACGGATTACAACCTCGCCGACCCGGCCCATTGCCTGGCTGTCCGACGACATCATCGATATTGCGCCGATATCGTGCAGGATGTCCTCGGCGGCGATCGTTTCCTTCCGAATACGGCTTTCGGCGAAGGCGAGGTCCTCGGGAATAGCGTCGTCGAGATGATGGCACACCATCAGCATATCGAGGTGTTCGTCGATTGTGTTGGCCGTGTACGGGCGGGTCGGATTCGTCGAACTCGGCAATACGTTCGGCAATCCAGCCACCTTGATGATATCCGGAGCGTGGCCGCCGCCGGCCCCCTCGGTGTGGAAGGCATGAATCGTACGGTCCTTGAAAGCCGCGATTGTCGTCTCGACAAAACCGGATTCGTTCAGCGTGTCGGTATGGATCATGAGCTGCACGTCAAACCGGTCAGCCACCGACAAGGCGCAGTCGATGGCCGCCGGTGTAGTGCCCCAATCTTCGTGCAGTTTCAGGCAGGCGGCTCCGGCGCGGATCATTTCCTCCAGGGCCGCGGGGCGCGAGGCGTTGCCCTTGCCAGCGAAAGCTAGGTTGACCGGTAGTCCCTCGGCGGCCTGCAACATCCGCCCTATATGCCAGGGTCCGGGGGTGCAGGTCGTTGCCGCCGTTCCGGTCGCCGGTCCGGTTCCACCCCCAATCATCGTCGTGATGCCGGAAGCGATCGCCTCCTCAACCTGCTGCGGGCAAATAAAATGGATATGCGCGTCAATACCGCCGGCGGTCAGAATCTTCCCCTCGCCAGCGATGATTTCGGTACCGGGGCCGATGACGATATCAACCCCCGGCTGGATGTCCGGGTTACCAGCCTTGCCGATACCCGAGATACGCCCGTTCGTTATCGCCACGTCCGCTTTGACGATGCCCCAATGATCAAGGATCAGCGCGTTGGTGATGATCGTATCCGCGGCACCCTCGGCCTGCGATGTCTGCGACTGCCCCATGCCATCGCGGATCACCTTGCCGCCTCCGAACTTAACCTCCTCGCCGTAGGTGGTCAGGTCGCGCTCGACCTCGATCAGCAGGTCGGTGTCGGCCAGCCGCACGCGGTCCCCGGTCGTTGGGCCGAACATATGAGCATAAGCCGCGCGCGACAGCTGCGCCATCAGTTGAGCGCTCCCATTATTGCGCCCCGGAAACCTTGCACGATGCGCCGGCCGCGATACGGGACCAAGACGACTTCTCGGCTTTGTCCCGGTTCGAAGCGCACCGCCGTCCCGGCCGCAATGTCGAGCCGCTTGCCGCGCGCCGCAGCGCGGTCGAACGCCAGGGCAGTGTTCGCCTCGGCGAAATGATAATGGCTGCCAACCTGGATCGGGCGGTCGCCGGTATTGCTGACCGTCAGCGTTGTGCGTGGCAGGCCCGCGTTCAGCTCGATGTTGCCGCGGGCGGTAATGACTTCTCCGGGGATCATCGGGCCAATCCTGGATGTGTCGCCCCCGCGTGATCCCCAGTTCGGCGAGGAGTCCAGAGCAAGCGACTGTTGGTTTGCCCCCGAATTACCGCCTTCGCGGCAATGACGATGTGGAAATAGGCCTCGGTCATCGTGTCAGCGGATCGGCTGGTGGACTGTGACGAGCTTAGTTCCGTCGGGGAAAGTCGCCTCGACCTGAACTTCGTGGATCATCTCGGGGACCCCATCCATGACATTGTCGCGCCCGAGAACATGCGCGCCGGCATCCATCAGCTCGGCGACACTGCGACCGTCTCGCGCACCCTCGACGACCAAATCGCTGATCAGCGCTACCGCTTCCGGGTAGTTCAGCCTGACGCCGCGTTCGAGCCGCCGCCGCGCCACCATCGCCGCCATGCTGATCAGCAGTTTGTCTTTTTCGCGCGACGTTAGGTGCATCGCCTCGACACCCCGACTAGCATAGCCAAACCCGCGGCAACGGCCGATTACCGCGCAACGCGCCGAGCGCCGCAGTTACGGCACGACGCAACGGCGCACCGCCGGCCGCCAATAGCCGCGCGACCAGTATCCCATCCCACGCGCTGACGCCGCTTTCCGCCGGCGAGCCATTGAGCGCGATGCGGACAGCTTCGACCCGCCGCTCGGCGTCAGGCGCGACATGCACCAGGCTTGCGACAGCCCTCGCGCCGTTCGCGACTGCCGGGCGCCGCAGTAGCACATCGATCTCCCCGTCCAGGCGCACGGCATCATACCAGACAAGGCGATCCGCGCGCCGCACCCGGATTATGTCGCAAATTCGTCCTGCGCGGACGCGCTCGCCCATCGCGGCGCGGCCGAACACCAGCGCCTCCACCCCGACAAACCATGACGAGGCCGACAGCTCGACATCGAGGCTGCGTTCCATCGCGCACCCATCGAACAGGATCGTTTCCTGCGGCAGCCACTCGGCTGCGGCAATGTCGCCGACCGAAATGCGCGTGCGCACAAGCGCCGATCCGCCTCCAGCCGCAGCACGGTAATACCGTTCGGCCGCCTGCGAGGCGACCGTAGCGTGGGCCCCCGCCCCTATGTCGAAGGTGCTGTTCAGCCGGTCGCCACTGGCGATCCCGCCCGATGTGTTCATTGTCACGAGGTCCAACCAGCCGCGAACGACAGGGCGCGGAAACCGCGCCTTGAGGCAACCGGACTGATAAAGCCCATCAAGGTCCGTCGCCCCATCACGATCCTTCACGGCAACGCGCAATTCGCCGATGCTACGCTGGAGAACGGAACCCCGATCAGACCGAAAGCCGGCGTCGTACATCCGCTTCGTCGAGCTCCTCATGCGGGCCTTCGACGACAATCGCCCCCCGGTCCATTATCGCGACTCGGTCCGCCAGATCGCGCGCGAAGTCGAAATATTGCTCGACCAGCAGAATGGCCAGCCCGCCGCGCTCGCGCAATAGGCCGATAACCCGCGCGATTTCCTTGATGATGCTCGGCTGGATGCCCTCAGTGGGCTCATCCAGCACGAGCAGGCGAGGTCGCATGACCAGCGCGCGGGCAATCGCCAGCTGCTGCTGCTGTCCGCCCGACAAGTCACCGCCGCGCCGCCGCAGCATCGTCCGCAAGACCGGGAACAGCTCGAAAACCGCGTCGGGCAGCCGGCGCTCGCGGCGCGGCAGAACGGCGAACCCGGTTTCGAGGTTCTCGCGCACGCTCAAAAGCGGAAAGATATCGCGGCCCTGCGGCACCCAGGCAATGCCGCGCCGGGCGCGTTCGTAGACCGGCAGCGAGGAAATATCGGCGCCCTCCCAGCGGATCGCTCCCCGGCTGATCGGATGGGCGCCGGTGATCGCGCGCAGCAATGAGGTTTTCCCGACGCCGTTGCGGCCGAGCAGTGCCGTGACGCGGCCCGGTTCGGCGGCGATCGTTACCTGGCGCAGCGCGATTGCCGCGCCGTAATGCAGGTCAACGCGATCGACTTGCAGCATTGCACCCCGCCTCGCTCTCCTCGCCAACTCAGCGACCGAGATAAACTTCGATGACGCGCGGGTCGGCGCTGACGTGATCGATCGATCCCTCGGACAGGACCGCGCCTTCGTGCAGCACCGTGACGCGCACGGCGAGCGCCCGGACGAAGGCCATGTCGTGCTCGACGACGACGATACTTCGGGTCTTGTTGATGTCGCGCAGCAATTCGGCGGTTTGCTCGGTCTCGGCGTCGCTCATTCCGGCGACCGGCTCGTCAAGCAGCAGAAGCCTCGGCTGCTGCGCCAGCAGCATGCCGATCTCAAGCCATTGTTTCTGACCGTGCGACAACTCGGCGGCGAGCCGGTACTGGTGGTTGGTGAGGCGGGTCGTTTCGAGGACTTCCTCGATGCGCCGCCGCTCGTCGGCGCTCTGGCGCGCGAACAATGTGAAGCGCGGCGTGCGGTGGCCGGCCAGCGCCAGCAACAGGTTGTCCCACACCGATTGCGATTCGAAGACAGTCGGCTTCTGAAATTTCCGGCCGATGCCGAGAGCCGCTATCTCCGGCTCGTCGAGCCGCGTCAGGTCGATATAGTCACCGAAAACGACCTGGCCCGTATCGGGCCGTGTCTTGCCGCTGATGACATCCATCATTGTCGTCTTGCCGGCACCGTTCGGGCCGATCACGGCGCGCATCTCGCCCGGCTCGATCGCCAGCGACAATTCATTGAGCGCGCGGAACCCGTCGAACGTGACGCCGACGCCGTCGAGATATAAGAGGCTGTCGCTACGGATCATCCGGCCGCCTCGCGCGCTGTCGCTTCGCGTATGGCGCCGACCGGGGATTCGGGTTCCGGTTCGGCCGGAGCCGGGCGCATGCGGGTAGCGAGCAGGCCCATCAATCCGCGCGGCAGGAACAGCGTAACGACAATGAACAAGGCGCCCAGCGCGTACAGCCATAACTCGGGCAGCGCGCCGGTAAACCAGGTCTTGCCGAAATTGACCGCGACCGCGCCGAGGATCGCGC
>JBFXDF010000215.1:0-6896 GCA_050181375.1 Alphaproteobacteria bacterium
TAGCCGCGATCGGGCGGAACGAGCGAACACGGGCCGGTCGGGTCAACCCGCGAATAGAGATTATCTGCGCGGATCTTCTGAACCCGTTGCGGTTGAAATACCGGGCGCGGGATATATCATACCAGCGAGAAGGAGATCCGCTGATGAGCAACAAGCTGAAGACACTGGGGCTGAGCGCCACTTTGGCGATCGGCATCGCGGGCACGGCTTTCGCGCAAGCTTACGCACCGAACAATCCGGTCTCCGGCGCGGCGGCGGGTGCATCGGCCGGCGCTGCGCAAGGCGGCGCGGCCGCCGGTCCGCTCGGCGCAATCGTTGGCGGCGCTCTCGGCACCGCCACCGGCACGCTATCCGGTACGACCAACATGCTTACCGGGCAACCGTCGACCGCTGTGGGTCCCGTGGGGACCTGCCCGCGCGGCTACGTGCTGTATCAGGGTTATTGCTACCCGCAGCGATAGCGGCGAGGCGCCGAGCCGGCTGACGAATCCGGCCGGGCTGCCGTATCAACCGTCAGCCCCCTCCGATTTTCGGGATCAGCACGATTTCGCTGTCGGGCTCGAGGCGTGCCTGCCAGGCGTCCTGGTAGATCTCGCCATCGATCGCGACGGCCATGCCCTCGTCGATCTGATTGCCGAGACCCGGAAAGCGCCGGTCCAGCTCCGAAATCATGCGGCGCACCGTATCGGCCTCGACCTCGAAGACGGTCTCGCCGCCGGTATACCGGCGTGCCGCCAACCCGGCGAGCACGACCTTAGGCAAGTTTATCCACTCCAACCTTCATCCCGCGCTCGCTGGCGATCAGCGCTCGCGGGCACGCGGGATCACGCCGCCTTGGCCGCCGCGGCGCGGTCGAGCGCGGCGATGACCATGTCGGTGTCCATGACATCGCCAAATGTCGCGTAAAACGCCGTCAGCGCGGCATCGTGCTCGGCCTGGCTCAGCGCGGCATTGCCGTCGCTCACCATGATCGTGCGGAAGTTCAGCATATTGGCATCGCGCGCCGAGCTTTCGCAGCAGACATTGGTGACCGTGCCGGTTATCAGCACCGTATCGAAGCCGCGCGCCCTGAGCCGCTCGGACAAATCCGAAGTGCCGGGCAGAAAGCCGCTGTAGCGGTATTTCTTGACGATCTCGTCCTCGGCCTGGACGTCGAGCCCCGGCCACAGGCGATGGCCGGCACCGCCTTCCGTCAAGGCGGCAATGCGCCTTTCCCGCATCGCCGGCGTGCTGATCTCGAACGCCACCGACCAGTCGTCGAGGCAGCGCTTGTCATGCGTCATCTGCACCCAGAAAACGCCGCCGCCGGCGCGCCGCACCGCCGCAGCCAGGCGGTTGACCGCCGGGACGATGTCCCGCGCCGCCGGGCAGACCGCGTGACCGACCGCATCGTCCATAAAGGCGTTCTGCAGATCGACAACCACGAGCGCGGTGTGCGCCGGGTTGAGGTTGGCGAAACAATGCTCGCTGCCGCGACGCCCGACCACGCGGCGCACGATTTCGTCGGGAATGGTGGCACCGTTCAGCTTCATGTTGCCCTCCCGATCGACCGCGGAACGAACGGGGCTACTCCGCCCCGTCCGGTTCTGTCGCTCTCTGGGCTACTCGGCGGCGAGGCGCGGCGGCTCCTGCGCGTCGAGGGCGGCGCGCAGCTTCGGCGGCGACATCGGCAGGTCCCGCATGCGCACCCCCGTCGCGTCGAGGATCGCGTTCGCAACCGCCGCCATCGGCGGCACGATCGGCACCTCGCCGACGCCGCGCGCGCCGAACGGATGCCGCGGGTTCGGCACCTCGATCATGACGGCCTCGATCATCGGCAGGTCGGAAGCCACCGGCACGCGATAATCGAGGAAGCCCGGGTTATCGAGCCGCCCGTTCTTGTCGTAGATGTACTCCTCGTTGAGCGCCCAGCCGATGCCCTGCGTCACGCCGCCCTGGATCTGGCCCTCGACATAGCTCGGATGGATCGCGCGGCCGACATCCTGGATCGCCGTATAGCGCAGGATTTTGACAAACCCGGTCTCGCGATCGACCTCGACGTCGCAGATATGCGTCGCGAACCCGGCCCCCGCGCCCTGCGCGTTGATCGACACCTCGGCGGTGATCGGGCCGCCGGTGCGCCCGGCCTTCATCGCGATCTCCTGCACCGACAGCGGCTCGAAGCTGCCGGCGTTCGGGCCGGCCGGGTAGGCCTTGCCGTCCTTCCAATCGACCGCGTCGGGGCTGATATCCCAGATCATCGCGGCGCGCTTCTTGAGTTCGGCGACGACCTTCTCGGCCGCCTGCGTCACCGCCATCCCGGTCGCGAAGGTGACGCGGCTGCCGCCCGTCAGGAAGCAGTAGCCGGCCTGCGCGGTGTCGCCGACGATCGGGCGCACCTGTTCATAGGGAATGCCCAGAACCTCGGCCGCCATCATCGCCATCGAGGCGCGCGAGCCGCCGATATCGGGGTTGCCCTCGACGACGCTCGCCGTGCCGTCCTCGTTGATGTGGACGGTCGCCGCCGACTCGCCGCCGATATTGAACCAGAAGCCCGAGGCGATGCCGCGCCCCTGGTTCGGCCCGAGACGGGTCTTCAGATGCACATGCGCCTGCGCCGCCTCGACCGTCTGCAGATAGCCGATATTGGCCCAGGTCGGCCCGTGCGCCGCCTTGGTGCCGTCCTTCGCGGCGTTGATCTCGCGCAGCTTGAGCGGGTCGATCTTCAGCTCGCGGGCCAGTTCGTCGATGCAGCTTTCGGTGCCGAATGTCGAATTCGGCGCGCCGGGTGCGCGGTAGGCGGCGACCTTCGGACGGTTTGAGACAACGTCGTAGCCGACGATGTTGACATGCGGGATGTCGTACATTGCAAAGCCGCACATGCAGGCCGGTCCGACCGGCGAACCGGGAAAGGCGCCGGCCTGCAGCTTGACCACAAGTTCGGCCGCCACCAGCGTGCCGTCCTTCTTAGCGCCGAGCTTCACCTCATAGACGCCGCCGGCGGCCGGCCCCGTGGCGCGGAACACCTCCTCGCGGCTCATCACCATCTTGACCGGGCGGCCGGATTTCTTCGACAGCGCCAGCGCGACCGGCTCCAGATAGACCAGCGTCTTGCCGCCGAACCCGCCGCCGATCTCGGACGGGATCGCGCGGATATTGGCCATGTCGATGCCGAGCAGCTTGGCGCAATAGGCGCGCACCATGAACTGGCCCTGGCTCGAACTCCAGATCGTGCACTGGTCGTCGGCGGCGATCGAGACAACGCAAGCATGCGGCTCGATATACGCCTGGTGCACCGGCTGGCTGGTGTAGCGGCGCTCGATCGTAACCTCGGCCTCGCGCCACCCCTGCGACACATCGCCTTTGACAAAGGTAATACGCTTCGCGACATTCGACGCCGATGCCGGCTTCGGATCGACGCCCTGCGTGTAGAGGTCGTCGTGCAGGATCGGCGCGTCCGGCTGCATCGCGTCCTCGACGTCGATGACGTGCGGCAGCACCTCGTATTCGACCTCGATCAGCTCGACCGCTTCGTCGGCGATCCATGGCTCGGTCGCGGCCACCGCCGCGACCGCGTGGCCCTCGTAGAGCGCCTTGCCGCGCGCCATGCAGTTGCGCGAGAGGTCGCGGAAATTCATCGGCCCCTCGCCGACAAAAGCTTCCTCGGACGCGATTGCCGGAAAATCCGCCGCGGTGACAACCGCCTTGACCCCGGGCAGGGCCAGCGCCTTCTGCGTGTGGATCGCCTTGATCCGGGCGTGCGCGTGCGGGCTGCGCTTGATCTTGCCCCATAACATTCCGGGCATTGTCATGTCGGCGCCGAAATTGGCGCGCCCGATGACCTTTTCCACGCCATCCGGACGGATCGGCCTTGTGCCGACAACCTTCAGAGAGGCCTTGTCGAGATACGACATGCGATCTGCTCCATCACAGCGCCGCCGCCAGCCGCGCAGCGGACGAATTGCTCCGATCGCCTCCGATCACTGGTGATCCCGGCGAAAGCCGGGATCCACCTCTACCAAGGATACCGGCCTTCGCCGGCATCACGAGTCGGAGGGTTGCCACCTTCCAGTGCGCTAGCCGAGTGGCGTTCTCCGCCCGTGTCAGGCGCCCGGCCGCTGCTGACCGCGCATCACCTCGGCGGCGTCGAGCACGGCGCGGATGATCTTGTCATAGCCGGTGCAGCGGCACAAATTGCCGGCCAGCCAATAGCGCGTCTCTTCCTCGGTCGGGTTCGGGTTATGGTCGAGCAGCGCCTTGGCCGCGACGATAAACCCCGGCGTGCAGAAGCCGCATTGCAGCGCCGCGTGCTCGAGGAATTTCTGCTGCACCGGGTGCAGCTTGTCGCCATCGGCGACCCCCTCGATTGTCGTGATCTTGCGGCCCTCGGCCTCGACGCCGAGCATCAGGCAGGAACACACCATCTCGCCGTCGCAGATGATCGTGCAGGCGCCGCAGTCGCCGGAGCCGCAGCCTTCCTTGCTGCCGGTCAGGCCGAGTTCGTCGCGCAGCACGTCGAGCATCGTCTGCTGCGCCTCGCAAAGATACTCGACCGGCTCTCCGTTGATGGTCGTGGTGACGTGATGCTTGCTCATTCAAACAGCTCCGGAAATCGTGTCAGCGCGCCGCCGCGCGCTCGAAGGCTTGGGCCGCGACCCGGCGCGCCAGCACGCCGGCGATCTTGGTGCGGTATTCGATCGTGCCGCGCTTGTCGGTGATCGGCTTGCAGGCGGCCTGCGCCGCCGCGTCGAGCGCCTTCAGCGTATTGTCGTCGAGTTTGTTGCCGATCAGCGCCCGCGCCGCGTCCTCCACGACAAGCTGGGTCGGCGCGACGGCGCCGAGCACGACGCGCGCGTCGGCGCAGGTGCCATCCGCGTTCAAGGTCACGTTGACGGCAACGCCGACCACCGCGATGTCCATCTCGGTGCGTGGGATAAAGCGCTGATAGGCGTCGCACTGGCGCGGTTTCGGTTTCGGAATCTTGAATTCGAGAACGAACTCGCCGGTCGCGAGCGAGGTGCGTCCCGGCCCGGTCACGATGTTCTCGACCGGCACTTCGCGCTTGCCGTTGGGTCCCGCGACGACCGCGATCGCGCGGGCGGCGATGACCGGCGGCACGCTGTCGGCGGCGGGCGAGGCGTTGCACAGATTGCCGGCGATTGAGGCGCGGCCCTGGATCTGCTGCGAGCCGATCAGGTCGACACCCTCGACGATGCCGGGCCAGGCATGTTCGAGCCGCTCGTCGGCGCTGATCATGACGCCCGGAGTCGCGGAGCCGACCACGAAAAAGCCGCCCTCCTCGCGGATCCCGATGATCCCGGGGATGTGCTTGGTATCGACGATCAGATCGGGCTTCAGCCGCCCGCTCTTCAGCTGGACCAACAGATCGGTCCCGCCCGACAAGACCTTCGCCTGACCGGCGGCGCCGGCCAGAGCCTTGACGGCCTCGTCGACCGTCGCCGGCGCCGTGTAGCTGACCCTCGGCATGTTCGCTCCTGACACACGATGACGCAGCCGCGCGCCGCCCGGGTCCCGGCCCTCCTCCTGTTCCTACCGGTGGAGAGGAGCGCGGCGGGCTCCGGTCGGGCGCCGCATGGTGCTGGCTTACACCACCGGCACGGTCGGCGTGAAGTCCTAAATCGGGAACTCTGCGGTGAGGGCGCGTTCGACCACCCGCTCGGGCGTCGCCGTCGCTTCGGGCAGCTCGGCCGATTGCGGCAGGCCCTGCGCCAGTTCGCGCAGCCGCTCGATGTCCTGGATGATCACGACCTGGCGATCGACCAGCACGATTTTTTCCTCCCGCAGCCGACGCAGCGTGCGGTTGACATGCACCAGGGTCAGCCCGAGATGGTCGGCGATCTGCTCCTGGGTCATCGGCAGGTTGAAGGTCGGGCGGCCGATCAGCCCGCGATGCCGCAATCGGTCGTAAATGTCGAGCAGCAGCACGCAGATGCGGGCATGCGCATCGAGCCGCCCGATGCTCGCGGCCAGCCGGTCGGCACGCCAGCGCGCCTCGGCGATTTGCGCCAGCAGGTACATCGAGACGCACGGGTCGTTCAGCATGCCGCGCAGCGCGGCGCCGGCGAGAACGTGATACCCGACCCGGTTGGCGGCATGGACGCTCTCCATCGACCGGGCGAGCACGTAATCGTCCAGCCCGGCATAATCGCCGCTCAGCAGGACGCGCAGGATCGCGCGGCGGCCGTCGGGCAACCCGCACGAACGGTAGGCAAACCCGCTGCGGATCAGGATCGCGGTCGGTTCCGATAAACCGGCGCGGAGCAGCGCCGTCTCGCGCCCGGCGAAGCGTTGCGGCGTCTGCATGAACGCCGCGCGCAGCCGCCGGCCGCCGAGCAGCAGGTTCTCGGTCACGGCGGGGGCGAAGCGAGCGCGCTCCGAGCCTGCCAATTGCAATTGTTCCAGATCTGCCTGCATGGCGCGTGCCCCTGTTCTTCAACAAACCGTCAACGCACGGAACCGCAAACCGGCGCCATAGCTTATGTAAAATTTTAATCTGAAATGTAAGCCGTTCTGTGGCAGGCGCAAGCCCGCGTCCTACGATCGGCTTCTCTATGCTAAAGGAGAGGCCATCCTGCATCTCAGGGTGGCTAAATACTTCTTTAAAGGCGCGCCCGGGATAAGGTGGCCCGGGACCCGGCTCAGAGCTCTCGCACCGCTTTCAATACTTGGCCGACGTGACCCGAAACCTTGACCTTGCGCCACGCGGCTCGCACGACACCGTCCCTATCGATCAGAAACGTGCTGCGGTCGATGCCCATGTACTTGCGGCCGTACATGCTTTTCTCGACCCATACCCCGTAGCGCTCGGTGACCTCGCCGGTTGCATCGGACGCGAGAATGAACGGCAGGGCGTGCTTCTGCTTGAACTTGTCGTGCGAGGCGACCGAGTCGCGCGA
>JBFXDF010000216.1:0-6866 GCA_050181375.1 Alphaproteobacteria bacterium
CAGGAGATGAGCGACGCCGAAAGGCAGGAAATCTACCGCCAGGCCTTCGACTGTTATTATTCCCCCGAGCATATCGAGCGCATGTTCCGGCGCGCCACGGCGTCCGGCATGAAGCCGGTGCGGCTGTTGAACCACGTCCTGCAATTCTATTTTATCTTCAAGCAGGAGAAGGTGCATCCGCTGCAGGGCGGCTTTTTCCGGCGCAAGATCCGCACCCAGCGCCGCTTCGGCCTGCCGCGCGAAAATCCGCTGATCTTCTACCCGCGCCGGGTTTGGGAGATCGCCGACACGCATGCCAAGCTGGTTTCGTACTACTGGTTTCTGCACCGGTTGCGCAAAAAGGTCGAGCGCGATCCGACGCCGTACCTCGACCCGGCCCTGGTTATGCCGGAGCCCGAGCCAGTGGAGGCGGTTGCCAGTCGCCAGCCCGAAACAGCCGCGGCAGCCTAAATCCGGACGATCGAGCCACGGCGAAGGCGAGCCTCTCGAAGTACCGCGATTGCCGTCCCGGCTATGCGGCCGCGCCGGAATATGTTGAACGCTCAGGGGCTTGCGTTGCCGCCCGGATTGCCTATTTATGCGCTCCGACGCAATCGCACGTGCCTAGAACCCCGCCGATCCAGGGGTGCCGCTACGACGTAACGCGTCCTTTTTGGCAGGGCCGGTCACCCCGCAAGGGACTTGTGGGCCGGCATTTCCTTAAGGGAAACGGCTATGGTCCGGCACGCGATGCGAAGTACCCGCACGGTCATCTGACCGCCGGCGTCTGATCCCTCAGGCGCCCGACGCGCCGGAGCGCGCCGCTCCGCCGCGCCAGACACCCTGACCTGTCGCCGATATCGCACCCGTAAAGCGCGGGCGCGGGGCCGGCGTCGCCTCCTTTGTTCGGGGGAGGATCGTGCGATGGCGAAAGCCCCAATCTCTCCACTGCAATCCGTGCCGCGCCCGGCCGGGCGCCCGCCCGCGCTGCCGAGCGTGGATGCACTTGTCGCGCGCGAGCGCCCGTCGGAGCCGCTCGTCTGTCTGCGTCCGGCGGTTATCGCCGCGGCGTCGCGCCGCTTTGTCCGGGCCTTTCCGGGCGAGGTGCTCTATGCCGTCAAGTGCAATCCGGAACCGCGCGTGCTGCGCGCGGTGTGGGCCGGCGGCGTCAGGCACTTCGACTGCGCCTCGCTGCCCGAAATCGCGCTGGTGCGCCGCGTGCTTCCGCAGGCCGAACTGCATTTTATGCACCCGGTCAAATCGCGCCCGGCGATCCACTCGGCGTTTCACCAATACGGCGTCGCCGACTTCGCGCTCGACAGCACGGACGAGCTCGAAAAAATCCTGCAGGAGACGGTACGGGCCGTGCCGGTCGGCACGCCGCCGGTGCTCGGCCTTTTTGTGCGGCTCGCGGTCCGGCAGGGCGGCACCTACGACCTGTCGGGCAAGTTCGGCGTCGCGGTCGCCGAGGCGGCCGAGCTGCTGCGTCTGGCGCGGCCGCACGCGGCACGGCTCGGTCTGTGCTTCCATGTCGGCTCGCAATGCCTCGATCCCGATGCCTATTCGCGCGCGATCGCGTCGGCCGGCGAGGCGATTGCGGGCTCCGGCGTCAGGGTCGACATCGTCGATGTCGGCGGCGGGTTTCCGGTCAGCTACCCGGATGCCGAGCCGCCGCCGCTCGATGCTTACGTGGCGGCGATCGGCCAGGCGGCAATCGGTCAGACGGCAATCGGTCAGACGGCAATCGGTCAGACGGCGGTGCGGCTCGGGCGCGGCGTCGAGCTGTGGGCCGAGCCGGGGCGGGCGCTGGTTGCCGGCGGCGGATCGGTTGTCGTGCAGGTCCAGCTGCGGCGCGACGACGCCCTCTACATCAACGACGGCGTCTACGGCAGCCTCAGCGACGCCGGACATCCGGGTTTCCGCTTTCCGGTACGTCGCGTACCAATCGACGGCGCGGCCGGCAGCGAGGCGGAGCTGCGCCCGTTCGCCCTTTACGGGCCGACCTGCGACAGCGCCGACTTTATGAAAGGGCCGTTTCTGCTACCGGACGACATCGACGAGGGCGACTGGATCGAGCTGGGCCAGCTCGGCGCCTACGGCGCCTGTCTGCGCACCCGCTTCAACGGCTTCGACGCCGCGCTGACGGCCGAAGTCGCCGACCCGCCGCTGCTCGCGACACCGGGGTATGAATTGTAGGCTTGTGCCCCCCCCGCTTGCGGGGGGAGATACTGGCCTTCTGATGGGTCGGGCAATGCTGACGCAGATCTACGAAGTCTCGACCCCCGGGGAGGCGCGGGCGATCTCGGCGGTCGGCGTTGCGCATGTCGGCATCCTGGTTGGCGACGGCGCGTTTCCGCGCGAGCTGCCGCTGGCCGCGGCGGAGGAGATCGCGGCGGCCGTCCTCCCGCCCGCCAAGGTATCGGCGCTATTCTTGACCGCCGATGTTTCGCTGATCGAGCAATGGGCGACCTTCCTCGCCCCGTCGATCGTGCATCTCGGCGCGGCGCCCGAACTGCTGTCGCCGGACCGGGTCGCGGGCCTCAAGCACAAGCTGCCGGGCAGCCTCCTGATGCGCAGCATCCCCGTCACCGGCGAGGAGAGTGTCGCGCTCGCCCGCGCCTATGACGGCGTCGCGGATTTTCTGCTGCTCGACAGCCACCGCGCGTCGGATCGGCAAATCGGCGCCCTGGGTGTCACGCACGACTGGCGGGTCAGCCGCCGCATCGTCGACCTCGTTCGCATGCCGGTAATCCTTGCCGGCGGCCTCGGACCCGACAACGTCGCCGAGGCGATCCGCGCCGTTCGTCCCGCCGGTGTCGATTCCAAGACCAAAACCGATAGGCCCGGCTCGCACGCCAAGGACATCGGCCGCGTGCGGCGGTTCCACGCGGCGGCGCAATCAGCCGCGGCGATCCTGTCCTGAACAACCAAAGCCGGCGGTCTCGCCGCATCGGTTGCGCGCGCGTCGCCGAACCGGCAAGATAAAGCCGCGCGCGGGCAATTTACCAGCGCCGTCGAGAGCGCCGCAACGGCTGGAGGACGGCTTGCAGCCGCCGAAACGAGCCCTGATCGCCGTTGTCATGGGCGTCTCGGGCTCCGGTAAGACCACCGTCGGCGCCGCCCTGGCGCGTCGCCTCGGCTGGCGGTTTCAGGAGGGCGACGCGCTGCACCCGCCGGAAAATGTCGCGAAAATGCGGGCCGGGATCCCGCTCGACGACGCGGATCGCGCGCCGTGGCTGCGCGCCGTCGCGGCGATAATCGACGAATGGCGCCAGCGCGGCGAGGCCGGAGTCATCGCCTGCTCCGCGCTGAAGCGGCGATACCGCGACATTATCATCGGCGATCGGCCCGAGGTCCGGCTGGTTTATCTGACCGCGCCGTCGGCGCTGATCGAGGAGCGCTTGGCGGCCCGACGCGGCCATTTCATGCCGGCGAGCCTGCTCGAAAGCCAGTTCGCCGCTCTCGAACCGCCCGACCCCGACGAGAACGCGCTGACTCTGGCGAATGATGCGCCGGTCGAGACCGTGGTTGAACGGATCGCCACCGCGTTGATTTCCGAGAACGCGCTTCCTGGCGGCGTTATCGATCGGATACGGCGTTGAAATCGGCGGCCCGATGGCAACGTCATGATCGCGGGCGACACCTCGACCCGCCGCGACCCGGCCTGACGCAGAAAGGACGAAAATGACCAATCCGCTGAGGACGCTTCAGGAATACGGCCAGTCGGTGTGGCTCGACTTCGTCAGCCGCGACCTGCTTAAGAGCGGCGGGCTGGCCCGCCTCGTGGCCGAGGACGGGCTGCGCGGCGTCACCTCGAACCCGTCGATTTTCGAGAAGGCGATCGGCCACGGCGACGACTACGATGCACAGATCGCCGCCGCCGAGCGCACCGGCGACCGCGATCCCGGCGCGCTGTTCGAGGAACTCGCGATCCGCGACATCCAGGACGGGGCCGACGCGCTGAGCGCGGTCTATGAGCAGACGCAGCGCCGCGACGGCTACATCTCGATCGAGGTCTCGCCCTATCTCGCGATGCAGACGCACGAGACGATCGAGGAGGCGCGGCGCCTGTGGCGCAATATCAACCGGCGCAATCTCATGGTGAAGGTGCCGGCGACAAAACCCGGCCTGCCGGCGATCCGCACGCTGATCGGCGAGGGGATCAACGTCAACATCACGCTGTTGTTCTCGCAGAAAGTCTACGAGGAGGTCGCCGAGGCGTATATCTCCGGCCTCGAGGATTTTGTCGCGAAAGGCGGCGACCCGCACAAGGTTGCCAGCGTCGCGAGCTTCTTTGTAAGCCGCATCGACACGCTGGTCGACGAGGCGCTCGATCAGCGTATCGCCGCGGCTTCGGACGCGCAGGAGAAGCAGCGGCTCGCGGGGCTCAAGGGCAAGGTCGCCATCGCCAACGCCAAGCTCGCCTATCAGCTTTACCAGCGCATCTTCGGCGACGAACGCTGGCAGCGTCTCGCGCAGAAGGGCGCCCAGACGCAGCGCCTCCTGTGGGCCAGCACCGGCACCAAGAACCCGGCCTACAGCGATGTGATGTACGTGGAAGAGCTGATCGGCCCGGATACGGTCAATACCATACCGCCGGCGACGATGGACGCCTTCCGCGATCATGGACGGCTGCGCGCCAGCCTCGAAGAGGATGTCGCCGGCGCGCAGGCGGTCATGGAGGGGTTGGCCAAGGCCGGTGTTTCGATCGACGACATCACGGCGCGGCTGGTCGAGGACGGGGTCAGATTGTTCGCCGACGCGGCCGACCATCTCTATGCGGCGGTGCAGAAAAAGCGGCGCACCGCGCTGGGCAGCATGCTCAATCCAATGTCGTACAAGCTGCCGAAGGAGCTGGACGACGGGGTCAAGGCAGCGCTCGAGGACTGGCGCAAAGAGGGAAAAGTGCGGCGGTTGTGGGCCGGCGACGCGTCGCTGTGGACCGAGACAGACGAGGCCAACTGGCTCGGCTGGCTGACTGTCGTCGATCAGCAGCTGAAGGCTGTCGAGCACCTCGACGCCTTTGCCGCCGACGTCAAGCGCGGTGATTTCAGCGACGCGCTGCTGCTCGGCATGGGCGGCTCCAGTCTGTGCGCCGAGGTGCTGGCCGAAAGTTTCGGCAGCAAGCCCGGTTTTCCGCGTTTGCGGATCGTCGATTCGACCGATCCGGCGCAGATCCGCCGCATCGCGGATTCGGTCGATCTGCAACGCACGCTGTTTATCGTGTCGAGCAAATCCGGCAGCACGCTCGAACCGAATATCTACAAGCAGTATTTCTACGACCGGGTGCGGTCCGTCTCCGGCGAAGCGGTGGCATCGCAGCATTTCGTCGCGATCACCGATCCCGGCTCGTCGCTCGAAAAAATCGCGCGCCTCGAAAAATTCCGCGCGATCCGTCACGGCGTGACATCGATCGGCGGGCGCTATTCGGTGCTGTCCGATTTCGGCATGGTCCCGGCGGCGGCGATCGGCCTCGATGTCAGAACCTTCCTCGAACGCACCGCCGAGATGGTGCGGTCGTGCTCGGCGAGTTCGCCGCCGGTCGAAAATCCCGGCGTGCTGCTCGGCGCGATCCTCGGCGTCGCCGCCAAACAGGGCCGCGACAAGCTGACCGTCATCGCGTCGCCCGGCATCGCCTCGTACGGCGCCTGGCTCGAACAGTTGCTGGCCGAGTCGACCGGCAAGCAGGGGCGCGGGATCATCCCGGTCGACGCCGAGCCGGTCGGGGCTCCGGCGGTCTACGGACAGGATCGGGTCTTTGCCTATTTCCGGCTCGCCTCCGAGCAGGACCAGGAGCACGAGAACGCGGTCGCCGCTCTGGAGGCGGCGGGGCAGCCGGTCGTCCGCGTCGTCGTCTCCGAGGCGATGCAGATCGGTCAGGAATTCTTCCGCTGGGAGATGGCGACCGCGGTGGCCGGCTCGATCATCGGCATCAACCCGTTCGATCAGCCCGATGTCGAGGCGTCGAAGGTCAAGACCCGCGAGCTGACCGCCGCCTTCGAGAAGACCGGCGCCTTGCCCGAGGAGAAGCCGGTCGCGACGGTTGACGGGGTCGCGCTCTACGCCGACCCGGCGAACGCGGCGATCGTATCCGGCGCCGCGACGCTGGCCGACGCGCTGAAGGCGCATCTCGGACGGGCCGGCGCCGGCGACTATGTCGCGCTGCTCGCCTATATCGACCGCAACCCGGCGCATACCGAGGCATTGCAGCGGATGCGCCGGATGATCCGCGACCGCACGCATTGCGCAACCTGCGTCGGCTTTGGGCCGCGTTTCCTGCATTCGACCGGGCAGGCCTACAAGGGCGGGCCGAACAGCGGGGTGTTTCTGCAGATCACCTGCGACGACGCCGAGGACCTTCCGGTGCCGGGCCAGGCCTACAGCTTCGGCGTGGTCAAGGCGGCGCAGGCGCGCGGCGATTTCGACGTGCTCGCCGAGCGCGGCCGGCGTTTGTTGCGGGTCCACCTGCCGCGCGATGTCGATGCCGGTCTCGCAACGCTCGCCCGCGCGCTGGAGCAGGCGTTGGCGTGAAAATCATCTATGACGCGAGCGCCGACACATTGAGTGTTATCTTCAATCCAGCCTCCGATGTGGCGGAAAGCGACGAGAATAAACCGGGCACCATCCTCGACTACGAGGAGCACGGAAATCTGGTCTCGCTGGAGATCCTGGACGCCTCGCGACGGGTTTGCGAAACGCGGCACATAGAGTTTGAAGTGGTAGAAGGATGACGGGCCTAATCCCT
Source organism: Alphaproteobacteria bacterium (assembly GCA_050181375.1). Taxonomy (GTDB): domain Bacteria; phylum Pseudomonadota; class Alphaproteobacteria; order ATCC43930; family CGMCC-115725; genus DATARH01. The sequence continues at coordinate 6,725 of JBFXDF010000216.1, forward strand.
CTCCCGCACCGCGGGAGAGGGTGCCGAGCACGGCGAGGCGGGTGAGGGTCTGCGCGGAAGAAGCGACCCTCACCCTCCCAGCGCTGCGCGCTGGGCCCCTCCCTCTCCCGCAATGCGGGAGAGGGTTTTAGAAGGAGATAGC
>JBFXDF010000217.1:0-6855 GCA_050181375.1 Alphaproteobacteria bacterium
CGACGCCGCCGCACCAGACCCCGCCGCCGAGCACAGCGCCCGCGCGCGCGACGATACCCCAATCGATCATCGGATTCCAGCAGCCGGGCTACCGGGATCGCGCCGTGGGTAGCGTCCTCCCTCGGCGCAACGGGTCAAATCGGTTTTGCCTCATCGCGCGGCCGGGGCCGCACCAGCGCGGCGCCATAGAACACCGCGAACAACACGAACGCGGCGCTCCACGCCGCGCCGGCCGCCGACAGCAGCTGCTGCATCGCTCCGGGATCGAACGGTGCGGCGAACCGCAATACCGCGGCGAGGCTGATCAGCAGATAAATCGCCACGGTTGCCGACCCGGCGGTCAGCGGCCGTCCGGTATGGCCGAGCGACGCCCGCGTCATGACCGCCAAGGTCATCGTGCCGATCGCGCCGACCGTCAGCGCGTGCAGCGCGGCGCCGTACGGGAGCAGCCCCGTCAGGAGGTCCGCGCCGAGCAGCAGCAACCCGAGCGCCAGCCAGCCATAGCCGACATGCAGAATCAGCAGCAATGGCTCGGCGGTCGTGCGCAGGCCCCGCCAGCGCGACAGGCGCAGCGCCACCGCGGCGCCAGCGATCACCAGCACCCAGCCCGAGAAGCCCATATCCGGTGCGGACACCCAGCACGCGAGCCCCAGCGCCGTCACGATCAGCGCCGCACGGTCGAGACCGCCTTCGGGCGCCGCCGGCGGCCTCACCTCGGGGCGCGCCTTGGTCAGCCAATTGCGCGTAAAGCTCGGAACGATCCGGCCGCCGACCAGCCCGATCAGCATCAGCAGCGTGGCGATCCCGAGCCGGTTGCCGAGCGCGGCGGTGCCGGCCACGTCCAACGCCTCGAGATGCACCAGCAGGTTCGCCGCCAGCAGCAGCGTCAGCGCGCCGAGCATCGGCAGGTTGCGCCAGTTCCGGCCGGCGATGATCTCGCGTGCGACGACCGCGAGAAACAGCGCCGGAAACGCCAGATCGGCAATCGCCGCGAGCGGCGCGCCGATCCGCGCCGACAGCAGCACCGCGATGCGCCCGATCGCCCACAGCGCCGCGAGCGTCAATAGCGGCAAACCCTGCAGCGGCAGGCGGCCGGTCCAGTTCGGGATCGCGGTCAGCAGAAATCCGGCGACGACCGCCGCGGCAAAGCCGAACACCATCTCGTGGGCGTGCCACACCAGCGGCTGCAACAGCGTGGGCACGATGGCATCGCCCGCATAAACGGCGAGCCAGAGCGGTATCGCCACCGCCGCCCAGACCGCGCCGGCGAGAAAGAAGGGCCGGAAGCCGGCCGAGAGGATTGCCGGACCGGCATGCGTGCGATAACGCGGAACGGCTGTCATCGATGCTGACCCCGCTGCTTTGCGGGGCGGGGCCGGATTGCCTCGCCGCTATTCAATATATGGAAGGAACATACGTACAAAACCGCCGTTAGGAGGGAAACGGGAAGGGCGGGCCGCGCTAATCCGCCGGGGAATTCAACCATGCCGCACGCGGCGCCAGACATCCGTCTCAAACGAGCCTACGACCCGCCATCCCCCGAGGATGGGGTCCGCGTGCTGGTGGACCGTCTGTGGCCGCGCGGGTTGCGCAAGGCGGATGCGGCAATCGACCGCTGGCTCAAGGATGTCGCGCCGAGCACCGAGCTGCGCCGCTGGTTCGGCCACGATCCGAGCCGTTGGGACGAGTTCCAGCGCCGCTACCGTCACGAACTGTCCGCTCACGCGGAGTTGCTCGACGAGTTGCGCGAGTTGGCCCGCGCCGGTGTCGTGACGCTTGTCTATGCGGCGAAAGACGAGCGTCACAACGACGCGGTGGTGCTGCACGACGTGCTGACCGGCCGCGACGTAGCGGCGCATTGAGGGAGCAACGCCCGCCGCCGGCTCGGCCGGACCGATCGATAAAACCCCGCACGCGCGGAGGGGGGGTGAGACCGATGACTATCCGCCCGCATGCCGCCGACTAGCTGGGCCGATTAGCCCGGCGGTCGTATCCGCTTGGTTGCGCGTCGCGCGGTGCCGGAGCTATAGAGCGGGGATGCACGACATTGCCGCTCGCCGCGATATTCTCCTGGTCCATTCCTCCGATCTGCATGTCGATGACGACCGTGTCGCGGCGATGCATGGCGGCGACGGTGCGGCCGGGCTGCGCGGCGTCCTCGACATGGCGCGAGAAACCGGCGCCGATCTCGTGATCCTGGCCGGCGACACGTTCGACAACCATCAGGTCACGTCGGCGACGATCGACCGCGCCGGCATGCTGCTCGCCGATGCCGGGCTGCCGGTCGTCATCCTGCCCGGCAATCACGACCCGGCGACCCCCGATTCGATCTGGCTGCGCGGCCGGCTCGACGAGATCGGCAATGTCGCGATCATCGGCATCACAAACCAGCGCAGCGTCTCCTTCCGCTCCCTCGGCCTCGAAATCTGGGGCAACGCGCATCGCGACTATCACGACATGGCGCCGCTGCGCGAGCCGCCGGCGCGCGCCGCGCGCTGGCAGGTCGCGATCGGCCACGGTCATTACGAGCCGCCCGAGACCTGGGCCAACCCGCTGCGGCCGTCCTGGCTGATCAGCGACGCGATGATCCGCGAGACACAGGCCGATTACGTCGCGCTCGGCCACTGGGACCGCGCCGCGCAGGTCGGCTGCGGCGCCGTGCCGGCCTATTACTCGGGCGCGCCGCATCACGCCGGAACCGTCAACCTCGTGCGGCTCGCCGCTTCCGGGGAGGTCGGCGTCAGCCGCGAGCGGCTGCGGTGACCTCGGCGGCGGCGGACGCGGCAACCGGACCGCCCCCCGCCGACCGGCGCGAGCAGGAATTCCGTCCGCTGAACCTGGCGGCGCTGTCGGCGCTCGCCTTCGGGGTCGGCATCGTCACCGGCCTCGGCGCGGTCCTCTTCCGCGGCTTGATCGGGCTGATCCACAACATCCTGTTTCTCGGCGAATTCGCGGCCGGTTACGACGCCAACCTGTTCACGCCGCTCAGCCCGTGGGGGCCGCTCATCATTCTGGTGCCGGTCGTCGGCGCGGTCGTCGTCACGTTCCTCGTCAACAACTTCGCCCCGGAGGCGCGCGGTCATGGCGTGCCCGAGGTGATGGACGCGATCTACTATAATGGCGGCCGCATCCGCCCGGTCGTCGCGCTGGTCAAGTCGCTGGCCTCGGCGTTCGCGATCGGCAGCGGCGCCGCGGTCGGACGCGAGGGGCCGATCATCCAGATCGGCTCGGCGATCGGCTCGACACTGGGTCAGATCGTCCGGATGACGCCGGCGCAGCGCATCACGCTGGTCGCGGCCGGCGCGGGCGGCGGCATCGCCGCGACATTCAACACGCCGATCGGCGGCGTCCTGTTCGCGATCGAGCTGATGATGCCCGAGGTCAGCGTCGCGACCTTTCTGCCGACCGCGATCGCGACCGGCACCGCGACCTTTGTCGGCAGGATATTCCTCGGCTCGCAGCCGGCGTTCCTGGTGCCGAATATCGCGCCGTTGACGACCGACGCCACGACCGCGTTGCTGCTGGTGCTCTATGCGGTGCTCGGGATCGTTGTCGGACTGGCCGCGACCGGTTTCATCCGCAGCCTCATCCTGGCCGAGGATTTGTTCGAACGGATCGGCAATCATTATGTCCGGCACATGTTTGGCATGCTGCTGGTCGGCGTGCTGATCTACGGCTTTGCGGTCGGGTACGGCCACTATTTCGTCGAGGGCGTCGGCTACGCGACGATCCAGGCGATCCTGCTCGGGCATCTCGCCGCGCCCGGACTGCTGCTGCTGTTGTTCGCCGGCAAGATTTTCGCGACCTCGGTCAGCCTCGGCTCCGGGTCGTCGGGCGGGATCTTCTCGCCGTCGCTGTTCATGGGGGCGACGATCGGCGCCGCCTTCGCGGCTCTGCTGTCCTTGTTGCCGCTGCCGATGGCGATCGACGCGCCGAGCTTCGCGCTGGTCGGCATGGGGGCGATGGTCGGCGGCGGCACCGGCGCGGTGATGACCGCGGTGGCGATGATCTTCGAGATGACGCGCGACTACGACATCGTCATGCCGATGATCATCGCGGTCGCGTTCAGCGTCGGCATCCGCCGGGTGTTGTCGCGCGAGAATATCTACACGCTGAAGCTGTACCGGCGCGGCCATGTCGTCCCGAAGGCGCTGCACGCGAACATGTTTCTGGTGCGGCGCGCCCGCGACGTGATGGATACCGGTTTCACCAAATTGCCGGCGGACACGAGCCTCGCGGCGTTTCTGCGTGCGCCAGGCAACCGCGAAGGAATGCGGCATGTCGTCGTGACCGAAGCGGACCGCATCGCCGGCGTGCTGCGCGCCAATACCGCTCTGCGCCAGGGCCTCTCAGAATCCGGCGGGGGCGCCGGTGCGATGCTCGGCGAGCTGGCGACCCGCGATTTCGTCGCCGTGCAGGGTGACGAGGTGATGTTCGACGTCATTCGCGATATGTGGCGGCGGCAGGCGTTCATGGCTGTCGTTGTCGGCGCGGATCGCGAGGCGCCGGGCGCCGGCGACGTGCTCGGCGTCATCACCAAGGACCGCATCGCCGATTCGGTGGCGGCCAGCATCCAGATCTACCCGGGCGAACGTTAGCGGGCAGAGGGGCCGCGGCGGCAAATCCCGCGTGACGTCACCGCCGTGATCAGCCCGGCGACGATGCGAAATCCGCCACATTGCGGGTGTATAACGCGATCGGTGCTACGGGTTCGGGGGCGATGGCGGGCGCGCCGTGTGCTGTTCGTTTTTTGCTGTAGATTTTGCTGCCCGCCGGCGCGAGACCCGCGGAAATCAAGGAGTCCCGCGCGCGTTTGCTGCAGATTTCCTGCAGAAACAGCAAACCGCCTCCGGAACAGGGAAAAATCCCGCTTCAACGCAAGCCGATGCAGCCCCACTAAGCGCTGTAATTTCCGATCGAGCAGCCGCAGGATAAATCCCGTCAACGTGAACCCGCCAGGCGACAGGGAGGTTCGTCGATGCCCACGATCCACGACACGATGGACTACGGATACGACCCCACCGTGCCCGAGCCCGGGCCGTTGACCGAGCCGCCGCGAGCGGCCGCGCTGGCGCCCAGCGCGACGGTCGACCCCGCCTATCTGCCGCCGGTGGGAAAGCAGGACACGCCGAGCTGCTTTGTCTGGTCCTCAACCTACGGCCTCACCACCTTCGCCGCGGCGCGGGCGGGACTGATCGCCGATCCGCAATCGAGCGCGCAGCAGGCCAGCCCCTATTACACCTATGTGCAGGTGCTGGCCGGCGGCGGCACTGCTGCCGGCACGTGCACCGGCGGTCAGATCACCGCCTGCCTGAACTTCCTCAGCAGCAACGGGGGTACGCCGTCGATGCAGGCCGCCCCGGATCCCGGAACCGATCCCACCCCTTGCAGCGCCGTCTGGACCGCTTACGGCAGCGAGACAATCACCGCCGACACAAGCTTCCGGCCGACCGCCTGGTCGATGATCGGCGTTCTCGGCGATACCGGGCTCGACAATGTGCGCAATGTCATCGCGCAGGGCTGCGCGCTCGCCTACGGCACACGGCTCTATACCGACTTCGCCAAGTACGACGGCACGCCCTCCCCCTATGTCGGCAACGGCATCATCGCGAAAAAGCCGGACGGCAAGGTGGTCGGGCACTGCATGATGATCATCGGGTATGACGACACGACCCAGGCGGTGCTGATCCAGAACAGCTTCGGACCCGGCTGGGGGTCGCAGTGGAACGGCAATGGCGGCTATGTCTGGATGGCCTACAAGACATTCCAGGCACTGGCGCAAGGCTCGGCCTTCTATATCACCGCGATCGAGTAGGCCGACGCGGCGCGCGCGGTCGCGGTGATGCGCCGCGGCGCGCGGCCAGGCGGCACAGTACGGAAAGGAGATGCCGATGCCCGAACAGATCCGCGCCGTCGTTGTCGATACCGAGGCACCGGGGAAGCTGGCGATCCGGCCGGTGGAGTTGCGCGATCCCGACCGTGACGAGGTTTCCGTGCGCGTCACCGCGATCTCGCTCAATCGCGGCGAGACCAGGCGCGCGCTGCAGCTTGCGGCGCCGGGCTGGCGGCCGGGCTGGGATTTCGCCGGCGTCGTCGAGCGCGAGGCGGCGGACGGCAGCGGCCCGAAATCGGGGTCGCGCGTCGTCGGCATTCTGCCATCGGGCGCCTGGGCTGAGCAGGTCAATTGCCGTTCGCACGCGGTCGCCGTCCTGCCCGACGGATGCAGCGACGCGCAGGCCGCGACGCTGCCGGTGGCGGGCCTGACCGCGCTGCACGCGCTGCGCCAGGGCGGCCTCCTGCTCGGGCGCAAGGTGCTGGTGGACGGCGCGTCGGGCGGCGTCGGGCATCTCGCCTGCCAGCTCGCCAACGCGGCCGGCGCGCAGGTCTGGGGCCATGTGCGCCGGGCGGAACACCGCGACGCGGTCGCCGGATGGTGCGATGGGCGGGTCGCGCTGGGTCCCGATCTTTCCGCCGCGAAGCCCTACGGACCGTTCTGGCTGATCGTCGATTCAGTCGGCGCCTCCGCGTTGAGCGCCGCGCTCGCGATGCTGACGCCGAACGGCACCTGCGTGACCCTGGGCGTTTCGGAGGGACCGACCGCGACCTTCGAGAGCCGCGACTTCTTCTCGACCGGCGGTGTCAGGCTTTATGGGCTGACCTTGTTCCACGAACTGATGAGCGTCGAGCGCGCCGGGATCGGCCTGCGCCTGCTCGCCGAGCTGATCGATACCGGCAAGCTGCGCCCGCAGATCGCGGTCGAGGCCTCGTGGAACGAAATCGGCACGATCGCCCGCCGCCTGATCGATCGCGAATTCACCGGCAAGGCGGTGCTGCATATCGGGTGACGCTGGCCGT
>JBFXDF010000218.1:0-6828 GCA_050181375.1 Alphaproteobacteria bacterium
GCATACCTGGCGTGCTTTGCCGTGTTTCATCCATTCCAGATCGGACGCGGGCTGTCTGCAACTCATCCAAAAGGCGGGGGCTCATCTCACGGCGTCCGCGACGTTTCACCATGGATCCGGCTTGCGCTTGCGCCGGGATGACCAAAAAGGGCGACGGGGCCGGCGGGTTGCGCTGCGCTCCACCCGCCCTACAATTTCGCGCATCTTACGCCGAGGGCGGGCGGGACGCCCGCGGTCCCGATTGCCGCTACTTCGGCAGCAGGTGCGCGACTTTCGGCATGACCTCGTTTGCCAGCAGCTCCATCGAATGCCGCCAGGCCTGCGGGCTGTCGCTGTAGTCGAAGCAGAACAGCAGCAGGTGGCCGAAGCCGCCGACCTCGTCGTACATGCGCTCGATCTTCTCGACCACGGTGGACGGCGAGCCGATCAGCCAGTTGTGGCGGGCGCAGTATTCCGGCGTCACGTCGCTGTCGGCGACCGCGTCGTCGTGCTTCAAATACTGGATGACCCCGACATTCTTGAGGAGCGGCAGGAAATACTCGCGCATCATGCGGCCCATCTGCGCCCCGACCGACAGCCGCCACGCCTCCTCGTCGCTGTCGGCGACAAAGATTTCGCGCACCAGCCGCCAGTCGGCGCGGCTCGGCGTGCGCCCGGTGCGCCGCGCGCCTTCCTCGACCGAGGCCCAGTGGCTCGCGACATAGGTCTGGTTGAGGTTGAGGCTCATCGGCAGAAAGCCGCGCTCGCCGGCCACTTTCAGCGTCTCCGAGCCAGCGCTGACGCCGGCGACGCCGATCGGCGGATACGGCTTCTGGAACGGCCTGATATGCGGGATCAGGCTCTCCAGCATCCGATCGGTGCGGGTCACGTGCCAGTACTTGCCGGGGTAGTCGAACGGCTCGTCCTCGGTCCACAGCCTCAGGATGATGTCGAGCGCCTCGCGGGTCATCTCGCGGTGCTGGCCGCTGTTGCCGTCGACGTTGAACATCGCCCAGTCGCTCGGCAGCCCGCTCGCCGCGACGCCGAAATTGAGCCGCCCCTTCGCCATGTGGTCGAGCATCGCGACGCGGTGCGCCAGCTCGGCGGGGTGATGGTAGGGCAACAGAAACCCGCCGGGCGCGAGCCGGATGCGGCTGGTTTCCATCAGCGACTGCGCGATCAGCAGGTCGGGCGCCGGGTGCGGCTCCCACGGCGCGGTGTGGTGCTCGCCGATCCACGCCTCGGCAAAGCCGAGCTCGTCGGCCCAGCGCAGCGTCTGCAAATCCCAGCGGTGGCCGTCGCCGAGACTGCGCTCCGGCGGGTGCGACGGCATCGTGAACAGACCGTATTGCATGGGCCCTCCTCTGCATCCCTAAACCGGGCGCGGTATGCGGTTGATCGACCTCCGCGTTACTCGCGAAACGAGCGCTTGCCCGGTTGCAATGAATCGCCTAAATGTACCGCCATCGTTACAGCCCGCGACGGATTGTCGCGTAGCCGTCGGGAGGAAAGAATGAAACAGGTCCGCTCGTCCCGGCAAGTACCCCCGCAAATTATCGAGAACTGGCACCGTCACGAAGAGGCCCTGATCGACCATCTGGTTCGTCTTCTGACCGAACCGAGCAGCCGGTACGGCTTCCATCATTCCGCTTTTACCGCGACCGGTCTTCCGATCGAGGAGCAGATCCGCAAAAGATGGCGCCCCGACGCGACCGGCCTTGCGATTTTCTAGTCGGCGCCGGGCCGCCGCAGCGCCGTGCCGGTGAAATTTCCGCGATGAAATCTCCGTCGTGAAGTTGCCGGCGGGGCGCATTGCGGCGTTTCTGCGGCGGCCCGACCCCGAAATCCGCGCGGTTCTGTTGTTCGGCCCCGATGCCGGATTGGTGCGCGAACGGGCCGACGCCGTCGCGCGCACCGTCTGCCCCGACCCGCGCGACCCGTTCCGCGTCGCCGATCTGACCGCGGCGATGCTTGCGGCCGATCCGGCAAGGCTCGCCGACGAGGCGGCGCAACTGAGCCTGATGGGCGGACGCCGCGTCGTCCGCGTGCGCGAGGCCGGCGATCCGCTGGCGCAGCTCTGCGGACGGTTTCTCGCGGACGGGGTGGGCGACGCGCTCGTCGTCGTCGAGGCCGGCGATCTGCCGGCGCGCTCGGCGCTGCGCCGCGTGTTTGACGAGGCCCCCGACGCCGTCGCGATCGGCTGTTATCCAGACAGCGCGCGCGATCTCGCCGCCGTTATTCGCGAGACCTGCGCCGAGCATCGGGTCGCGATCAGCCGCGACGCCGTCGATTTTCTGGTCGCTCATCTCGGCGGCGACCGCATGCTGACCCGCGCCGAACTGGAAAAGCTGACGCTCTATGCCGGTGACGGCGGCCGGATCGGGTTCGAGGACGCGCGCGCCGTCATCGCCGACAGCGCCGCGCTGTCGCTCGACGACGCGCTGCTCGCCGCGGCCGAGGGCGACGCCGCCGCGCTCGACCGCGCGCTGGCTCGCGTATTCCAGGAGGGCGAGTCCCCGGTCGCGATCATCCGGGCGCTGCTGCGCCATCTGCAGCGGCTGCACCTGCTCGCGTCGCGGATCGCCGCCGGTGCCTCGCTCGATGAGGCGATGCGTACCGCCCGACCGCCGATCTTCTTCAAGGAACAGGACAGCTGGCGACGCCAGCTGCGGCGGTGGAGCGAGAAGCGGCTGCGCGACGCGCTCGACCGGACCGCCGACGCCGAATTCCGGATGAAGCTGACCGGACCGGGCGCCGAAACGATCTGCCGCGAGGCGCTGTTCGCGGTCGCCGCGATGCCGACCGAGCGGGTCTAGCAGGGCGCCATCGAAACCAAAGCATCGTTCGCGTGAAAGCGGGACCCCGCGGCAACCGGCGAAAACGCTTCCGAACGCGCGCTTGCCGGGCGTGACGGCCTCATTCAATCTTATTCGATTGCGCTCCGGCAGCGCAGGCCGCAAGCATATTCCCAGTCCGCCAACCGCGAGGATCCCGCAATGACAATGCTGCCGCTCAACGGGTACAGGGTGATCGATCTGACCGCGCATCGCGCCGGTCCGACCGCGGTGCGGCAGCTCGCCGACTGGGGGGCCGACGTCATCAAGATCGAGGCGCCCGGCGAGCATACCGACGCGACCGGCAGCCGCCGCGACGGTCCCGATTTCCAGAACCTGCACCGCAACAAGCGCTCTCTGACGCTCGACCTGAAAAGCCCGGAGGGGAAGAAAATCTTCTTCCAGCTCGTCGGGAAGGCCGATGTCGTCGTCGAAAACTTCAAATCGACTGTCAAATACCGGCTCGGCGTCGATTACGACGCCGTGCGCAAGGTCAACCCGCGCATCGTCTACGGTTCGATCTCCGGGTTCGGACAGGACGGGCCGTATGAGGGCCGCCCCGGCGTCGATCAGATCGCGCAGGGAATGGGCGGCCTGATGTCGATCACCGGGCTGCCGGGCCAGGGTCCGGTCAGGGTCGGGATCGCGATCAACGACACCGCCTCGGGCATCCTCTTGGCCAACGGCATCGTGCTGGCGCTGCTGGAGCGCGAGAAGAGCGGCGAGGGGCAATGGGTCCATACCTCGCTGATCGAGGCGCAGCTCTTTATGCTCGACTTCCAGGCGGCGCGCTGGCTGATGAAGCACGAAATTCCGGGCCAGGAGGGCAATTTCCACCCGACCTCGCCGGGCACCGGCATGTTCCAGACCGCCGACGGCTATATCAATATCGCCGCCTCGGGCGACAATCTGTGGAAGAAATTCTGCGAGGTGGCCGGCGACCCCGAACTGGCGCGGAACCCCGATTTCGCGACGGTGCCGCTGCGCGCGAAAAACCGCGCCGCGCTGATCGCGCATCTGAACGACCTCGTGCGGTCGAAGCCGAGCGCCTATTGGGTCGAGGAATTGAACAAGGCCGGCGTGCCGTGCGGCCCGATCAACACGATCGACAAGGCCTGGGAGGACAAGCAGGTCAAGCATCTCGGCATGGCGAAAACGGTCGAGCACCCGAAGATCGGCGCCTATGAGGTGGTCGGCCAGCCGATCCATATGAGCCGCTATCCGCAACCCGATACGCTGCGCCCAACCCCCGACCAAGGGCAGCATACCGACGAAGTGCTGCGCGACCTCGGTTACGCCGACGCCGAGATTTCCGCGCTGCGGCAGAAGCGGGTGGTGTAGACCCGCCGGCTCGGGAGGCAGAGTGCCCGCCTCTCCAGGCGCGTAGCCGGGCCACACGCGGAGAGGCCGGCATCCATCGCGAACGGGCCCCGAAGAAGGCAGCCGCGGCGCCTGGCGGCTGCATTCACGCCGTGCAGGCGCTCCGCCTCAGCCCTGCGGCCGCGGGGGCGACCAGGGTTCGGGCGCGCGCGGTTCGAGATCGGTGACGACATCGACGACGACCGGCTCGTCGGCGGCAAGCGCCTGTTGCAGCGCCGGCGCGATGTCTCCAGGCTGCTCGACGCGGATGCCGCGCACGCCAAAGCTTTTCGCGACCTCGGTGAAATCGGTCGGGCCGAAGCGGATCAGCTCTTCGCCGCGCCCGGGGCGGTTGCCCGAGATGCGGCGGACGCCGGTCAGGTTCTGGCCGAAACCCGAGTTGTTGTTGACGACGATTGTCGCCGGGATGCGGTAGCGCCGCGCCGTCTCCAGCTCGGCGAGGTGGTAGTAGAACCCGCCATCGCCGGTGAAGCACAACACCTTGCGCGGACCGGCCGCGCATTGCGCGCCGAGCGAAGCCGGAAACGCCCACCCCAGCGAGCCGGCGGCGCGCAGATAGGTCTGCCCGGCGCCGTTGAGGTCGATCATCGTCCCGGTCCAGATCCCGGAATAGCCGGTATCGGCGACCAGCACGCCGTCCGCGGGCAGCGCCCGCGTGATCGCGGCGCACAACCGTTCGACCGCGATCGGCGCCGTATTCTTTTCCACCAGCGGCGCCATTGCGGCGCGCCAGTCGGCGACGATCCGCGCCGCTTCCTCGGCGTAGGAGCCGTCCCGCACCGGGCGGCCGACAATTTCCACGAGGCGGGCCAGCGTCGCCTTAGGATCGCCGACGATGCCGGTTGTGTTCGGATAGGAGCGGCCGATCTCGACCGGGTCGGCCTCGATCTGGACGATCCTGGTGCCGATCGCCGGCACGGTCCAGTTCAGCGTGACCTGATCGCCGGTATCGCAGCCGATGAACAGCACCATGTCGGCGCCGTGCACGATCCGGTTGGCGGGCGGGGCCGAGTAGCTGCCGGCGACGCCGGCCGAAAGCCGGTGCGTCGTCGGGATGATGCCGCGCGCGCCCAGCGTCGTCGCGACCGGCGCGGCCAGCGCCTCGGCCAGCGCCAGCACCTCCGGCCCGGCCCCCGACGCGGCGGCCGCGTCGCCGGCGACGATCACAAGGCGCCGCGCACCAGCCAGGAGCGAGGCGGCGCGCTCGATATCGCGCTCGTCGGCCACCGGACGATGCTGCGGAATGCGCCGGGCCTCGGTTTCGACGGTCGGGGGTTCGGCGGTTTGTCCCAATTCGATAACGTCGCCCTGCAAGCCGTTGAAGTCGAGATGCGTCGGGCGCGGCGTGTCCGACAGCGCGACGCGCCACGCGTGGCGCAGCAGCCGGGGTAGTTCGCCGGTGGCGTAGACCGGTGAGGAAAATTTCGTCACCGGCTGAAACAGCGGCGCGTGCGCGATTTCCTGATACGAGTTGCGGTGCTGAAACGACGGCTCCTTGTGACCGGTCAGCGCGATTACCGGACTGCGCCCGAGCCAGGAATCCTGCAGGCCGGACGCGAGATTGGCGGCGCCGACCGATTGCGCCATGCAGACGCCGGGCCGGCCGGCGACGCGGGCATAACCATCGGCCATATAGGCCGCCGCCTTTTCGGAATGCGCCAGAATCGGCCTGACGCCGAGATCGCCCAGATGCAGCAGCGTGCGGCGCATTACCGATTCCACGAAGAAGACATGGCTCATGCCGGTGCCGGCCAATGCCCGCGCCAGCCATTCCGCGCCGTTCATCGTTCCCTGATCGCTCATTTCCGTTCCTCTTGCGCCCGATCCGCGATGCACGAATTGAATCCCGATCAGACTGCCATCGATCGATGTCGGGGGCGTAGCGGAAATGCGCGAGGCCCGGCGCCGTCGCGGCCAGCCCACCCGCCGGCAAGGTCATTCCGAAAACCGGCGGCAGGGGCGCGCATACGCACTTGCGCAAATCAGCGGTTACGCTTACGTAGCGGGCGTCGACCCGTTTGGGTTCGGCTTCACTGCCGGCGTCCTGTCCAGGCGCGGACCGTGTCCTCCGATCCAACCGACGTTCGATCCGCCGCGCGCGTTCGCGGCGGCCTGATGCTAACTGGAGTTCCAAGCTAATGGCGACCGGTACGGTCAAATGGTTCAACGCCCAGAAGGGCTACGGGTTTATCCAGCCGACCAGCGGAGGCCCCGACGTTTTCGTCCATATCTCGGCCGTCGAACGGGCCGGCATGGACGGCCTCGACGAGGGGCAAAAGCTGAGCTACGAGCTGGAGCAGGGGCAGCGCGGCCGCGTCTCGGCCGTCAATCTGCGCCCGGCCTGATCGTCGGCCGTGCGAAGGGGTGCCTCGACGTCAAATGAGGCGCCCCTCGTCTTGATCCACATGGGGCATGCTCATTGGCAAAAGAAGACCTGATCGAATTCGAGGGCACCGTGACAGAGCTGCTGCCCGACGCGCGGTTTCGGGTCAGGCTCGACAACGGGCACGAGACGCTGGCCTATTCGTCCGGAAAAATGAAGAAGAACCGGATACGGATACTCGCCGGGGATCGGGTAACGGTTGAAATGACCCCGTATGATTTGACGAAGGGCCGGATCAATTTCCGTCACAAG
>JBFXDF010000219.1:0-6813 GCA_050181375.1 Alphaproteobacteria bacterium
CTGGGCCGTCCTCCCGTGGACTCGATCCGTAGGGAAGTCCGGGAACGATATTCGAACCGATTATCTGGCTGCTCGGGGGACCCCGGCTCTCGCCGGGGTGACCCTGGAGGTGTTCTGGAGGACTGAGCCATGTGGGGCATCATTCCCGCGGCCGGCAACGGCAGGCGCATTCAGCCGCTGGCCTTCTCGAAGGAGTTGCTGCCGGTCGGCAGCCGCTTCGATGGCGGCGCCGAATGTCCGCGCGCGGTCAGCGAATACCTGATCGAACGCATGCTGCAGGGCGGCGCCGACAAGATCTGTTTTGTCATCTCCCGCTGGAAATTCGACATCCTGCAATATTACGGCGGCGAGATCGGCGGCGATGGGACCGCCAGGGCCGCCATCGCGTACGCGGTGCAGCCCGAACCGCGCGGGCTGTGCGACGCGATCTTTCGCGCCGCGCCGTTTGTCGATCCGTTGGAGCCGGTGCTGGTCGGGCTGCCCGACACGATCTGGCTCCCGGAGGACGCGTTCGCGCACCTCCCCGACGACCGGCTCGCCTTTCTGACATTCCCGGTGGCGCGGCCGGAATTGTTCGACGCCGTGGTCAGCGACCGCGGCGGGCGGGTCCGCGAAATCCAGGTCAAGCGCGAGGGGGCGCAATCGAACTGGGTCTGGGGGGCGTTTCGCATGCCCGGCGCCGTGCTGCACGACTTGCATCGGCTGTGGCGCGCCCGCGACGAGACCGACGAATATTTCGGCACGCTCGTCAACGCCTGGCTCGCCGAGGGCGGCGAGGCTGTCGCGGTGCCGGCCGGCAGCGCCTATGTCGATGTCGGTACGCTCGGCGGCTACCGCGAGGCGATGCGGCTCCTGGCGGAGGCGGCTCAGTCGCCGAATACAACGCGCGTCGCGCCGCTTCAGCTCAGGGCGGGACGGCGCTGATGAAAGCAACCCGCACCGACCGGCTGCGTCGCGAGATCGCGGCGCTGGGTCCCTGGTTCCACAATATCGACCTGGGTGGCGTGGCAACGGCGCCGGAGCATTTCCTCGGCGATTATCCGGCGGTCAAATGGCGCCGCTTTGCGCATGCTTTGCCCGCCGATCTCGCCGGCAAGTCCGTGCTCGATATCGGCTGTAACGGCGGGTTTTATTCGCTCGAAATGAAGCGGCGCGGCGCCGCCCGCGTGCTCGGGATCGACCACGACGAGGACTATCTGAAGCAGGCGCGCTTCGCCGCCGGGGTGACCGGGCTCGACATCGAGTTCGCCCAGCTCTCGGTCTACGACGTGGGGGCGCTCGGCGAGCGTTTCGACGTCGTGCTGTTTCTCGGCGTGTTGTACCACCTGCGGCATCCGTTGCTGGCGCTGGACCTGATCCGCGAGCATGTCGCCAAGGACCTGTTCGTCTGCCAGTCGATGCAGCGCGGCGATCCCGGCGAGGAACCCGTCGCCGAGGACTATCCGTTCGCCGAGACCGCGATCTTCGAGCGGCCGACATACCCGCATCTGTGTTTCGTCGAGCACCGCTATGCCGGCGACGACACAAACTGGTGGGTGCCGAACCGCGCCTGCGCGAAGGCGATGCTGCGCAGCGCCGGGTTCGTCATCGACAGCAACCCGGAGGAGGAAGTCTATGTCTGCCGGCCGGGACCGCTGCCGCACGGAAAGGGCGCGGTGTATCCGGCCTTTCGACTGGTAAAGGGGCGCGTGACGGGGGTTGCGGCATGATCGAGGCCGCGATGATCTGGAACGAGCCGAACAACAAGTCGCATTGGGACCCCGAGCTCGATCCCGACTGGTCGCGTTTCGCGCGCATGTGCCGGCTGGCCGGAGAGGCGATCGCGGCCGAGGCGCCCGGCCTGCCGCGCGTGCTCGGCGGCATCTCGCCGATCGACCCGAATTTCGTCGCCAATATGCGCGGCCAGGGCGCGCTCGACGCGCTCGACGTTGTCGCGGTGCACGGGTTCCCGCTCGACTGGAATTTGTGGCCGCTCGATGCCTGGCCCGACAAGCTCGCCGAGATCGCCGCCGTCACCGATCTGCCGATCTGGGTTTCCGAATGCGGCGCCTCCAGTTTCGGCGCCGAGGAGGTGCAGGAATTCGGCCTCAAGCGCACCGCCGAACTTTTGATCGGCAGGGCGCCGCGCATCCATTGGTACAGCCTGTTCGATCTGCCGCAGGCCTGGCCGGCGACGACGCGTCACAAGGAGGCCGAGGGGTCGTCCTATTACCGGCATTTCTACATGGGTCTGCTGCGCGAGGACGGCACGCCGAAGCGCGCCGCGCGCGTGTTCCCCGATTACACGCCCGATCTCGGTATCTGCCAGTGGTTTCATTTCGACGATCACCGGCTCGAGGACGCGGCGCTGTGGCTGAAGCGGCTCGGCGTCAAGCACCTGCGCACCGGCCTGTCCTGGGCCGACAGTTTTTGCCCCAATGCCGACGCGTGGTTCGACCGGATGATGACTGCCCTCGAACCGTTCGAGGTCACGGTAACGTTCTGCTTCACCCCGGAGGAGCGGGGCATCGCGCCGCATCATACCAGCCCGCCGCTGGTCGATGAGGAGTTCGCCGATTTCTGCGCACGGATGCTGCGCCGCTATTGGCGGGCCGGCTCGGCCTACGCCCCGCTCGGCGCCGCCGCCGGAGGATGAACAATGGCGCGGCGATCCTCGCGCGTCTCGCGGCGGGTGGGCCGATCGGCGAGCGTGTCATGATCGTCGTCGCCCATCCCGACGACGAGACGATCGGCCTCGGCGCGCAGCTATGCCGTTTCGCCGACGCGCTGCTCGTCCACGTGACCGACGGCGCGCCGCGCGACGGCGAGGACGCCCGCAATTACGGCTTCGCCGACGCGGCCGATTACGCCACGGCACGAGGCGCGGAACTGGCGGCGGCGTTGCGGGCCGGCGACGCCTCGCGGCTACGCAGGCTCGCTCTCGGCATCCCCGACAAGGAAGCCTGGCGGGACCTCGCCGGTCTGGCCTGGCGCATCGCCGAACTATTTCGCGGGGAAAACCCCGCTTGCGTGCTCACGCATGCCTACGAAGGCGGCCACCCCGACCACGACGCCGCCGCCTTCGCCGTCCACGCCGCGTGCCGCCTCGCCGCCGTCCCCCCGGCAATCGTCGAAATGCCGTTTTACCACCGCCGCGACGGCTGCCTTGTCACTGGCGAATTCATTACTGAACCTCTACCGCCATCCCGGCGAAGGCCGGGAGCCATTTGTCAACCGCATGAGCGCCCGCAAAATGGGTCCCGGCCTTCGCCGGGTTGCCGGGTATATTCTATCCCAGTCGGGGGAGAGACCCTTCGCCGCAAGCGCCGCATGATCGATTGCTTCGCGACGCAGCGCTGGCTGCTCGAGCAGTTCGATCTCTCGACCGAGCGCTTCCGCCTTGCGCCGGTATACGATTTCCGCGCGCCGCCGCACTCCGGTGACTTGCATTACGAGACGCTCGGGTGGGGCATCGATGGCCAGGATTGGCGGCGCGCCGCGGCCGACGCGCTGCACCGTCTCGGCCTCGACCTGCGGTGTCCCTGACCGTCCTGAGCGTCGGCTATGCGCTGGCGCCGGTCGGCCCCGACGCGGTCGGCGGCGCCGAGCAGGTATTGTCGGCGCTTGATCAGGCCCTCGTTGCCGCCGGGCACGGTTCGCTCGTTGTCGCCCCCGAGGGATCGCGTGTTGCGGGCCGCCTGATCGCGACTGCGAACCTGCCGGCTCGCGTCACCGACCGCGAGCGCGCGGCGATCGAGCGGCGCCACCGCGGGGCAATCGAACAGGCGCTCCGCGAGCACCGGATCGATCTGATCCATGCCCACGGGGTCGATTTCACCGATCATCTGCCTGAGACCGGCGTCCCGACCCTGATAACCTTGCACCTGCCGGCCGAGTTTTATCGCTCCGAGGCGCTCTCCACACGCGAGAGTACCTGGTTCAACTGTGTGTCGGCCGATCAGCGGCGCCGGTTCCCGCCGCTCCCCAACATGCTCGACCCGGTACCGAACGGCGTACCGGTCGATCGGCTCGAGGCGCGTCACGCCGGACGCAACTTTGCTCTCGCGCTCGGACGCATCTGCCCGGAAAAAGGCCTCCATCTGGCGCTCGACGCAGCGCGGCTCGCCGCGACGCCGCTGTTGATCGCGGGTCAGGTGTTCCCCTATGAAGTCCACCAGCGGTATTTCGCGGAGGAGATCGAGCCGCGACTTAGCCCCAATGCGCGGTTCCTCGGCCCGGTCGGGTTCGCCCGCAAGCGCCGCCTCTTGACGGCCGCGCGCTGCTTGCTGATCCCGAGCCTGGTGCCCGAGACAAGTTCGCTGGTCGCGATGGAGGCGCTGGCCTGCGGCTGCCCGGTCGTCGCGTTTCCGGCCGGCGCGTTGCCCGACATCGTTGAACCCGGCGTAACCGGCTTTCTCGTGACCGCGGCGGAGGAAATCGCCGAGGCGATACCGCTATGCGGCGGGCTTGACCGACAGCGGTGCCGCGACATCGCGCGCCGGCGCTTTTCGCTTGATGCGATGATTGAGGCGTATTTCCGGCTTTACCGGAAACTGGGATCGGCCGAACCCCGGCTCTGAGGACGCCGCTTCCTCAATCGGAGGTGGAGCCGACCGTGTCGGCCATCCGGGCGCCGCGTCCGCCGAGCGGTTCGGGTTGGCCCTCGGTGGTGTCGCGCACGGTCTGATGCTCCATTTCGGCGTTCAGCTTGCCGCCGAGCAGGATGACGGCCGTCGACAGCCACATCCACAGCATGAAGCCGATCACCGCGCCGAGCGACCCGTAGGTCTGGTTGAATGTGCCGAAATTGGCCGCATAGAATGAAAACAGCGCCGAAAACACCAGCCAACCCACCGCGGCGAAGACGCTGCCCCAGCTGATCCACCGCCATTTCGGCGCGTCGCGGCTTGGGGCGTAGTGGTAGATGCAGGCGAGAGCCACCGCGATCAGCACCGCCATGACAGGCCAGCGCGCCCAGTTGATCACCGTGCCGAGAAAGTCGGGCAGTGCATTCAGGACAACCGGCACCGCGACGATACCGATCAGAGCGATAATCGCGAAGCACAGCATCGCCAATGTAAACGTCAGCGTGGTTGCGTTAAGCCGTATAAAACTGCGTTCCTCGTCCTCGCCGTACACAACGTTCAAGGCGTCGAACAGCGCCTTCATCCCGCCATTGGCGCTCCACAGCGAGATCAGCACGCCGATAACAATGCCGATCGTCAGCGAGCCGTTGCTTTGCGCGCCTAGCCGGGTCAATTGTTCCTTTATGACAGTCATGCCGCCGCCCGGCAGAATGCCGGCCAAATTGTCGATTTGATTGGCGATCTGGTTCGGATCGGCGAACAGTCCGTAAATCGAAACCAGCGCCGCGATCGCCGGAAACAGCGCCAGCAGAGAATAGAACGTGACAGCCGCCGCGTTCATCAGGATGCGGTCCTCGTTGAGCCCTCCATACACGCGCCAGAATATGTCTTTCCAGCCGCCCGCGGGTATTTCGCTCGGCCGCTCGGCATCGCGCCCTCTGCCATCGGAGCCGCGCCGACCGGCTGCGCCGGGCCGTTCCGTCCAATCCTGTTCCGCAGCCCGCCGCTCGCGTGTCGTCGCGGCCTCGGCGGTGTTCCCCGACTCCCGCTGTCGCGTAGCGGCTCGCCGCCCTTCGTTCATGATGAGGCTCACTGCTCTCCCGATGTCACCGGACTGATTTCGCGCGCGGGTTGGGCGCTGGCCGGCGATACCGGAGGGATCGCGGCGGTTGGTGTTGGGGACGACGTGACCGCCGGCGTCCCCACCGCGCGAAGCGCGGGCGGCGGGATGAAATCGGCTTCGCTAAACTCGGGCAGCCGGGCGCGTGTCCGGGTTCGCGTAAAGCTCGATACGGCCCAGACCAGTCCCGCAATGCCCATGCCTACCAAAAGGTAGGGGATGGGGTTTTTTCGCATGTCACGGACGACGTCGCGCCCCAGATCGTCGCCCACCCGCTGCTCGCGCGCATAGACGCCAACGCTTCTGACCATTCGGCGCGGCTGCAGTCGAACGAACAGTTCATCGATGTCCAGCGCCAGCTGTCCGCGAACCTCCTGTGCCCGGCGCTCATGCTGATCGAGTTCGTCTGTCATAATCGGTCCTCGTTTGCGCAACCTGATCCCGGGTCGCGGCTGTGTCCGGTTCGCGATGCACGACTCAGCCGCCGCGCCCCGCCGGTCGGTTCTCCCTATGCGGCAAACCGTCCCGTTCGCTCCACGGTTCCCCGTCAACGGAAAAGCAAAAGCACGCTAAAGAATGCAATCATTTTCCGCGACCGGCCCGCGATGCGGAACCCGATGCGCGTTCAGCGCGGCCGAAATCGCTGGCCTCTATGCACCCCTCCGGCGGCGGAGAGACCCGCCGCCTGGCCTATCGAGGCCAATCCGGTCGTGCCGGCGGTGCAGGAGGCCAGAGCAAGCTGTGGTCGGCGGCCCGTGCAACGCTATCGAACGGCTTTGCGTCTGGAGCGCGCGCCGTGCCGTGTCCCCGGTGCGAACTCGCCTTGGCGTCGATCGGACGCCAAGATGGAAGAGTATGACAAGGACTACTCAAATTCCTTAAACCTTCCTTCAATTGGCGAATAACGAAACGCGACGATCGCCTCGCGTTGCCTCCTGCGGTCTTCGCCGTAAGATGCTGAACCCGGAACCCCTGTGATGCTGGCGGCGCGTGCCCGTTCCGCGCAATCGTGGGCCGGCCGGGCGCTGCGCAACAGCCAATGACGCCGAACCCGCCGAGCTGGCGGCGCCCGGTCGGCGCCTTGCCGGACAGCCCACCACCGGCAAGTGCCCTTCCGAGGCCGGTACA
>JBFXDF010000220.1:0-6730 GCA_050181375.1 Alphaproteobacteria bacterium
AGCTTGCAGATCGTGCCCTGCGCGTAGAGGTTGTTCGCGATATTAACCGGCGCCGGATAGCCGATCATGATCGACTCGACATCGCCGCGCGGCGGATAATTGTAGATTACGCCCTTCGGCGGCGCCTCGGTTTTCCAGACATCGAAATCGCGCAGGTTCTCGTAGGGCGGGATGTCATATCCCTTGCTCGCATCGACGATCTGGTGAAACGCCGGCTCGGTCGTCACATACCGGATAAAGTCCTTCGCCGCCGATTTGTTCGGCGAAAAATCCCATATGCCGAGAAAGCCGAAATTGGTGCCGACGACGCGACCCTGCGGACCCTTCGGGGCCGGGAAGTGCCAAAGTTCCTTGCCCACCTCGGGCCGGTCGCGCACCGCCACCGCCCAGGCCGAGGGCGGGTTCATAATCAGCGAGGCCTGGCCCGAAAGCAGGTATTTGTTGTTTTGCGAGTTGTCCCAGGCGAACACGCTCTCCGGCAAATACGGCACCAGCTTTTTGAACCATTCGAGCACTTGCTTTGTGGCGTCGGAATTGACGGTGGTGTTGCCTTTTTCATCGACCAGATAGGCGCCGTGGCTGGCAAACACCGAGTTGACCCAGTTGTTGGCGTCGGTCCAGGTGCTGATCGGCATGCCAAACGGATAGCCGGCCTTGTTCATCGTCTCGGCCAGCTTCAGGAAGGTGTCCCAGGTCCACCTGTCCGCCAGCTCTTCGTCGGGCGGCGCCCCGTCGGGGTACATCTTCTGCACGTCGAGCCCGGCGTACTTTTTCAACATGTCGATGCGGGCGCAGGTCGGCAGCGCGATTGTGCCTTGCGAGATCGGCACCGCGGTCCAATTGCCGCCGTGCAAACCGCCGTATTTCGACCCTAGCAGCTCCTTTCCGAACTGCTTGATCAGACCGTTGGCGATGTCGTCAACGGGTTCGAGTTGTTCGGCATAGGCGCCGGGCTGCGTGTCGGCCAAGCGGATAAGGTCGTGACCCGCTCCGGCCTGCGCCTCGGCGGCAACCGTCAGGTTGAGCTTGTCGCCCTGCGAGGTGATGAAGTCGAGAGTAACGTCGACGTGGTTCTTGTCGCCCCATTCCTTGGCGAGCTTTTTCCAGGCCTCGTTGCCGCCCGGCACCCAGTGATCCCACATTCCAACCGAAAGCGTGCCGGCCGAAAACGCGCTGTGAATAAACGGCCTTCCAAGTGTCGCGGTGGCCAGCGCGGTGGACCCGATCGCGGCCGATCGCAGCAGGGCGCGTCTGGTCAGCGGTTTCTTTCCCATGGAGACTCCTCCAATCCGGCGCAGCTGCCGGGTTGATGCGTCTCCCTATCCGTCGCGTTGATCGCGAACTCTTGAGGCGGAAAATAGAGGCCGCTATGCAGAATTTGAAGACGTTCTATGCGTTCCTAACATAAAGTTTAGGTTCGCGTCGCGGTTTGGATACCGGTCCCGCTCCTTCCATAAATCGTCTGCGCAACCGGACCGGCGGCATCACAGCGGGATGTTGTCGTGCTTCTTCCAGGGGTTTTCGAGCCGCTTGCCGCGCAGCATGTGGAGCGCCCGGCACAGCCGCCGCCGTGTCGTCGCCGGCTGGATCACGTCGTCGATAAAGCCGCGGCTGGCCGCAACAAACGGGTTCGCGAATTTTTCACGGTATTCCTCGGTGCGCGCCTCGATCGCGGCGGCGTCGCCGAGATCGCCGCGAAAGATGATCTCGACCGCGCCCTTCGGCCCCATCACCGCGATCTCGGCCGAAGGCCACGCGAAATTGACGTCGCCGCGCAGATGCTTTGAACTCATCACGTCGTAGGCGCCGCCATACGCCTTGCGCGTGATCAACGTGACCTTCGGCACGGTCGCCTCGGCGAACGCGAACAACAGCTTCGCGCCGTGCTTGATGATCGCCCCGTATTCCTGGTCGGTGCCCGGCAGAAATCCCGGGACATCGACAAAGGTTACGATCGGGATGTTGAAGCAGTCGCAGAACCGCACGAAGCGCGCCGCCTTGCGCGCGCTGTTGATGTCGAGGCATCCGGCGAGCACCATCGGCTGGTTCGCGACGATGCCGACCGTGGCGCCCTTCATGCGCGCGAAGCCGATCAGAATGTTGCCCGCGAAACCCGGCTGCAATTCGAAAAAGTCGCCCTCGTCGACCACCTTCTCGATCAGCTCCTTCATGTCGTAGGGCTTGTTCGGATTGGCCGGAACCAGCGTGTCGAGCGACTTCTCGAGACGGTCGGCGGGGTCTGTTGCCGCCCGCGACGGCGCGCCCGCGCGGTTCGAGCCGGGCAGGAAATCGACAAAGCGGCGCAATTCGATCAGCGCCTCGACATCGTTCTCGAAGGCGAAATCCGCGACCCCCGACCGCGTCGTATGGGTGACGGCGCCGCCCAGCTCTTCTTGCGTCACGGTCTCGTGCGTCACGGTCTTCACGACATCGGGGCCGGTCACGAACATGTACGAGCTGTCCTTGACCATAAAGATGAAGTCGGTCATCGCCGGCGAATACACGGCGCCGCCGGCGCACGGCCCCATCACCAGCGAAATCTGCGGGATCACCCCCGAGGCCAGCACGTTGCGCTGGAACACCGCCGCGTAGCCGGCCAGCGAGGCGACGCCTTCCTGGATGCGCGCGCCGCCGGAATCGTTGAGGCCGATGACCGGGGCGCCGACATTCATCGCCTGGTCCATGATCTTGCAGATCTTCTCGGCGTGCGCCTCCGACAGCGAGCCGCCGAACACGGTGAAATCCTGGCTGAAGACAAAGACCAGCTTGCCGTTGATCGTGCCGTAGCCGGTAACGACCCCGTCGCCCGGCACGCGCTGCTCGGCGATGCCGAAATCGTGGCTGCGATGCTCGACGAACATGTCCCATTCCTCGAAGGAACCGGGGTCGAGCAATATGTCGAGCCGCTCGCGCGCGGTCAGCTTGCCGCGGGCGTGTTGCGCCGCGATGCGCCGGTTGCCGCCGCCGAGCCGGGCCGCCGCGCGCTTGTCGTCGAGTTGCTTGAGAACGCTCTGCATGGCGGGCGGGATAGCATCAACACTCCCGCGAGGCCAGCCTTGCCCACGCCCGGTTTCCGCGCGCCTCTGTTGTAAGGCTGGTCACGGATGCTCCCGCCGGGGCAGGATGACACTCGGCGATCAACAAAGGAGGACGCGATGCCGGAGGGGAGCGAGCTTTACCGCAAGGGAATGGCGAAACGCCGGCAACTGATGGGCGACGCCTCGGTCGATGCGGCGTCGAAGGGGGTCTACGCCGACCCGGTGATGCAGAAATTTCTCGATGTCGCGGTCGAGAACGTGTTCGGCAATCTGTGGACGCGACCCGGGCTCGACGACAAGACGCGCGCGCTGATCTGCGTCATTTCCGACACCTGCACCGGGCGCGAGCCGGAACTGGAG
Organism: Alphaproteobacteria bacterium; assembly: GCA_050181375.1. Taxonomy (GTDB): domain Bacteria; phylum Pseudomonadota; class Alphaproteobacteria; order ATCC43930; family CGMCC-115725; genus DATARH01. The sequence goes on from JBFXDF010000220.1 coordinate 3,399, forward strand.
CTGCATCTGCGGATGGCGCTGCGCCAGGGCTGGAGCGAGGACGAGCTGATCGAGGTGATGCTGCACCTGTCCGGCTATATCGGCGTGCCGATCATCCGCGAGTCGATGATGGTCGCATCGCGCGTGTTCAAGGAGGCACGCGGCGACGCCGGAGGGCGCTGACCCCCTTTCGCGCGCGCGGCAGTGGCCGCATCTTCTCCCTGGGTCCAGGCACCCGGAACTCTCGCGCGGGGCGACGGTTGGTTCCGATGCAATCGAGTATTTCGCGGCCGCCGCGGCAATGCCGCCGCTTCGCGCTGCCAATAACGGAGACGCAAATGCGTTTTGGCCAAGCACCCGCCTCGGGCACGCGAACGCGCGCCTGGATGGCGGCGATCGCCGGCTTCACGGCGCTGCCGTTGACCCTCGCACCGGCGACCGCGCAGACGCAACCCGCGCCGCCGGCCGCCCAGACGCAGGCCGCCCCTTCCCCGTCACAGCTTCAGCCGCCGGCCCAGGCCGGCCCCGACAACAAGAATTTGACCGCGCAGGTGCCGAAAAGCCTGCCGATACCGATGCCGAGCCTGGCGCCGCTGGTTCAGCACGTATCCGCCGCGGTCGTTACGATCTCGGCGCAGGGCGGGGCCGACAAGGTTGCCCGCAATAACAACGACTCCGACGATGACGACGACGGCCCCGGCGGCTCGCCGTTTGAAGATTTCCTGCGCCGCTTCTTCGACAGGCGCGGCATGCCCGAGACCGGACGCGAGTTCGTCGGCCTCGGCTCAGGGTTTATTGTCGACCCGCAGGGTTACGTCGTCACCAACAACCATGTCGTATCGAAGGCCGAGAAGATCACGGTCATTCTGCAGGACAACAGCCGTCACGAAGCGAAGATCGTCGGCCGCGACGAGAAAACCGACCTCGCGCTGATCAAGATCGACGTGAAGGAAAAGCTGCCGTTCGTTACCTGGGGCGACAGCGATCAGGCCAAGGTCGGCGATTGGGTGGTTGCCGTCGGCAATCCGTTCGGGCTCGGCGGCACCGTGACCGCCGGCATTGTTTCGGCGGTCGGCCGCAACATCAACGAGGGGCCGTACGACGAGTACATGCAGATCGACGCGCCGATCAACCGCGGCAATTCCGGCGGGCCCACCTTCAACCTCGGCGCCGAGGTAATCGGGGTCAATACCGCGATCTACTCGCCGTCGGGCGGCTCGGTCGGGATCGGCTTCGCGGTTCCCTCGAACGTCGCGAAGAACGTCGTTCAGCAGCTCCGGGAAAAGGGCCATGTCACGCGCGGCTGGCTGGGCGTCGCGATCCAGGGGATCACACCGGCCATCGCCAAGAGCCTGGGGCTGAACGCCGAGCGGCCCAACGGCGCTCTCGTCGCCTCGGTGACACCGAACAGTCCGGCGGCAAAGGCCGGGGTCAAGCAGGGCGATGTCATCACCTCGGCTGGCGGGCATGCGGTCAAGGAGGTCGGCGACCTGCCGCGGATCGTGGCGGCAGCGCCGCCCGGCCATCAATTCGACCTGATGATCCTGCGCGGCGGCAAGGAAATGACGCTCCCCGTCACGCTTGGCGAATTGTCGGAAAGCCCGAAGCAGGCGGCGGCCGCGGCGCCCGAGGAGGACCGTAGCGGCGCCCTCGGGCTGAGGCTCGCCGCGCAGACCCCGGAGCTGCGGCGTCAGTACCGCATACCGAAGGATGTCGAGGGAGTCGTCATGACCGAGGTGGCCGATCAGAGCCCGGCGGATTCGGCCGGGGTCCAGCCGGGCGACGTACTCGTGTCGGTCGACCAGAAGCCGGTCGAAACCCCGCCAAAGGCCGCCGAGCAGCTGAAGGAGGCCGCCGCCAAGGGCAATGTCCTGCTGCTGATAAATCGCAAAGGATCGAGCCAGTTCGTCGGGCTTTCGGTCAATCGCGGCTCCGGAACCGGCAAGCCGGGCTGAGCGCCCGCATGGTATGCCGTATTGAGGAGCAACCATTAAGCTGACGGCCGGTGCCCGACCGCCATCGGGTGCCAGAACCCGCTGCGATCCGATGGTTGCTACGGCGCAGAGTTCTGCGCCTGCTTGACAGCAAGGCTGGGCCGCGCGTCACTGCGCTTGTTCAATCCCGCTGACAGGAGCTCGCGATGCCGCTCGACGCCTATCTGTATACCGGTTTGCGCAGCCCGTTCGGACGGCACGCCGGCGCGCTCGCCAAACTCCGCCCCGACGATATGCTCGCCGGCGTCATCGCCAAGGTCGTCGCCGAGAGCGGCTTCGCGCCGGAAAAGATCGAGGATGTCGTCGTCGGCTGCGCCAACCAGGCCGGCGAGGACAGCCGCTGCGTCGCGCGCCACGCGGCGCTGGTCGCCGGCCTGCCGATCGAGATCCCCGGCTCGGTGCTGCAGCGCAATTGCGGCTCTGGCCTCAACGCGATCGCGATGGCGGCGCAGGCGATCACCTGCGGCGAGGGCGACGTGTTCGTCGCCGGCGGCGTCGAAAGCATGAGCCGCGCCCCGTTTGTGATGGGCAAGGCCGAGGCGCCGTTCAGCCGCGACGCCAGGGTGTTCGACTCGACGATCGGGGCGCGCTTCCCGAACCCGAAGGTCGAGGGCCGCTTCGGCGCCGACACGATGCCCGAGACCGCCGACAATCTGGCGCGCGACTATCAGATCACCCGCGAGGCGGCCGACACCTTCGCCGCGGGATCGCAAAGCAAATACGCCGCCGCCAAGCAGGACGGGTTTTTCGCCGGCGAGATCACCCCGGTCGAGGTGCCTGCCGGCCGCGCCGGCCCGGTCGCCGTCTCCGAGGACGAGCACCCGCGCCCCGGCACCGACATGGCGGCGCTCGCCAAGCTGCGCCCATTGTTCAAGGACGGGGTGACGACCGCCGGCAACGCCTCGGGCATCAATGACGGCGCGGTCGCGATGATCGTCGCCAGCCGAAAGGCCGGCGATGCCGCCGGCGCCCAGCCGATCGCACGCATCCTGTCGAGCGCGGTCGCCGGGGTCGAGCCGCGCATCATGGGGTTCGGCCCGGTGCCGGCCGCGAAAAAGGCGCTCGAACGCGCCGGTCTCTCGCTCAACGACATCGACGTGATCGAGATCAACGAGGCCTTTGCGGCGCAGGTGCTCGCCTGTCTGCGGGGTCTCGAAGTCCCGTTCGACGACAGCCGGGTCAACCCGAACGGCGGCGCGATCGCGATCGGGCATCCGCTCGGCGCCTCGGGTCCGCGCATCGCGCTGACCGCGGCGCGGCAGCTGCAGCGCAGCGGCGGCCGCTACGCGCTGGTCGCGATGTGCGTCGGCGTCGGCCAGGGGATCGCCACCGTTATCGAACGCGTCCAGTAATATCGCG
>JBFXDF010000221.1:0-6728 GCA_050181375.1 Alphaproteobacteria bacterium
GGGCAGTGGATCTGCACCACGACCACCGCGCCGCCGACCCGGATTTTGCTCGTCACCGCCGCGGCGTAAGTCAGGATCACCACCGGATCGAAGCAGTTGACGTGGTCGAGCGAGTTCTCGGTCACCCACAGATCACGAAACCCGAGCGCCTCGGCCCGTTGCGCGACCTGCTTTACGTCCTCGATGTCGATCCGGTCGGGCGAGCGGTGCGGCAGCGAGATGCCGAACGCGATTTTGTCCTTCAGGGCCATTCTGTTTGTTCCCAGATCGTCCATGCCCGGCCCTGGGCCGGGCATCCACGAGAAAGCCGCATGGCTGATCGCCGGGTCTCGTGGATAGCCGGGCCAAGCCCGGCTATGAACGAGTTGAGCGAAGCCGTCAGCCTACACCTTCTCGATCAGCTCCATCTGCGCGCCGTCCGGGGCCTCGATAAAGGCGACGTGGCGGCCGTTATTGACCTGCTCCAGCATGACGTGGGCGCCGTTGCTGCGGAGTTTTGCGATCGCGCTGGCATAGTCGTCGGTCTGCAGCGCGATATGCTCGATCCCCATCATCTGCTTGCGGTTCTGGGCCGCGCTGATCGTCGTGACGTTGAGCTGCAGCCCGCACAGATCGAGCTGGATGTTGCCGTTTGGGGCCTCGTTCTTCATCGTCGCACCGAAATTATCGATGTAGAACTGGGCCGTCTTCTTGGGGTCATACGTCTTGATGTGGACGTGCCCGATTGACATGGCCATGCTCGTCTCCTCCTGTTTGGCTGCGCCGGGCCAGCCCGGACAACGGGGTAAGCTTGGCAGCCCGGCGCGGCGAACTCAACCGTGGCGATGAGGCATATGCTATGAGCACGGCGCGCGAGCTGGCCGATTTCATCACCGGCAGCAAGATCGGCGATCTGCCGGTCCAGACCGTTGAGCACGCGGCGATGCTGATCGCCAGCACGCTCGCCAGCGCCGCCGCCGGCCGCGCCATCCAATCCGCCGCCATCGTCCGCGACATGGCGAAGGAGCGCGGCGGCGCGGCTGAGGCCTCGGTGTGGTTCGACAGCGGCCCCAGGCTGCCGGTGACGAGCGCGGCGCAGGCCAACGCGGTGATGAGCGACGCGGCGGCCTCGGATGACAGCGATCTGCGCAACATCGTGCATTGCGGCACGCCCTTGACCGCGACCGCGCTGGCCATCGCCGAGCACAACAACGCCAGCGGCGCGGACGTGCTCGCGGCGATCGTGCTCGGCTACGAACTCGCCGGGCACATCATCGACGCGGTGCCCGACGCCCGGACACGCGGGTTCCACGGCTCGACGCGCGCGATCTTCGCGGCGACCGGCGCGGCGGCGCGGCTGCTCCGCCTCAATGCCGGGCAAACAACGCATGCGATCGGCCTCGCCGCGACCTCGGCCGGCGGCCTCGCCAAGGCGGCCGATACCAGCGTCGCGCGCGAGTACAATTGCGGCAACGCGACGCTGCTCGGCATCCAGGCGGCCGAGGCGGCGCGCCGCGGCTTTACCTGCGAGGAGCGCGTCCTCGAAATAAAGCAGGGCTATTTCGAGGCGTTCGGCGGAACCGACGGCGCGAAAGCGGCGCGGCTCGCGACCAGCGGTTTCGGCGAGTCGTGGGACATCGTCACCGACATGGCCGTCAAGCTGGTGCCCGGCGGGCACCCCTATCACGCGCTCGCCGAGGCCGCCGCCAATGCCGCGCGCGAGGGCAATATCGCGGCGAAAGAAGTCGAGAGCATCACCGTTTCGCGCCCCGGCCTGACCGCGCTGTCGGGGCCGCTGCACCCGGCCGACCTGATCGACATGGCGCACAGCCCGGCCTATTTCACCGCCGCCGGTGTCGCCGACCGCCGGTTTTCCTGGGAGCACGCCGGTGCGGCGAAGATCGCCGATCCGGTCATCCACGCGCTGATCGACAAGGTGCGGGTCGGCCCGGAGCCGACCGAAAACACCGAACGCTACCGCCAAGGCGCGACGGTCACGATCCGCACGCGCGACGGGCGCGAGGTCGCGAATACCGTCTACGCCCCGACCGGCTCGGGCCTCCTCGGCATCGACTGGGCCGATATCGACGCAAAATTTCGCGCCCTCGTCCCGGCCTCGGGTCTACCCGAGGCCCGCATCGCGCCGCTGCTTGACCTGATCCGCGATTTCCGCCGCCAGCCCGACGTGAGCCGCTTGATCGGACTGCTGCGCGCCGAGTCGGCGTAGCCGCTACACCTGCGCCAATCGCAGCGGGCTCTGGTCGAACGCCGGCATGATCTCCTCGGCGAAGGTGCGCAGGCCGGCGATCGAGGCGCCCGGCGCGGCGAACAGCACGTTTTCGACGCCGCCCGCCTCGAGCCGCTTCAGCCGCTCGATGATCTCTTCCGGCGTGCCGAGCAGCGGCGCGTCGTCGAGTTCGAAATTGTCGGGGTCGTCCTTGATCTGGTGATAGCGCTCGGCGCCGGGGCCGCGCGCCAGGTCGCCGATATTCTTCAAGACCTCGCGCCGGGTCACGATCGCGCGCCGCCGCTCCTCGTCGTTGTGCACGATCTGCAAGCCGCGCGTGACCCCGACCATCATCGGGTCGTAAGGCCGCCCGACCGCCTCGCACTCCTCGCGGAACACCCGCACCCGCTCGATGATCACGTCGACCGGCGCGATCTGATCGAGCAGCAGGTTGTAGCCCTCGCGGGCGGCGCGGCGGATCGATTCCGGGCTGCCGGCGCCCATCCAGAACGGCGGGTGCGGCTGCTGTATCGGGGCCGGCTCGACGACGATGTTGTCGTAGCGGCACCACCTGCCCTCGTATGAGAAGCGGCCCTTGCTGGTCCACGCCTTGCGGATCACGTCGATCGCCTCGTCGAACCGCGCCGTCGCCTCGTCCTGCTTGATGCAGAAGCCGGAAAACTCGTACGGGCGATACCCCTTGCCGACGCCGAAATCGAGCCGTCCGTTCGACAAGAGATCGAGCGTTGCGGCCTCCTCGGCGACCAGCACCGGGTTGTGCCAGGGCAGCACGACGACCGCGGTGCCGAGGCGGATCGTCGCGGTGCGCGCCGCCAGATAGGACAGCAGGTTCAGCGACGCCGAGACCTGCCCGAACCCGGTGAAATGGTGCTCGACCAGGAAGACGCTCGAAAAGCCAAGCTCCTCGGCGGCGATCACGTAGCGGATGAAATCGTGGTAGCCGTCGCTGTCCCCCGCCGGTCCGCCACGCGCCCGCGCGCCGCCGAACAATCCGAACCTCATCGCCGCCCTCCGTAATGCCGCCCGCGCTCCCGCCGCTAGGGATTACCGGCGCCGGGCGCCCCTCAAATGACGCAGATCAATATAATCCCGACCGCTGTCGCGCGCAGACGGAGGCGACGCGCGGCAATCGGCGCGGGGCGCCGCGGCCTGGCCCTATCCCTGGCCTCTACCCCGGCCTCTATCCCTGGGCGCTGAGCGTCGCCGCGGGCGGCGGGCGGCGGGCGCACAACGCCGCGTTGTCTCGCAGGATTTCGTCGACCAGATCGGTCAATTGCTTCATCCGGAACGGCTTCATCAGATATCGCCGGCCGCTCGCCTCGAGCCGCACGCGGCGCTCCGGATCGCCGGTCGTCAGCACGACGCCGCAGCCTTTATCGCCGGCCACCTCGGCCAGGGCAAAACCGTCCTCGCTGCCGCGCAGCGAAATGTCGATGATCGCGACGTCGAACATGTCGCTATCGAGAAGGGCGCGCATTTCCGCGCCGTCGCGCGCCAGTGCGAATTCGTAGCCGGCGTGGTCGAGCACGTCGCCGAGCAACGCGCGCACCGAATCATCGTCCTCGACAACGAGAATGTTGCAAATCCGGGTCATCAGGTTGAGCCACCCATGAGCAATGTCCAAAAACGGAAAAGTGGATGAAAAGGTTTCGCAAACATGCGCAACGCGGTCATTTTGCGGCAAACGCCGCCTCGCGGGCCGCGGCCTCCTGCTGCCGCGCCCACATCGTCGCGTAGAGACCGCGGCGGGCCAGCAACTCGAAATGGGTCCCGCGCTCGGCGATGCGGCCGGCTTCCAGCACGAGGATCTGGTCGGCGTCGATGACCGTCGATAGCCGGTGCGCGATGACCAGCGTCGTGCGGTGCATCGCGACTTCGGCGAGGCTCGCCTGGATCTCGCGTTCGGTCTTCGTGTCGAGCGCCGAGGTCGCTTCGTCGAAAATCAGGATGTGCGGCGCCTTCAGCACGACGCGCGCAATCGCGACCCGCTGTTTTTCGCCGCCCGAGAGCTTGAGGCCGCGCTCGCCGACCATTGTCTCGTAGCCGTCCGGCAGCGTCTCGATAAAGTCGTGGATGCGCGCGTGGCGGGCGGCTTCCTCGACCTCGGCGCGGCCGGCGCCGGGGCGGCCATAGGCGATATTGTAAAAGATCGTGTCGTTGAACAGCACCGTGTCCTGCGGCACGACGCCGATTGCGCGGCGCAGGCTGTCCTGCGTGACGGTGCTGATGTCCTGGCCGTCGATTTCGATCGCGCCGGCTTCGGGATCGTAAAAACGGAACAGTAGACGCGCGATCGTCGATTTGCCGGCGCCGCTCGACCCGACGATCGCGAATTTCGACCCCGGCGGCATCGCGAAATCGACATCGCGCAGGATCGGGCGTCGCTTGTCGTAATGGAAATCGACACGGCGGAAGCGCACCGCGCCGCGCGATACCGCGAGAGGCGGCGCGCCGGACCGGTCCTCGATCTCGGGCGCGATCTTCAACAGCGCCATCATCTGTTCGAGATCGGTCAGGGACTGCTTGATGTTGCGGTACACCATGCCGAGAAAATTGAGCGGCGTGTAGAGCTGCAGCAGGTAGGTGTTGACCAGCACGAAATCGCCGACCGTCATCCCGCCCGCCGCGACGCCTCGCGCGGCCAGGATCATCACGCCGATCAGCCCGGAGGCGATGATCGCTCCCTGGCCGATATTGAGCGCCGCCAACGTCGTCTCGCTTTTGACGGCGGCCCTCTCATAGGCATGCAGCGCCCGGTCGTAGCGCTCGGCCTCGTGCGCTTCGTTGGCGAAATATTTGACCGTCTCGTAATTGAGCAGGCTGTCGACCGCCTTTGTGTTTGCCTCGGTGTTGCGCGTGTTCATCTCGCGCCGGAAGCGGATGCGCCAGTCGGTGACGACAAAGGTAAAGCTCACATAAGCGACGATCGTCGCCAGCGTCACCAGCGCGAAGGTCCAGTTGTAGAGCCGCCACAGGATCGCGCAGACCACCGCGATCTCGAACAATGTCGGGATCACGTTGAACAGCATGAAGGTCAGCAGGAACTCGATCCCCGCCGTGCCGCGCTCGACCGCGCGCGCCAGACCGCCGGTGCGCCGTTCGAGATGAAAGCGCAATGACAGCGCATGGATGTGCCGGAATGTCGAGAGCGCGAGACGGCGCACCGCGCGCTGTCCGACCTTGGCGAAGACGGCGTTGCGCAGCTCGTTGAAGCCCTGCGACAGGACGCGTGCCGCGCCGTAGGCCAGGATCAGCGCGACCGGCACCGCGATCAGCTCGGGACGCGGCGCGGATAACGCATCGACCGCGTGCTTGTAGAACAGCGGGATCGTGATGTTGACGAGCTTGCCGGCGATGAGCAGCGCGACCGCGAGCACGACGCGCGCCCGCAATTCGAGCGAGTCGCGCGGCCACAGATACGGCGCGAGGCCGCGCAGCGCGCGCAGGCCCTCGCCGAGCCGCTCGTCCGGTTCGGGCAGGCCGGAAATAGACGAGCGCCCGACGATCCGGGCGCCCCTCGGGCTCATGCGGCTACGCTCATCGGATGCCGCTCACTCGCCGGCTCCGACCGGCTTTTGTGGTCCCGCGGCGACCGGCGCGCCGATTGCGCGGGGCAGCCGCCAGCCGAGCGCCAGCGCCGTCGCGACCAGCACCGCCCCCCACAGAAACGGGGAGTTGCGGCCGAACTCGGCAAACAGCGCGCCGGCCGCGAGCGGCCCGAGGACCCGCGCGAGAGCGCCGGCCGATTGCGCCACGCCCATCACCTCGCCCTGCCGGTCGGCCCCGGCGCGGCGCGAAATCAAGCTGTTGATCGAGGGCTGCGTCAGCCCCATGCCGAGCGCCAGCGCGCTGACGGCGCCGAGCAGCAACGGCAGCGCGGCGGCGAACGGCATCACCAGCAGCCCGAGCGCGATCAGACCGAACCCGGCCAGCATCAGCCGTTCCTCGCCAAAACGCCGCGTCAACGGCCCGATCAGCCCGCCCTGCATCGCCGCCGACAGCAGCCCGACATAGAAGAAAACAAACCCGGTCGGGCGCGGTCCCCAGCCGAACTGCGCGATCGCCCACCATGCAAAGACCGTTTCCATTCCGGAAAAGGCGAGGATCACCAGGAAAAACACCATCAGGAGCCGGCCGAGGCCGGGGTGCGACAGGGCTGCCCGCGCCGCCGCGACGCGGCCGCGGCGATTGCCGTGCGCCGGCCCGGTCAGGCTCTCGGGGAGCAGCAGCATGACGCCGAGAAAGGCCGCGAACGACAGGCCGGCGGCGATCAGGCAGGGGGTCGCGAGGTCGGCGGTCGCGATGTCGTTGCCGGCGATCGCGCCGCCCAGCGCCGGCCCGATGATAAAGCCGAGGCCAAACGCCGCGCCGATCATCCCCATCCCCTTGGCGCGTTTTTCGGGCGGGGTCACGTCGGCGATATAGGCCTGCGCGGCCGCGATGTTGCCGGCGCAGGCTCCGGCGAAGCCGCGGGCCGCGAACAGCATCCACAGCTGCGTCG
>JBFXDF010000222.1:0-6702 GCA_050181375.1 Alphaproteobacteria bacterium
CAAACGGATCGCGTTCCTGCTCGGCCGCATCCCGGACCCGCTCGAAAAACACCATGAGCCGGTCGCCGAGGAGCAGTGCCCAAGGAACCGTTTGTGGGCACCCTCTCGTGAGTGCCTTTCTGGTCGCCAACATGGCGCCTTTGATGTTCGGCGCGCTCGTTGTCATCCTGCTGCTCGGCTACCCGGTGGCGTTCGCGCTGGCTGCCAACGGGCTGTTTTTCGGCCTGCTCGCGATCGATCTCGGTCTGTTGCAGCCGCAGCTGTTTCAGGCCTTGCCCGAGCGCGTCTTTGGGATCATGCGCAACGACACGCTGTTGGCGGTCCCGTTCTTCACCTTCATGGGGCTGATCCTCGAACGCAGCGGCATGGCCGAGGATCTGCTCGAAACCGTCGGCCAGATGTTCGGTCCGGTGCGCGGCGGCCTCGCCTATGCCGTCGTGTTTGTCGGCGCGCTGCTGGCGGCGACAACCGGCGTCGTCGCCGCCTCGGTCATCTCGATGGGGCTGATTTCGCTGCCGATTATGCTGCGCTACGGCTACGACCGGCCGCTCGCCGCCGGCGTGATCGCCGCGTCGGGGACGCTGGCGCAGATCATCCCGCCGAGCCTCGTCTTGATCGTGATGGCCGACCAGCTCGGCCGCTCGGTCGGCGACATGTACCAGGGCGCGTTCATCCCGGGGCTGATGCTGGCGGCGCTCTACGCTGTGTTCGTGTTCGCAAAGACGGTGATCCAGCCGGAGGCGGCGCCCGCGTTGCCGCCCGACGCGCTGAATTTGCGCGAAGACAGCGGCCGGGCCGGTTATCTGTCGCTGTTCGTCGTGATCGCGCTCGCGGTTGGGGCCGCCTGGCTCCTGACCCGGAGCATGCACCCGATCTGGGCGGCGGGGCTGGCAGGGCTTGGCGCCTATGTCGCGGCGCTCGCCGACCAGGTGTTCCGCCTGCGTCTGCTGAGCCGCCTGGCGGCGCAGGTGGTGATCGTCATGATGCCGCCGCTGGCGCTGATCTTTCTCGTGCTCGGGACGATCTTTGTCGGGATCGCGACCCCGACCGAGGGCGGCGCGATGGGCGCGACTGGGGCGCTGGTCATGGCGCTCGTAAAGCGCCGGCTGACCTGGGCGCTGCTGCGCCAGGCAATGGATTCGACGGCGCGGCTGTCGGCGTTCGTCATCTTTATTCTGGTCGGCGCGTCGGTGTTTACGCTCGTATTCCGCGGCGTCAACGGCGATCTGTGGGTCGAGCACCTGCTGACAAGCCTGCCCGGAGGTCAGCTCGGGTTCCTGATCGCCGTTAATCTGATGGTCTTCGTATTGGCCTTCTTTCTCGATTTCTTCGAGCTGGCCTTTATCATCATCCCGCTACTCGCGCCGGTCGCCGACAAGCTCGGCATCGATCTGATCTGGTTCGGCGTCTTGCTCGGCGTCAACATGCAGACTTCGTTCATGCACCCGCCGTTCGGGTTTGCGCTGTTCTACCTGCGCAGCGTCGCGCCGAGCCGCGAGACAATTGATCGCGTCACCGGTCAGGTCATTGCGCCGATTACGACGGCGCAGATTTATTGGGGCGCGATCCCGTTTGTCGCCATTCAGCTGATCATGGTGGCGGTGCTGATCGGGTTTCCCAGCCTCGTGCTCTCCTCGCTCGATCACGGCCCGAAAGTCGACCCCAGCAAGATACGCATCGAGGCGCCGCCGCCGCTGCCGGGCGAACTGCCGCGATTCGAGTTCAAGTGACGCAATGTCCGCGACAACCGCGATCGTCGTTCATTCGCTGACGCACGCCATCGCCACGCTCGAAGCGGCGGCCGAAGCGGGGCGGCCGGTTCTGCTGCTCAGTGCCGTCGATGCCGGGCTGTCGGCCGGCGCCGGCTGGTGGCGCGAGGTGATCGCGGCGGCGCGCAAAGCGGCATCGGCGGCCCCAGCGGCAGTCCCATCCGCGACGCTGCTCGATTGCGGAGACGACGCCGGCGCCGCGCAAGCGGCCTTGCGCGAGGGGGTCGAGGCGATCGTCTTCACCGGCCCCGCCGCTGTTGCCGAACGCCTCGCCGACATCGCCCGCCAACGCGGCGGCGAGGTGCATCGCGAGCGGCCGAAGCCGGCGCTCGACCTCGGCGACGATTTTTTCGCGCCGCCCGAAACGCTGCGCCGCCGCGTCGTGGCGGCGCTGCGATGCGACGACGCCTAAAAATTCGCGTGGGAACAATGCGGGAACCGGGTAGGATGCACGGCAATATCGACCCAACGCAATGGTGACCCGATGGCAGGCAGCGTCAACAAGGTGATCCTGGTCGGCAATCTCGGCCGCGACCCGGAAATCCGCTCGACCCAGGACGGCACGCGCGTCGCGACCTTGAACCTCGCGACATCGGAGACGTGGCGCGACCGGGCCTCCGGCGAGCGCAAGGAGCGCACCGAATGGCACCGCATCTCGATCTTCAACGACCGCCTGGTCGACATCGCTGACAAGTACCTGCGCAAGGGCTCCAAAATCTATGTCGAGGGCCAGTTGCAGACGCGCAAATGGCAGGACCAGCAGGGTCAGGACCGCTATACGACCGAGGTGGTGCTCGGCCGTTTTCGCGGCGATCTGACGATGCTGGACGGCGCCGGTGGCCGCGGCGGCGGGGCCGGCGCCATGGATTCCGGCTACGACGACGGCTACGGTCCCGGCGACTCGCCGCGCTACGGCGGCACCGGACCGTCGGGCGCCAGTGGCGGAATGGGCGGCGGAATGGGTGGCGGCGGCCGCGGCCGCGGCACCCGCGACGAGCTGGACGACGAGATCCCGTTCTGACTTCTCTGGGCGGTGTTTGAGTTACCTCACGGCAAGCCAAAGCTGCGCGGGGAGCAATGACGATCAGCTTCGACGAATTCATGAAAGTCGATATCCGGGTCGGTACGATCGTGGCGGCCGAACCGTTTCCCGAGGCGCGCCGGCCCGCGTTGAAACTGACGATCGATTTCGGATCGGAACTCGGCCTGAAGCGCTCCTCGGCGCAATTGACCCGCCATTACGACGCAAATTCGCTGGTCGGCCGACAGGTCGCGGCGGTGGTCAATTTCCCGCCGAAACAGATCGGCAAATTCATGTCCGAGGTTCTCGTCCTCGGCTTCCCCGACGACGATGGCGCGGTCGTGCTGATCGGACCGGAGCGGCCGGTGCCGGATGGCGGCCGGCTTTATTAGGTTCTCCCGATCGGAGATCCGGGCGATTCGGCGACGGCGCGGCGGAAGCGGTTTTTCAGAAACACGCCGTCGCGCGACGGCAGCACGCGCGGCGGCTCGTCGGCGCGGATCGCCACCCGCGCGAACATCGTCCGCTCGAACCGGGGCAGCAGCGCCGCGAAATCCCGCAACCCCGCCGCATCGGTAACATCGAACACCGCGTCGATCCCGCAGGAGCGCGCGACGCCGGTCAGGCTGACGCCGAAATCGGTGTGGCTTCTTTGCATGCCGGTCTCGGCATAGCGGCCATTGTCGAAGACGACGATCGCCAGGTTCGGCGGCTGCTGCACGCCGATCGTGGCGAGCGCCCCGAGCCCCATCAGCATCTCGCCGTCGCCGGTCACGACCAGCACCCGGCGCTCGGGCCGCGCCAGCGCGAGGCCGAGCCCGACCATCGACGCCGCGCCCATCGCGCCCCACAGGTAGAAGTTGCGCTCGTCATCGGCGACCGCGGCGGCGTCGTACGTTGTCGAGCCGAGCCCGGTTAAGAGCAGGAGATCACCGCGACCATCGAGCAAGGCGCGCATCGCCGCTCGGCGATCGAGACGCGGGTCGTTGCCTTGGCTTGTCTCCGCGGGACCGCTCATTTCACCCACCTCTTGGCGCCGATCAGGCGCTGCGACAGCAGTACGGCGGTCGCGAGGTCGCCGTTGAACGCTATGTCGAGCGCCGCTGTCACGGTCTCGCCGGCATCCTCGGCGCGCTCGGCGCGATAGACCAGCACATCCATCATTTCGAGCGCGGCCTGCGTCTTTGTGCCCATCGGCACCTGCCACGGGTTGAACTCGCCCCATTCGCCGCGCATCGTGACCAGCATTGTGAGCGGAAAGCGGCACGATTTCGCCAGCGACAAGAGGTTGACGCAGTTGCCGACGCCGCTCGACTGCATCAGCAGCGCGGTGCGCTGGCCGCCAAGCCACGCCCCGGCCGCGAGCCCGATCCCCTCCTCCTCGCTCGTCAGTCGGACGGCGCGGATCGCCGGATCGGCCTCGCACAAATCGATCAGCCGCGAATGCCCGGCATCCGGCACATAGCCGACCTGCCTGATGTCGGCGGCCTTGAGCGCCGCGAAGATGTCGTCGCGCCAATCGGCGGCGGATTTCTCGTAACGGGTCAAGCGCGTCCCTTCCTTGGGCTTGGGATGGCGGCGTTGCAAGGCATGCGGCCGGCCCGCATATAGCGGGAACCGCACCCCGCCGCGACGGAAAGAATGGAAGACTTCGCCCGGCAGCTGATCGACTTTATCAAACTGCATCAGGAATGGGCGATCGCGGTCATGTTCATCACCGCTTTCGGCGAGTCGTTTGTGTTCCTCGGCCTGGCGTTTCCGGGCACGACATTGCTGGTCGCCGCCGGGGTGCTGATCAAAAGCGGCGACTTGTCGCTCTGGCCGATCGCGATCGGAGCGGTGCTCGGCGCGGTGCTCGGGGACACGGTATCCTATTGGATCGGATGGTGGTTCGGCGGCCGGCTGACCGCGATCTGGCCGTTCACGCGGCGGCCGGAGCTGCTCGCAAGCGGCGTCGAATTCTTTCGCCGGCACGGCGGCAAAAGCGTGTTCATCGGCCGCTTCTTTGGCCCGATACGCGCCGTGATACCGCTCGCCGCCGGAATGATGCGCATGCCGCCACGCCTGTTCTGGATCGCCAACGTGACATCGGCGCTGGTCTGGGCGCCAATGCTGCTGCTGGCGGGCGATGCGCTCGCGCGCGCCGGGGAAAGACTTGTCGGCTCCGAGGGCATGATCCTGCTGGTCGTTGGCGGGACGACGCTGGCCGGCATCATCGCCGCGTTGTGGGCCGCGTTTCGCGCCGCACGGCCGAAAGGGTAGGGGCGCCCCGTCCGCCGTCCGGCTCAGGCAGCTTTCAACACCATATCCGCCGCTTTTTCGCCGATCATGATCGACGGCGCGTTGGTGTTCCCCGATGTCAGCGTCGGCATGATCGACGCATCCGCCACCCGCAGGCCCGCGATCCCGTGCACGCGAAGCTCGGCATCGACAACCGCCATCGGGTCCGATCCCATCTTGCAGGTTCCGACCGGGTGGTAGGTCGTTTCGGCCGCGTTTTTTACCCAGTCGATGATCGCGTCGTCGGTGACCCGATCGGCGCCGGGAGCGTCCTCGGTCAAAAGCAGCGGCGCCATCGCCGGCGCGGTCATGACCGCGCGCGCGACGCGGATCGCCTTTACGGTCAGCTCGGCATCCGGCGGCGCCGACAGGAAATTGAAATTGATCGCGGGCGGACGGCGCGGGTCGGCCGAAATGACGTGAATGCTCCCCCGGCTCTCGGGCCGCATCGGATGGGCATAGCAGGTGAAGCCCGACTGCTTCGCGATGCGCGGGCCTTTCGGGGTCGGTTCGGTCAGCATCGGAACCCAGCCGAGCAGCAGGTCCGGAGCGTCCAGCCCCTCGCGCGAGCACACGAAGGCCCGCATCGGCGCTCCGACGCTCGCGAGGAACCCCTTGCGAAACAGCGCGTACCGCATCGCCTGATAGACCATGCCGAGGCCCCGCGCGCGGTCGTTGAACGTGACGCCCTTCTTGCCGACCAGCCAGCGCGTGCGCGGCGCGTAGTGGTCGCGCAGGTTCTCGCCCACTCCCGGCAGCGGCTGGCGGACCTCGATGCCTGCATCGCGCAGCCGCTCGGGCTGGCCGATGCCGGACAGTTCGAGCAATTGCGGCGAGTTGATCGTGCCGCCGCAGACCACGATCTCGCGCGAGACGGCGGCCTCGCGCCGGTCGTCGCCGACCGAGTAGCGGATCCCGGTGCAGCGCCTGCCGTCGAGCACCAGTGCCTCGGCCAGCGCGCCCGTCTCGATATGCAGGTTTTGCCGGTTGCGGATCGGGTCGAGATAGCAGCGCGCGGTGCTCATGCGGCGGCCCCGGGCGATCGTCGCCTGGCTCATCGCGATGCCTTCCTGGCGGGCCCCGTTATAGTCGGGGTTGTGCGGGATGCCGACCTGCCCCGCCGCCTCGATCAGCGCCCGGAAGATCGGCTCGGCCGGCTGCGGGTTCGTGACACGCAGCGGACCTCCGCGGCCGCGATAGGCGTCGTCGCCGCCGCCGGCATAGCTCTCCATCCGCTTGAAGAAGGGCAGGACCTCCTCGTAGCTCCAGCCGCGGTTGCCCATCTGCGCCCAGGTGTCGAAGTCCTGCGCCTGACCGCGTACGAAGGCCATGCCGTTGATCGAACTCGACCCGCCGAGCAGCTTGCCGCGCGGCACCGGAATGCGGCGGCCGTTGGTGTTGGCCTCCGGCTCCGACGAATAGAGCCAGTTGGCGGCCGGGTTCTTGATCAGCCGCGCCGAGCCGACCGGGATGAACGACCACGGATGGCTCGGCGCCCCGGCTTCGAGCAGCAGCACCTTGTTGCGCGGATCGGCCGACAACCGGTGCGCCACGGCCGCCCCCGCCGAACCGGCCCCGACCACGATATAGTCGTAGCTGTTCATCGTCTCGTGTTTCCCAGCCGGCGTGTAG
>JBFXDF010000223.1:0-6693 GCA_050181375.1 Alphaproteobacteria bacterium
CCGAGCTTTACGCCCGCGAGCAGGAGGCGATCTTCCGCGGGCCGGTGTGGACCTATCTCGCGCTCGACGCGGAGATCCCCACTCCGGGCGACTTCCGCGCCGGCTGGCTCGGCGACACACCGGTCATCGTCAACCGCGACCGCGACGGCGAGGTCAAGGCCTTTGTCAACCGCTGCGCCCATCGCGGCGCGCTGGTGCGGCGCGAGACGGCCGGAAACGCGGCCGAGCATGTCTGCATCTATCACCAGTGGTGCTACGCTCTCGACGGCGGCTTGACCGCGATCCCGTTCCGCCGCGGAGTGCGCGGCAAGGGCGGGTTCGACCCGTCCTTCGACATGGGCCGGCACGGCCTGGCGCGCCTGCGGGTCGAACGCGTCAACGGCGCGATCTTCGCCACCCTGTCAGAGGAGGCCGAGCCGCTCGATGACTATCTCGGGGCGCCGATCGTCGCCGAGATCGGGCGCATCCTGCACAAACCGGTAACGGTGCTCGGGTACACGAGGCAGCGCATCCGCGCCAATTGGAAGCTCTATGCCGAGAACACGCGCGACAATTATCACGCGAGCCTGCTGCACGAGTTTCTTGTCACCTTCGGGCTCGATCGCGCGACGCAGGTCGGCGGGGTCAGGATGGACCCGCGCCACCGCCACAACGTCACCTGGGCCGAGGCCGACAGCGACACGGCGGACGCGGCCCGCGGCGCCTACAACGGCGCGCGCATCCGCAACGATTTTCTGACCTTGCGCGAGCCCGACCTCGTCAAGTTTCACCCCGACCGGAGCGACCGGCTGAGCCTGATCATCACCTCGATTTTCCCCGGCACGGTGCTGGCGGTCATCGGCAACAGCCTCGCGATCCGCCAGATCCGCCCCCGCGGCGTCGATCTGGTCGAGGTGCACCAGACAATCCTCGGCTACGAGGACGACCCGCCCGAGATGACCGCGCACCGGCTGCGCCAGGCAAATCTGGTCGGCCCGGCCGGTCTCGTCTCGATGGAGGACGGCGAGGCGATCGAGATCGTGCAGCGCGCCTCGCGCCCCGCCCCCGACCGCGCGAGCATCATCGAACTGGGCGGCGCCGGTCCGATCTCGGATCGCGACTACCGGGTCAACGACGTGCCGCTGCGCGGCTTCTGGTCGTATTATTCGGAACTGCTCGGCATCGAGCCCGAGGGCGCGGTGCGGTGACGCCCTCGCCCGCCGCGGACCGGTTCGGCGTTGAGGCGCTGCTGGCGGAATACGGCGCGCTGCTCGATCTCGGCCGTTACGACGACTGGCTCGGGCTGTTCGCCGCCGCGTGCCGCTACGCCGTCGTGCCGCGCGAGAACCACGATGCCGGCCTGCCGCTCGCGCTGATCCTGTGCGACAGCCGGGCGATGCTCGAAGACCGCATCATGGCGCTGCGCCAGGCCAACAAATACAACATCCATACCAGCCGGCACCTGATCGGCCTGCCCCGCCTCGTCGCCGCCGACACCGCCCGGATCGAGATCGAGGCGCCGTTCGCGGTCTATCACACCGACCAGGAGGGCGAGACGAGGCTGTTCGCGACCGGTCTCTACCGCGACCGCCTCGACCGCGCCGGACAAGAGCTGCGCTTCGCCGACAAACTGGTGCTGCTCGACACGTTCGCGGTCCCGACGCTGCTCGCGACCCCGCTCTGACGCTTGCCGGCGGCGCCTCCGATGCCGAGCCGCTAAAAAACCCGTCATTCCCGCGAAAGCGGGGGCCCAGGGGCACGCGACGGTGCGTTGGCCCTGGGTTCTCGCTTTCGCGGGAATGACGGTTCGAAATGAAACGATAGAGCTAATCCATCAGCTTCCGCGTCAGATAGGTGAATTCGAGCGCGTGGCGGCGTGCCCGCTCCCGCAGGGTCGCCGCGGCGGCATGCCCGCCCTCGGTGTTCTCGTAATAGAGGAATGGCAGGTCCATCGCCGCCATCTTTGCCGCCATTTTGCGCGCGTGGCCGGGATGCACCCGGTCGTCCTTGGTCGATGTAACGAAAAGCGGTTCGGGGTAGGGCAATCCCGGCCGCAGATTATGGTAGGGCGAGATACGACGCAGGAACTCGGCCTCGCCTGCCTCGTCGGGGTTGCCGTATTCGGCCATCCACGACGCTCCGGCGAGCAGCCGGTGATAGCGCAGCATGTCGAGCAGCGGCACCTGGATGACGACCGCGTGGAACAATTCGGGGCGCCGGGTCAGCATCGCGCCGATCAGCAGCCCGCCATTCGATCCGCCCATCGCGCCGAGACGGCGCGGGTTCGTGATCTTGCGGCGGATCAGGTCCTCCGCGACCGCGATGAAATCCTCGAACGCCCTGATCCGCTCGCGTTTCAGCGCGGCGCGGTGCCAGCCGGGACCGAACTCGCCGCCGCCGCGGATATTGGCGACCGCGTAAACCCCGCCCCGTTCCAGCCACAACTTGCCGAGCACGCCGGAATAGGACGGGGTCAGCGACACCTGAAATCCGCCATATCCATAAAGCAGCGTCGGCGCCGTTCCGTCGAGCGGCATCGCCTTCGGGCGCACGACGGAATAAGGGACCGCAGTGCCGTCGGCCGATGCCGCCTCGAACTGTTCGACGGCGAGGTTCGCGGCACCGAAGCGCGGCGGCAGCGACTTGACCGGCTCCGCCGTCGCCGCGGCGAGATCGGCCAGATACAGCGTATTCGGCGCGAGATACCCGGCGATATCGAGAAAAACCTGCTCGTCCCGCTTGCTCGGCGTGACCAGTTGCACCGCGGCGTGCTCGGGCAGCGGCAGCTTCCCGCCGATCCAACCGCCATTCTCGAAACGGTACGCGACCGCACCGCCGCGAACATTGCGGTACAACGTCACCAGCAGCCGGCTTCGCGTCGTCGCGACATCCTCGATTGCCTCGCGCGGCCCCGGCGCCACGATGACATCGGGCGCCGCGTTTCGCGGCTCCGCGAGGCACGCGGCGAGATCGAGCGACACCAGCGCTCCGGCCGGGATTTGCCTCCCGTCCCACGCCTGTTCGAGCGAGAAGATCATCTGCCCGGCGACAAAGCCGCGAAAGCTCGAACGCGCCGGCATCGCCAGCCGGATCGGACCCGCCCCGTCCAGCAGGTGCCACTCGCTGTCGAAAAAACCGACGCGGCGATTAATGAGGATGCCGCGCGCCGTCCCGTCCGGCTCGCGCAGCACGCTGGCCGCGACGCTGACATCGTCGGGGCCGCCACGAAAAATCTCGACGGCGCCGGCGAGCGGCATCGAGCGTCCGACCCGCTTCAGCACGAACGGGTACCCGGATCGGGTCATCGTGCCCGGTCCCCAGTCGCGCGCGACGAGCAGCGTGTCGCGGTCGAGCCAGACGGCGCTCTGCTTGCCTTCCGGCAGAAAGAATCCGCCATCGACGAACTCGCCGCCGGCGATGTCGAATTCCCGTTTCTCGGCGGCGTCCTTGCCGCCGTCCGACAGGCTGACAAGCGCCCGCCGGTAGTCGGGCGGCACCGACGCCGCGCCCTGAAACACCCAGTTGCGCTCCTCCGCGGCGGACAGCGCATCGATATCGAGCAGCGTCCGCCATGCCGGCTCCGCTGTCACAAACGAGGCGAGGCTCGTCTCGCGCCACAGCCCGCGAATATGGGTCTCGTCCTGCCAGAAATTGGTCAGCCGATCGCCGACAAACGCCGGATACGGGATGCGGTCCGCGGCCGTCAGCACCTCGAGCGCGGCGCGGTACAGCGCGTCAAACCGCGGATCGCCGTCGAGCGCGGCCGATGTGCGCGCGTTCTGCCGCGCGACCCAGCCGAGCGCGGCCTCGCCCTCGATCTCCTCGAGCCACAGAAACGGATCGTCCTCGCTCATTGGCGGTGTTCCAGATTTTCCAAACCGTCCAACCATCGGCAAACGGCGATGCGCCGTCATGCTCGGCGATGACCGTCCGGGATTATTGCCGCTGTATGAAAAAGCCGCTTCTGTCCGGGTTCCGAGGCTGGATAGTATCCGGGAGCGAGTTCCGGGGCGAATGACAAGTTGCTGTTGTTCGAAGAAGCGCGGATGGCGGCAGACCGCTCGCCAATCGCTGCGACACGTGGCACGACAGGATCACGATGACCGACGTCAGTTCGCGCCTGAAGCCGATCGATGCGCTCACCGCCGATGTCTTGACCGACGATGTCAGCGACTCTTATGTCAGCAAGACCTTGTTCGCGGTTTCCGAGTTCGCCAACATCGTGCGCGCCGGGGCGCAGACGATCTCGGGCGAGGCGCTGCTTTGCGCCAATCTCGGTTACGGTTTGCGCCTGACGTCACAGGTTGATGGCGTGCGGCGCTCGGTGTTGTTCGACACCGGACCGGAGGGCGCGATCTTTATCCGCAACTGCGCCAGTCTCGGGATCCCGCTGGGCGAAATCGAGTGCATCGCCATCACACACGGGCATTGGGACCACATGGGCGCGTTGCCGGCGGCGATCGACGCCATAATCGGGCAAGGCGGACGGGTCACGGTTCACGTTAATCCCGATATGTTTAACGAGCGGGCGGTACGTTTAAGCAATGGCGCGATAATCCCCGTGGCTAACGTACCTCTGCCGGCCGAGCTGGAGAGGCATGGCGCGACCGTTGTCAACGATCCCGTGGAGCGGCTCCTGCTTGACGGCCAGTTCTACTACAGCGGTGAAATTCCGCGGGTGACCGCCTTCGAGAAAGGCCGTATCGATCACCTGTGCAGAACCGGACCCAATGCGCCCTGGCACCCGGACCCGCTCCTGCTGGACGAGCGAATGGTCGTCGCGCATGTGCGCGATCTGGGATTGATTGTGTTCAGCGCCTGTTCGCATGCCGGCATCGTCAATGTCTGCACCGAAGTGAAAAACCTGTTTCCGGATATTCCGATACACTGCGTGATGGGCGGCTTGCATCTGGGCGGCGTCATGGAACGCATTATTCCCGATACCGTCGCCGCGCTGCAGCCGTTCGGCATCAAGCATATCATCGCCGGCCACTGCACCGGGTGGCGTGCCTTGCACGCGCTGGCCAGCACGTTCGGAGATGCCGTGAGCCAATCGGCGGTCGGCACCAGCTACACATTCGCCGCCGATGCGCCTTGCTGACAATACGGCGCGCCTGCCGGTCACGGTCGTCGCGGGTTTCCTCGGAAGCGGCAAGACGACGCTGCTGAACCACATCCTGGCAAACCGGCACGGGGTCAAAACGGGCGTCATCGTCAACGAGATCGGCGAAATCGGCATCGATGCGGAGCTGATCGTCGCGGCCGATCGGGATATGATCGAGCTGAACAACGGCTGCATCTGCTGCTCGCTGAACAACGACCTGTCCGACGCGGTGGTTCGGATTTTGGATCGTCACGCGCGGTTGGACCATCTCATCGTCGAATGTACGGGCCTCGCCGATCCGCTGCCGATCGTGCTGACATTCATGCGCCCCGAACTGCGCGATCGGGTTCGTGTCGATTCGATCGTGACGGTCGCCGACGCGGTCAATTTCAGCCTGGACCTGTTTACCAGCAAGGCAGCCGAGAACCAGTTGCGTTATGCGGACATGATCCTGCTGAACAAGTGCGATCTCGCGGCGCCCGGACATCTGACGACGATCGAGGACAAACTGCGAAACACCAAGCAGGATGCTCGTATCGTTCGAACCACCCACTGCCGCGTCCCGTTGCCGCTGATCCTCGATATCCGCGGCTTTGACTGGGATCGCTACCTCAACGAGCGGCGCAATCCTGACGGGCACGCCCGCCATGATCGGGATCATGTGGCGGATGACGGGTTCGACGCGTTCTCGATCACAATCGAACGGCCTATCGCGGCGGAGAAGTTTCAACGCTTTCTCGTGGGCTTGGCGCCCAACGTCTTTCGCAGCAAGGGCGTTTTGCGGGTGGAAGGTTGCGACAAGCGGCTCCTCTTTCACCTGGTGGGCGGCAGGTTCACCTTGGATGAATTGCCGCCGACCGGATCGGCCGAAAGCCGGCTGGTGCTGATCGGGCGATACCTCGACCGTGACCGGCTCCGCGATCAGCTCGAAGCCTGCGCGGGCGGGTGCTGATCCATCCACCGCCGCACCGCCTCCGCCGGCCGCGCCGGCTCGACGGCAGCTTTGTGCCCGGCGCTACGCACCGAGCCCGGTAGACGCGAGAAACTCGACCAGGAGCCGGCTCACCGCTTCGGATTGCTCCTGCTGCACCCAGTGTCCGGCGCCGTCGAGCAGGTGAACGCCGACCATCCGGGTGCAGGCCGCGCTGCGCATCTTTTCCAGCGCGCCGGGCCGCTGGTAGACACCCCAATCGCTGTTGCCTGAGATGAAGATCGACGGCACGTCGATCGTGCGGCCGGAAAACACCTGCAATTCCGATTCGAACGCACCCGAAGTGCGCGAGCGGTACCAGTTCAGCCCGCCCTGGAAGCCGTTGCGCTCGTATTCGCCGGCATAGACCGCGAGTTCGCTGTCGGGCAGCCAGCGGCAGGCGGCGATCTCGGACGCCGACGGCATTTCCTTCGCGACAGCGGCCGGCATGTCGTCGAACAGGTCCATGATGTAGTAGGTCGGCATCTTCGCCAGTTCCGCGGCGCTCCACGCGGCAAGCTCGTGCGGGCGGTTCTCCTTCCAGTCGGCGCTCTTGTGGTGGAAATAGGCGCGCAGGAAATCGTGGACGCCCTGCTTGCAGCGCCACATCTGCGCGTCGGCCGGCCGGGTCGAGTAGTAC
>JBFXDF010000224.1:0-6628 GCA_050181375.1 Alphaproteobacteria bacterium
CGGCGACTGGTCGATATCGACGATCTTGTCGAGAAACTCGACCCCTTCGAGCGCGGTGAACGGCGCCGGCGTTTCGCGCGCGTTGTTCAGCCGTTTGGCGAGCGCCTTGTACAGCGTCTCGACGATCAGCGTCGATTTGCCGCCGCCCGACACGCCGGTCACGCAACAAAAGGCGCCGAGCGGGATTTCCGCCGTAACATCCTTCAGATTGTTGCCGCGCGCGCCGATCAGCCGCAGGATCTGCCCCTCGTGACCGCGCCGCCGCGTCTCCGGCACCGCGATACGCCGCACCCCGGTCAGGTATTGCCCCGTGACGCTATCGGGGGCGCGCATGACCTGATCGGGGGTACCCTCGGCGACCAGATGGCCGCCATGCACCCCGGCGCCCGGCCCCATATCGACCAGCCAGTCGGCGGCGCGGATCGCCTCCTCGTCGTGCTCGACGACGATCACCGTATTGCCCAGGTCGCGCAGCCGCTTCAACGTTTCGAGCAGCCGTGCGTTGTCGCGCTGGTGCAGCCCGATCGACGGCTCGTCGAGCACATAGAGCACGCCGGTCAGGCCGGAACCGATCTGCGACGCCAGCCGGATGCGCTGGCTCTCGCCGCCCGACAGCGTGCCCGAGGCGCGCGCCAGGGTCAGATACTCGAGCCCGACATTGCGCAGAAAGCCGAGCCGCTCGTTGATCTCCTTGAGGATGCGCGCGGCGATCTCGCGCTGCGCCGGGGTCAGCGTCTCGGAAACGCCGGCAAACCAATCGCAGGCCGCCGCGATCGACAGCGCCGCCGTCTCGCTGATGCTCCTGCCGGCGACCTTGACCGCCAGCGCCTCGGGTTTGAGCCGCGCGCCCCGGCACACCTCGCAGGTCCGCGAATTCTGGTAGCGCCCCAGTTCCTCGCGCACCCAGGCGCTGTCGGTCTCGCGAAACCGCCGCTCCATGTTCGGCAGCACGCCCTCGAACGGCCGCTCGGTCGAATATTGTTTCAGCCCGTCGTCATAGGTCATGCGGATCGGCTCGCCGTCGGAGCCGTAAAGGATCGTGCGACGCATCTTCGCCGGCAGGTCGCGCCACGGCGTGTGCATGCTCTGCCGGTAATACCGGGCGATGCTTTCGAGCGTCTGCGCGTAATACGGCGACGACGAATGCGACCACGGGCTGACCGCGCCCTCGGACAGCGTGCGCCCGTGATCGTGCACGACCAGATCGGGGTCGAAATACAGTTTGGTGCCGAGCCCGTCGCACGCCGGACAGGCGCCGAACGGGTTGTTGAACGAAAACAGCCTGGGTTCGATCTCTGGGATCGTAAACCCCGACACCGGACAGGCGAACTTCGCCGAAAAGATCGTCTCCTCGCCGCTATCCGCATTTTCCGTGATAGCGATGCCGTCGGCCAGGCCCAGCGCGGTCTCGAACGAATCGGCGAGCCGGTTGCCGAGATCGGCGCCGACCACGAGACGGTCGATGACGACCGAAATGTCGTGCGCGATGTTCTTTTTCAGCGGCGGGACTTCGTCGACCTCGTACATCTGCCCGTCGACCTTGACCCGCTGAAACCCGCGCTTCTGAAAATCGAGAAATTCCTTGCGGTATTCGCCCTTGCGGCGGCGCGCGACCGGCGCCAGCAGATAGAGCCGCGCCCCCTCGGGCATTGCCATCACGCGATCGACCATCTGCGACACGGTCTGGCTGACGATCGGCAGGCCGGTGGCCGGCGAATACGGCACGCCGACCCGCGCCCACAACAGCCGCATGTAGTCGTAAATCTCGGTGACCGTGCCGACCGTCGAGCGCGGGTTGCGCGAGGTCGTTTTCTGCTCGATCGAGATCGCCGGCGACAGCCCCTCGATCGAATCCACATCGGGCTTCTGCATCAGTTCGAGAAACTGCCGCGCATAGGCGCTGAGGCTCTCGACATAGCGGCGCTGGCCCTCGGCGTAGATCGTATCGAAGGCAAGCGACGACTTGCCCGACCCCGACAGACCGGTGATCACCACCAGGCTGTCGCGCGGCAGGTCTGCGTCGATGTTCTTGAGATTGTGCTCCCGCGCGCCGCGGATGCGGATCTGCTGCATACCGGGACTTTAGCGCGGTCGGTTCGCTGGGGCCATCGCGGCGCGGTCGCTGGGGCTGTGGATCATGGGGATAAGAATAAAGTAGGAACGCTCCGGCGTTTCGATTAGCCGCCGGGGTGGAAAAATCAGCACAGGGGCTATTCCGGTTCCGCTGTCGCGTGTTCGAGCACCTCGCGGATGAACCGCGTATCGGGAACGCCCTGCGCCTTGGCCCTGGATTTTACCGCGTCGAGCACGGCCGCCGGCAGGCGCATGTTTAGACGCGCCGCCTTTGGCTGAAATTGGTACCGCACCGGTAGCGGCTGCCCTCGCGCCGTGCGGCCCGCGGCGATCAGCCGGCAACGACAGGAATTTCGCCACATTGCGGGAGTATCAAATACTCCGGCGCAATGGGTCGGAGATGGCGGGGCGGCGGAGTTTGCTGTTCTTTTGCTGCAAAATTCATCCCCGCCGGCCGGGAAACCCGCGCGGCGCAACGGGTTCGGGCGTACGTTTGCTGCAGATTTCCTGCAGAAACAGCAAACGGCCGCCGGAACAGGGAAATAGTGGCCGGTTGCGTGGCCACAATCGATACCGAAGCAGCGGGACTGATTGCCCGCAGTCGTCCCGCTGCAGCCGGTCAGGGCTGGTCGGGCACCAGCGGCGGAGCGCCGCCGACTTCTTCCCAGATCCTGACGCGGTGCGTCGGCTCGCGGATAAACGCGAGACTGACGACGACCCCGAGCGCTGCGATCGCCATCGGATAGAGCAGCCCGCTCAGCGCCACTCCGGTGATCGCGGCGATCGAGGCGCCGGCCGCCGGCACCAGACCGCCAAACACGCCGTTGCCAACATGGTAGGGCAGCGACATCGAGGTGTAGCGGATACGGGCCGGGAACAGCTCGACCAGGAAGGCGGCGATCGGCCCGTAAACCATTGTGACCAGGATCACGAGATAGAAGACGAGGATGCCGAGCATGACCGGGCTGTCCTTGAGCGCCTCCATCCAGGTGAAGACCGGCCAGAAGGTCACGACCGCCAGCGCAAAGCCTGCGGTCATGATGTTGCGCCGGCCGACCCGGTCGGACAGAGCGCCGAACACGATAAAGAACGGCGCCGCCGCGGTCAGCGCGACCATCATGATGATGTAGACCGTGACGTAGTCGATCTTCAGCACCGTCGTCATGTAGAACAGCGCGTAGAACTGGCCGGTGTACCAGACGACGCCCTCGGGGGCCGTGGCGCCGAACAGCGCGACCAGGATCAGCCCCCAGTTCTTGCCGCTGCCGAAGCTTTCGACCGCCGGGTTGCGCGACGTCTTGCCCTGGTCTTTGAGCCTCGCGTAAAGCGGCGATTCCTCCAGCTTCATCCGGATATAGATCGACAGGATGACAAGAGCCGCCGAGATCAGGAACGGCACCCGCCAGCCCCAATCGGCGAAGGTCTGCTCGCCGAAGCCGAGCCGGCACAGCAGGATCACGAGAAGGGCGAAAACGATGCCCATCGTCGCGGTCGTCTGGATCCACGACGTGTAGAACCCGCGCCTGCCGTCGGGCGAATGTTCGGCGATATAGGTCGCCGCGCCGCCGTATTCGCCGCCCAGCGCCAGACCCTGCAGAACCCGCATCGTAACAAGCAGGATCGGGGCCAACACGCCGATCGTCTCGTAGCCCGGCAGCAGGCCGACGACGAATGTCGAGGCGCCCATCAGCAGCAGCGTCAGCATGAAGGTGAACTTGCGGCCGATCAGATCGCCGAGGTAACCGAAGACAATCGCGCCGAACGGCCGGACCAGAAACCCGGTCCAGAAGACAAACAGGCTGAGGATGAAGGCCAGCCCCGGATCGAGCGCCGGCGAGAAGAAGTGCTTGCTGAAAAACACGGCAAGCACGCCGTACAGATAAAAATCGTACCACTCGATCAGCGTGCCGACCGAGGAGGCGCCGATGATGAACGGCAGGTTGGGACGTTCGCGGCTCAGGTCGGCCGCAGCATAGACAGTAGCCATGTTCGGTCAATTCCCCCCGAAAGAGCCGCCCTGGGCGACTCATTGCTTACCGGCGGGAATCTATCGCACAAACGGGAACAGAAAGAAGCTTTTTGACTTTCGAAAGCCCATCCTGCAGTCCTGGCCGCGGATGGCGCGCCCGCTGCGCCTCAGTCGCCGTCGGCGGCGATGCGCCCCAGGAACTCGCCGAAATCCTTCGCCTCGCGGAAATTGCGGTAGACCGAGGCAAAGCGGATATAGGCGACCTGGTCGAGCGTCGACAGCGCCTCCATCACCAGTTCGCCGATCATGTCGCTCGGGATTTCGGTTTCGCCGGCGCTTTCGAGCTGGCGAACCAGCGAGTTGATGATGCGCTCGACCCGCTCGGCCTCGACCGGGCGCTTGCGCAGCGCGACATAGATCGAACGGGCGAGCTTGTCGCGCTCGAACGGCTCGCGCTGGCCGTTCTTCTTGATAACGGTCAATTCGCGCAGCTGCACCCGCTCGAAAGTCGTGAACCGGGCGGCGCAATTCGGGCAGAAACGCCGGCGCCGTATCGCGCCGCGATCGTCGGTCGGCCGCGAATCCTTTACCTGCGTGTCATCCGCGCCGCAGAACGGACAGCGCATCCTTGCCTCCCTTTTGCCGGACCCGCGCCGCTCGCGCCCGACCGGTCATTGCGGCGACACGTCAAGGCCCAACGCTCGTTATGCATAAATCGGGAACCGGGCGCACAGCGCGCCGACCGCGTCGCGCACCCGCCGCTCGATCCCGGCGTTGCCTTCCGGGTGCTGCGCCAGACCGCGCAAGACCTCGGCGATCCATTCTCCGATCTGGCGGAATTCGCCCGCGCCGAACCCGCGCGTCGTCGCCGCCGGCGATCCCAGGCGGATGCCCGAGGTGACGGTCGGCTTTTGCGGATCGAACGGAATGCCGTTCTTGTTGCAGGTCATGCCGGCGCGTTCGAGCGCCTGCTCGGCGTCGCGCCCGGTCAGCCCGAACGGCCGCAGATCGACCAGCATCAGATGCGTGTCGGTGCCGCCCGACACGATGGCGCAGCCCGCCTCGGCCAAGGTCGCGGCGAGGGTCTGCGCGTTGGCGACGACCGCGTGGGCATAGGCAGCGAATTCGGGCGTCAGCGCCTCGCCGAGCGCCACTGCCTTGGCGGCCACGGCATGCATCAGCGGGCCGCCCTGCAGCCCCGGAAAGACGGCCGAATCGATCCGCTTTGCGATGTCCGGATCGTCGCACAGGATCATCCCGCCGCGCGGCCCGCGCAACGTCTTGTGCGTCGTCGTCGTGACGACGTGCGCGTGCGGCAGCGGGCTCGGATGCGCGCCGCCGGCCACGAGCCCGGCGAAATGGGCCATGTCGACCATCAGATAGGCGCCGACCCGATCGGCGATCGCTCGGAATCGGGCGAAATCGATGATGCGCGGATAAGCGCTGCCGCCGGCGATAATCAGCCGCGGCCGGTGCTCCTCGGCCAATCGCTCGACCTGATCGAAATCGATCCGCGCGTCCTCCGCGCGCACCCCGTAATGGACGGCGTGAAACCACTTGCCCGACAGGTTCGGCGCGGCGCCGTGGGTCAGGTGGCCGCCGGCCGCGAGCGACATGCCGAGCACCGTGTCGCCGGGCTTGAGCAGCGCCAGGAATACCGCTTGGTTGGCCGGCGCCCCGGCGTGCGGCTGAACGTTGGCGAAGCCGCACTGGAACAGGCGCGTCGCGCGATCGATCGCCAGCCGCTCGGCGACATCGACGAATTCGCAGCCGCCATAATAGCGCCGCCCGGGATAGCCTTCGGCATATTTGTTTGTAAGAACCGAGCCTTGCGCTTCGAGCACCGCGCGCGACACGATATTCTCGCTCGCGATCAGCTCGATCTGCGATTGCTCGCGGTGAAGTTCGCCATCAATAGCGGCGGCGACCTCCGGGTCGGCGGCGGCCAGCGACATCGAAAAAAATCCGGTGCCGCGCTCCGCGGTCGATCGGACGGCAGGGGAAATCGCCAGGGCAGCACCTCTTGCAATAGGGGAAGCGCACTCGACGCTGATTCGCCGCAAATTACCATATCTCGGGCGACTATGTCAGTGCGCTACCAGACATCGCTGTGTTGCGAGTTCGCGCGACAGATGGTGATCGCGCTGATGCCGTCGCTCCCGGAGCACGTCAACCGGCTCTAGCGGCGGACGGCGGGCGTGGGCTGGCGTCGCGCGCGGCGCCTCGCGCGATGCCGTCGCTTAACCACGATTGCTTTGCTCTCGCAACGGTTTCGGTTGACACTGTGAACTCGCGCATGAATTATAAATATTCGGTGTGAAAATGAAAAGCGGATCGAGGCAGAACATGGCGGAACCAGCCGCGCCGAAGACGGCCGAGGACGATTTGCTGCGCATGACCGCCGAGGTCGTCTCGGCTTATGTCAGCAACAATACGCTCGCCACCGGACAACTGGCCGATGTCATTCAGGCCGTCTACAATTCGCTGCGCGGCCTGGAAGGCGGCACAAGCGAACCGGTCGCCGAACCGCTGAAACCGGCCGTCCCGATCCGCAAGTCCGTGACGCCCGAATATCTGATTTGTCTC
>JBFXDF010000225.1:0-6611 GCA_050181375.1 Alphaproteobacteria bacterium
TCGATGATCGCCTCGAACCGCTTCACCGGCCAGGCGGTGACGCGCGGCGCCGGCCCGGGAAGTGCCTCCGACGTAAAGGCGGCACAGGGCAGCGCCGGCTCAGCCGCGACGATCCGGGTTTCGGCCAGCAGCGCCAGGGCGCAGCAGAGGACGACAGCAATGAGCCGGCTCGCCATCTGCGGGTCAGCGAGCCGGAGATCGTGCCATCGCCGCGAGGACATCGCGCAGGCTGCCGGCCTCGTCGAGCCGCGACAACGCGCGATGCAGTGGCTCGACTCGCTGCGGCGGCAGCGCGCGCCCGGCGCAGTTGGCGAATTTCGCGTGCAGCGCCTCGTCGGGCAGCGGGTTGTCGTGGCCGCGCCCGAGCGCGCTGCCGATCCGCTTGGTGATTGTGCGCCCGTCATCGAGCGTGATCCGAATTTCGGCGCCGAGCGGTTCGCCGCCGCCGGTGGCCGTTTCCGGAAACGGCGCGGCGTGGATGCGGCGCATCAGCGCCCGCGCGGCGGGGTCGCGGAACGCCTCGCCCTCGAAATGCTCGAGCACGATCCGGCCTTCAATCAGGGCGCGCGCCAGGCAGTATTGCACGCTGAACTTCGCGTCGAGACCCGATTGCGGATCGGGGCGGTCGGTATGCGCGAGGCGGCGCGGATGGGTCCACGAGTCGATGCGGGCCACTTTGTCGGGGACGATCTCGTGGTCTGCGCGCAGGGCCAGCAACGCATCGATCGCCGGGTGCGTGCTGCCGCAGCACGGGTGCTGCTTGATGCCGAGACCGGGAGAGACGAGGTCGTAGGGCCGGCCCCAATCGGCCAGGATCGCCTCCTCATCGAAGTTTCCGGGGCCGTTGAAGACGCGCAGAAAGCCTTGCTTGTGTTCGAGCGCGGCATCGTTGGCGGTGAACCCCTCCCGCGCGAGCATTGCCGCGAACAGGCCGTTGCGCGCCGTGTGCCCGACATGCAGCGGCTTGGTCATCGTGCCGAAATTGGCCTTGACGCCGGCGGCGAGCGAGGACGCGATCGCCAGCGCCTGCGCGGTCTTCGCGCGGTCCAGCCCCATCAGGTGGCAGCAGGCCGCCGCCGCGCCGAAGACGCCGAGCGTGGCGGTCGGGTGCCAGCCTTTTTCGTAATGATGCAGATTGACGCCGCGGCCGATGCGGGTCTCGGTCTCGAACCCGGCGACATAGGCGGCGATGGCGTCGCGGCCGGTGCAGTCGAGGATTTCGCCCAAGGCGAACAGCGCCGGCACGATCGGCGCCGACGGGTGGCCGCCCATCGAATTGCTGACATCGTCGAAATCGAGCGCGTGCGCCGCCGTCCCGTTGATCAGCGCGGCGTCGAGCGGGGCGGCGCGGCGATCGGTGCCGAAGATCAGGCACTCACCGCCATGGCTGTTGACGGCTCCCGTGCCCAGCACGCGCGCGACGATCTGCGTGCACGGTTCGGCGGCGCCGGCCAAGGTCACCCCGACCGTGTCGAGGATCGCCGCCTTCGCCCAATGCACCGCCTCCGGCGGCAGATCGGTGTATGAGATGCGGCCGATCCGCTCGGCCATTCCCTCGATGATCGTCGTCATGGTCAGCTGTCCCGGAACGGCGGGTGCGCCGCGAATGCTTCACCCCGGCTGCGCCTGCGTCAATGCCCGAGGCGCGATTGACGCGCCGGCCTGCCTTCTGTAGCGTCCGCCCGCCGCGCCGATGGCGGCGCGGGTTTCGCCTTCCATATAATGGGAGGGCCGGCTGGTCCGCGAGTTTCGCGCGCCGGCCGTTTTGCCATTTCGAGGTCGGGTTCGCCAGCCATGTTCGACGCCCTCAGCGACCGTCTGAACGATGTCTTCGACCGGCTGCGCCGGCAGGGTGCGCTGAGCGAGGACGATGTCGCGACGGCGATGCGCGAAATCCGGGTCGCCCTGCTCGAGGCCGATGTCGCGCTGCCGGTGGTGCGCGACTTTGTCAACAGCGTGCGCGAGAAGGCGATCGGCCAGGAGGTGGTGCGCTCGGTGACGCCGGGGCAGATGGTCGTCAAGATCGTGCACGATCATCTCGTCGAGGTGCTGGGGGGCGGCGAGGAGCGCCGGAGGGGTGCCAGTGGAGATGGGGGCATCGACCTCAACGCGACGCCGCCGGTCGGCATCATGCTGGTCGGGCTGCAGGGTTCGGGCAAGACGACGACCTGCGCCAAGATCGCGCTCAGGCTCAAGAACCGTGAGCGCAAGAAGGTGCTGATGGCCTCGCTCGACGTGCAGCGCCCGGCGGCGCAGGAGCAGTTGGCGCAACTCGGCCGCCAGATCGGCGTCGCGACCCTGCCGATCGTGCCGGGGCAGCGCCCGGTCGAGATCACGAGGCGGGCGCTCGATGTCGGGCGGCGCGAGGGGTACGACGTGGTGATGCTCGACACCGCCGGACGGCTGCACGTCAACGAGGAGCTGAT
Organism: Alphaproteobacteria bacterium; assembly: GCA_050181375.1. Taxonomy (GTDB): domain Bacteria; phylum Pseudomonadota; class Alphaproteobacteria; order ATCC43930; family CGMCC-115725; genus DATARH01. Next base: position 2,427 of record JBFXDF010000225.1, read on the forward strand.
GCTCGAAGTCGCGGCGGTCCGCGAGGCGGCAACGCCGCATCAGACGCTGCTCGTCGCCGACGCGATGACCGGCCAGGACGCGGTCAATGTCGCCAAGGCGTTCGGCGAGCGCGCCGGCGTCACCGGCATCGTCTTGACCCGGGTCGATGGCGACTCGCGCGGCGGCGCCGCGCTGTCGATGCGCGCGATCACCGGCAAGCCGATCGTGCTGATCGGCACCGGCGAGAAGATCGACGCGCTCGAACCGTTTCATCCCGACCGCATCGCCGGCCGCATCCTCGGCATGGGGGACGTGGTCAGCCTTGTCGAACGCGCCTCGGAGACCGCCGACGAGGAAGAGGCCGAGAAGCTCGCCCGCAAGATGGAGAAGGGCAGTTTCGATCTCGACGACCTTGCGGCGCAGTTCCGCCAGATCCGCCGCATGGGCGGGATGAGCGGGATGCTCGGCATGCTGCCGGGGGTCGGCAAGATCAAGAAGCAGATGGCGGACGCCAATATCGACGAGAGCATCATCAAGCGCCAGGAGGCGATCATCGGCTCGATGACGAGGGCCGAACGGCGCAACCCGAAGCTGTTGAACGGTTCGCGCCGGCGCCGCATCGCTGGCGGCTCGGGCACTTCGGTGCAGGACGTCAACCGGCTCCTGAAGCAGTATCAGGACATGGCCGGGATGATGAAGAAGATGAAAAAGCTCGGGCAGAAGGGCCTGATGCGGCACGGGCTGTCGGCGATATTGCCGCAAGGTTTGCGGCATTAGGCGATGTCCACGTCAGAGGCGACGAGCCTCGCAGGATGGGCTGAGCGTATGCGAAGCCCATCACCTTGCCGTTGCCCGACAGCATGGGCTTCGCGCTGCTCAGCCCATCCTACGGCTCCATTTTGGTCGAGAGGTAACCGATGTCCCTGAAAATCCGGCTGGCGCGCGGCGGCGCCAAGAAGCGGCCGTTTTATGCGATCGTTGTCGCCGACTCGCGCAGCCCGCGCGACGGGCGGTTTATCGAGAAGCTCGGCACCTACAACCCGATGCTCGAGCGCGACCACGCCGAGCGCGTGACCCTCAAGGAAGAGCGCATCCGCCACTGGCTCGGGGTCGGGGCGCAGCCGACCGAGCGGGTCGCAAAATTCCTCGGCGACGCCGGGGTCATCGATAAACCGGCGATCCGCCAGACGCCGATCAAATCGGCCCCGAAGGCCAAGGCGCAGGAGCGCGCCAAGGAAGCCGCCGAGGCGGCTTCCGCCGCGTCTGGCGGCGCGTAATCGGCCAATCGCGGCCGGCACGCCACGATGAGCGGCCCCGAGAAGCGTGTCTGCGTCGGCGTTGTCACGGGTGCGCACGGGGTGCGCGGCGCGGTGCGGGTCAAGAGCTTCACGGCCGTGCCCGAGGACGTCGCCGGTTACGGTCCGCTCGAAGACGAGCGCGGCGAGCGGCGCTTCGCGCTGCGCCTTATTAGTAATGCCAAGGGGGGCAATGCCAAGGGGGTGCTGATCGCCGCGATTGGCGGGATCGACGACCGCGACCGCGCCGAGGCGCTACGCGGGCTGCGCCTCTATCTGCCGCGCTCGGCGCTGCCGCCGCCGGAGGAGGATGAATACTACCACGCCGATCTGATCGGGCTCACCGCGGCGCTCCCCGACGGCGCTGTGCTCGGCACGGTGCGAGCAGTCCACGATTTCGGGGCGGGCGACACGCTGGAAATCGAACGCGCGAGCGGGCCGCCGCTGATGGTGCCGTTCACGCGGGCGGTCGTGCCGGTGGTCGATCTCGATGCCGGCCGGCTCGTTATCGACCCGCCGCCGGGATTGCTCGATCCGCCTTCCAAGAACCCTCTCCCCCGACAGGAGGGAGAGGGAAGGGTGAGAGGAGCGGCGGGTCGGCGGGAACGTCGGGATGACCCCCTCACCCCGGCCCTCTCTCCCATTGGGGGAGAGGGGGAACAGGGGAAGACCGCATGACCTGGCGCGCCGCGGTCCTGACGATCTTTCCGGAGATGCTGCCGGGACCGCTGGCTTATTCGCTCGCCGGCAAGGCGCTTCGGGCGGGCGTTTGGCGGCTGGAAACGGTGGACATCCGCGATTTCGCGCGCGATAAACACCGCTCCGTCGACGACGCGCCGTTCGGCGGTGGTCCCGGCATGGTGATGCGCCCCGACGTGCTCGACGCGGCGATCGCGGGCGCCGGCGGGAGCGGGAAGCTGGTGCTGCTGTCGCCGCGCGGACGCCGGCTCGATCAGGAAACCGTGCGGGCGTTTGCCGCGGGTCCCGGGATCACGCTGGTATGCGGGCGCTTCGAGGGGATCGACGAGCGCGTCATCGAGGCGCGAACGATCGAGGAGATCAGCCTCGGCGATTTTGTGCTGTCGGGTGGCGAGCCGGCGGCGATTGCGCTGATCGACGCGTGCGTGCGGCTGCTGCCCGGGGTGGTCGGGGGCGCCGAGACATTGGACGAAGAGAGTTTTGCCGCGGGCCTGCTCGAATATCCGCATTACACGCGACCGCAAGTATGGGAAGGGCGGGCGGTTCCGGAGGTGCTGGTGTCGGGCAATCACCGGCAGATCCGGGAATGGCGGCGGGCGCAGGCGGAGCGCGCGACCCGCGAGCGGCGCCCCGATCTGTGGCGGCGCTATCTGACGGCGGCAGCGACCGGCGAGACGAGACGAGAGGGTGAGAAGCCATGAACCTGTTACAGCAGCTCGAAGCCGAGCAGGTCGCGAAGCTTGTCGCGGCGCGCGCGGTGCCGCCGTTTCAGCCCGGCGACACGGTGCGCGTCAGCCTGCGGGTCGCCGAGGGCGACCGTGAGCGCATCCAGGCCTTCGAGGGCGTCTGCATCGCCCGCAAGAACGCCGGGATCAATTCCAACTTCACGCTGCGCAAGATTTCCTATGGCGAGGGCGTCGAGCGCGTGTTTCCGCTGCATTCGCCGCGCATCACCGCGATCGAGGTCGTGCGCCGCGGCGCCGTGCGGCGCGCCAAGCTGTATTATCTGCGGGGCCGCCGCGGCAAGTCGGCGCGCATCGCCGAGCGCGCGCGCGAGGACAACCGCCGCGAACGCACCGCCGCGGCCGAAGCCGAGGCGTGAGGCGGAGGCGACATCAGGTTGTGGCCCCGTCACTCCCGCCAACGCGGGAGCCTAGGGCCGCCGATCGGAGCTTGCCTGGGCTGCCTCCCCGGACTTGATCCGGGGATTACGCGGGCACGACGTTCTTAGTGGAGTAAACCGCATGACCCGACCGCGCACCTTGTTCGACAAGATCTGGGACGACCACGTTATCGGCCCGGCGGGGGAGGGGACCTACCTTCTCTATATCGATCTGCATCTGATCCACGAGGTGACGACGCCGCAGGCCTTCGAGGGCCTCAAGCTCGCCGGGCGCAAGGTGCGCCGCCCCGACGCGACCTTCGCGGTGGCCGACCACAACATCCCGACAAGCAATCGCCAGGCCGGCATCGACGATCCGGAGTCGCGGCTCCAGGTCGAAACCCTCGAGCGCAACGTCGTCGAGTTCGGCGTGCCCTATTTCCCGATCGACAGCCTCGACCAGGGCATCGTCCATATCATCGGCCCGGAGCAGGGTCTGTCGCAGCCCGGCATGACGATCGTCTGCGGCGACAGCCATACCGCGACGCACGGCGCGATGGGGGCGCTCGCCTTCGGCATCGGCACCTCCGAGGTCGAGCACGTCCTGGCGACGCAGACGCTGATCCAGGCGCATGCCAAAAACATGCTGGTCGAGGTCAATGGCGGCCTCGGCGCCGGGGTCAGCCCGAAGGACGTGATCCTCGCGATCATCGGCAAGATCGGCACCGCCGGCGGCACCGGACACGTCATCGAATATGCCGGCGACACGTTCCGCGCGATGTCGATGGAAGGCCGCATGACGGTCTGCAACATGACGATCGAGGCGGGCGCGCGCGCCGGCCTCGTCGCGCCGGACGAGACCACCATTGCTTATGTGAAGGGAAGGCGGTACGCGCCGACGGGGGAGGCGTGGGAGCGGGCCGTCGCTTATTGGCGGACGCTGCCCTCCGATCCCGGCGCGCATTACGACAAAAAGGTGTCGCTCGATGCCGGCGAGATCGCGCCGCACGTCACCTGGGGCACCAACCCGGAGCAGACCGCGCCGATCACCGGCAAGGTGCCCGACCCGGCCGAGATCGACGACCCGATGCGCCGCGCCGCCGTCGAAC
>JBFXDF010000226.1:0-6607 GCA_050181375.1 Alphaproteobacteria bacterium
CTCAACATGTTTGTCAATTTCTCGGTCATGCCCTTGCGGCTCAGCACGCTGGCCGGGTTCGCGCTGAGCGCGATCGGCGCGGTCGGCGGCATTGCCGCAGTCGTCGAGGCGCTGGTCTCGCGAACGCCGCCCGGCTGGGCCTCGCTGTTCGCCGCGTTGCTGCTGTTGTCGGGAGTACAGCTGCTCATCCTGGGCTTGCTCGGCGAATATCTCGGGCGCCTGTACCTGACCGCCAACCGGCGGCCGCAATCGACGGTGCGATCGGTGCTGCGGGGGGCGCCGGCCGCGACCGGTCTCGACGAGGTCGGCGGCGCCCCCCGGTTGCGCGAAACCGCGTAGAGACCGGGCGGTGGCGCTATATTACCTGAGCCTCGCTTGCGCGGTGCTGTTCGGCATTGCCGGTCAGATCGCGCTCAAATCCGGCGCGGTCGGCGCGACCAGCCTCGCGGCGCAGCTGTTTCACCCGCTGACCGTGATCGGTTTCGCCATCTATGTCGCCGCGGCGCTTTGCTACATCGTCGCGCTGAACAAGCTGCCGGTATCGGTCGCCTTTCCGTCGGTGGCGGCCAGCTATGCGATCGTCGCGATCATCGCGCACCTGTTGTGGAACGAGCCGCTGGGGTGGCCGCAGCTCGGCGGCATTCTGCTGATCGGCGGCGGCATTCTGCTGATCCATCAGCACTGACGCGCCGCCGCACGCCGATGACCCGTTGTGGCGTGGGTGCGTTTTCCATAGGAATCCGGCGGATATGGACTCGGATTCGGGAGGACCAATGCACGCCGTAATCTTCGAGGTCGAACCGGAGCCGGAGCGCCGCCAGGAATATCTCGACATTGCCGCGCGGCTGCGCCCGGAGCTGGAAAAGATCGACGGGTTCATCTCGATCGAGCGCTTCGAGAGCCTGACGGCGCCGGGCAAGATCCTGTCGCTGTCGTTCTGGCGCGATGACGCGGCGGTGGCCGCGTGGCGGCGGCATGAGCAGCACCGCGAGGCGCAGCGCGCCGGCCGCGGCGGAATTTTTCGCAATTACCGGCTGCGCGTCGCCGCCGTTTTGCGCGACTACGGAATGAACGAGCGAACCGAAGCGCCGCAACCCCCGCCCGACGCATCCGTCTGACCTTGTCGCCAAGCCCGCCGCGCCCGTATCGCCGCTGCTGATCTTCAGCAAGCGACGGGAACCCACGCCACGCCGGCACGTTTGCGTCGGCTCGCGAATTCGCGGCGCTGGCCAGGGGGAGGCGGCTATGAAGCGTTCGCACAGGCTCGGTCTCTGTGCCGCCACGCTTGTCGCGTTGGCGGCGTTCCCGGCGCCCGCCGACCCGCTGCCGCCGGATGCGAGCTACCGGCCGCTGCCGACATTGCCGTTCAGCGCGGTCAAGGCGAATGACGAGGCGGCCAAACCGGCCGTGATGCAGCGCCAGCAGACCCTGCTCGAACAGCGCTATGATTTGGGCGACCATGCGATCCCGGGGCAGATGATGTCGGGCGGGCGCAAGCCGGTACAGGGCGGCGTCCGGGTGAAACTGCCTGCGGGGGTTACCTGGGACGACCTCGCCGCGATGACGCCCGAGCAGGTTCGCGAGCGCGGCCTGTTTCCGAGCGGATTCCTGCCGCTGCCGCATGTCAAGCAGGCGACCGGCGGGCAGGTATTTCCGAACGAGGAGATCGATGAAATCCGCAATCAGGAGGCGCGCAATCTGCAACGCTTCGACGTCGATTTCGACCTGCCGGACCACCTGACGCCGGAGTTCCCGCCTCCGCTCTTTCTGACGACGCACCCCGAGCTGGGCGATGTGTCAGGCGGCAAGCTGCTGACGATCAAAAATTATTACGATCAGATGGTCGGCATTCTGACGCCGGTGCAGCTCGAAGGCCTCCGGATGCTGCTGACGCCCTTTCCGCAGGAGGAGTTCAATCAGACCGAGGACCGCAAGAGCGCCGATCAGAGCCTCGGCGTGACCTGTCTCGATTGCCACTCCAATTTGCACACCAACGCGGCCTTTCATCAGACACCCGACGTGCGGCCGCAGGGAGCGCGTTTCCGGATCGATACGGTGAGCCTGCGCGGGATGTTCAACCAGCAGATCCACGGGTCGAAGCGCTCGTTGCGGTCGATCGAGGACTTCAGCGAGTTCGAGCAGCGCACCGCCTATTTCAACGGCGACCACGTCAGCGCGCAGCGCAAGGGCATCAACCGCCCCGACCGGGTCGACCAGGTCGCGATGATGGCGCAGATGCAGAACATCGTCGACTTCCCGCCGGCCCCGAAGCTCGATCCGAGCGGCCGGCTTGATCCGGGCAGGGCGAGCCAACAGGAACTCGCCGGCGAGCGGGTCTTCATGGGCAAGGGTCGCTGCGCGGAATGCCACATTCCGCAGACGTCGTTTCTCGACAACAACATGCACGATCTGAAGCTCGAGCGCTTCTACCCGCCCGGCCTTGTCGTCAACGACCTCGTCATCATCCCGGACGGCCCGATCAAGACCTTTACCCTGCGTGGCATCAAAGATTCGCCGCCATACCTGCATGACGGCCGGCTTTTGACGCTCGCCGACACGGTCGAATTCTTCAACCTGGTGCTCGGTCTCAAGCTGACCCAGGACGAGAAGGACGCGCTGGTCGCTTACATGTTGGCGTTGTGAGGCTGCCGCGATCGTAGAGGATACATCCGATGCTGCATCTTTCGCGGGCGGTGCTTCTGACGGCACTGGCGCTGAGTTTTCCGGCGGCCGCGCAGACTTCCAACCCCGCCTTTACCCCATCCGGAACACCGTCGCAGAAACCGGGCGTGCCAGCGCCGCATCAGTTGAATGCCAGCGACCGCATCTTCGTGCAACAGCTGGCGATCGGGAACATGGCCGAGATCGAACTCGGCAAGCTGGCGCAGCAGAAGGCGTCGGCCGAGCCGATCAAGAATTTCGCCCGGACAATGGTCCACGACCACGAGCAGGTCAGCCGGGGCCTCGCCGATCTGGCGAACGCCGCTGGTCTGCAACTGCCGAGCGGGCTCGACGACGAGCATCGCGCGTTGCGCGAGCACCTCGACGAACTGAGCGGGGCCGATTTCGATGTCGCCTACGCTCAGGCGCAGTTGCAGGATCACCAGAGGACATCGCAGCTGCTCGCCTACGAGATCGGCAACGGACAGGATCAGGCGCTGCGTGATTTCGCGGCCGAGAGCCTGCCGATGATCCGCAGCCACCTGGAAATGGCGCAGAACATCGCAAGGACCGCGACCCCGCGAAGCCCGCAAGCGGCGACCCCACCGCCCAGTCCGGCCACGCCGCCCGCCACCACGCCGGGCATGGCGCCGAGCGCCGCGCCGCAGACGCCGCCGGCGCGAGGACCGAACCGCTGAAGCATCGGATCGTATCGCCGGCGCCCGGTATCACTCCCACTCGATGTGCGGTGCGTTGCCCAGCTTGATCGGACCGAGCGACATTTCGCCGTTCTGGATTGTAAAGGATGTTTTGATCTGCGGGTGTCCATCCGCCGCGGGTTTCGCGAGCAGGGACAACCCGACGGTTGCCAGGACGGAGCCGCCGAGCGGCAGAACCCCGATTTCGCTCAACCCGGCGATCAGCCGGTCATAGCCCCGCACGGACCCGGAAAATGCCGCCTCCGGCTGCATCTCGCGGTCGAGAGCAACGGTTCCCGACCCGGTCACGGCGAAATCACCCGAGCGCGCCGCGATTTTTTCCACCTCGATCGTGCCGCCGGCGTCGCGCCAAGCCGCCGCCGCCTCGCGCAACGGCAGATCGGGGATCGGTCCCAGCATCCTGATGTCGAACGCGAGTTCGTTTATCGCGCCGCGAAACGGCGCGGGTAGACCTGGGACCTGCAGATCGTATGCCGCGATAGCGAGGCCGAGCGAGGCATCGGCGTGAGAACGGGCGGGTTCTTGCGGCAGCGACGCCGAGACAATCGCCGCGCGCGCGGCAACCCGTTCGCCATTCTCGAATGCGGGATGCTGCAGATCGACGGTTACAGCGATGTCGCGGCCGGCGTCGATCGCGACGGAGCCGGAGGCGGATTGCGATGTCAGCCTGACGCGGGGCGCGTCCGCCGGTCCGCCGATCGCGGTCAGCCCCGACGGCGCGTCGATTGCCCACGACCGGAAATTCCACGGCCGCGTGCTCGCCTCGATCAGCGGCGCCTTGATTTCGCCGGCGCGCCCCGGCATCAGATCGCGAAACCGCACCTCGTTCGCCGTGACGCTAAACGCCAGCGGGTAGCCGCCCATCCGCAGCTTGTCCCAGGAGACATCCCGCCGGTGCAGCCGCTGCTCCCCCGCCCATTGCGCGATCTCGTCCGCCATGCGGCTCGATACGTAGAACCACAGCGCGGTATACCCGCCGAACAGGACCAGAAGCAGGACGAGGACAACCGTCGCGACCCGGCGCATACCGACTTATACCGGCGGCCGGCGCGAGCCGCCAGCACTCAAAGTCGTCGCCGAGACGCCCCTATCGCCGGCTTTACCGACAATAGGGGCACCCCATCGGCCCCGCGGTCTTAGCGTTGGTCCTCGGCCTCGTTCTGGCGCCGGCGGATCGCCGCGCCGAGGATGTCGCCGAGGCTCGCGCCGGAATCGGACGAGCCGAATTCCTGCATTGCCCGCTTCTCCTCGTCGGCCTCGCGCGCCTTGATCGACAGCGTGACCCGCCGGGTGGCGCGGTCGATCGCGGTGATCTTCGCGTCCACCCGCTCGCCGACCGCGAAACGATCCGGGCGCTGCTCGCTGCGGTCGCGCGACAGCTCGGATTTGCGGATGAAGCCGGGGACGTTGTCGGCCAGCATCACCTCGACGCCGCCGTCGGTAATGCCCGAGATCGTGCCGGTGACAACCGCGCCCTTGCGCAGCGTCGCCATGCCCTCCTCGAACGGGTCGGCTTCGAGCTGCTTGATGCCGAGGCTGATGCGCTCCTTGTCGACATCGACGTCGAGCACCTTGACGCGCACGGTCTCGCCCTTGCGGTAGTCCTTGACCGCATCCTCGCCGGGCCGGTTCCAGTCGATATCGGACAGGTGGACCATGCCGTCGATGTCGCCGGGCAGGCCGACAAACAGCCCGAACTCGGTCGTGTTGCGCACCTCGCCCTCGACGGTGCTGCCGACCGGGTGCTCTTCGATGAACGCCTCCCATGGGTTCGGCATGACCTGCTTCAGGCCGAGGCTGATGCGGCGCTTCTGCGGATCGACGTCGAGCACCATCACCTCGACTTCCTGGCTGGTCGAGACGATCTTGCCCGGATGCACGTTCTTCTTGGTCCAGCTCATCTCGGAGACATGGACCAGCCCCTCGACACCGGGCTCCAATTCGACAAAGGCGCCGTAGTCGGTGATGTTGGTGACGCGGCCCTTGAACTTGGCGCCCGCCGGGTATTTCAGCTCGACCCCTTCCCACGGATCGGCTTCGAGCTGCTTCATGCCCAAGGAGATGCGCTGCGTCTCCGGGTTGAACCGGATCACCTGCACCTTGACCTGCTGGCCGATATTGAGCGCCTCGGACGGGTGATTGATGCGCCGCCACGCGATGTCGGTGACGTGCAGCAATCCGTCGACACCGCCGAGATCGACAAACGCGCCGTAATCGGTGATGTTTTTCACCACACCATTCAGGATCTGGCCTTCCTTGAGGCTGGCGACCAGTTCGGAGCGCTGCTCGGCGCGGCTTTCCTCAAGCACGGCGCGGCGCGAGACGACGATATTGCCGCGCGAGCGGTCCATCTTGAGGATCTGGAACGGCTGCGGCGAGCCGAGCAGCGGAGCGATGTCCCGCACCGGGCGGATATCGACCTGGCTCCCTGGGAGGAACGCGACGGCGCCGTTCAAATCCACCGTAAAGCCGCCCTTGACGCGGCCGAAAATCGTGCCGGTGACGCGTTCGTTGGCCTGGAAATTCTTTTCGAGCTGCGCCCAGGCCTCCTCCCGCCGCGCCTTTTCGCGCGACAGCGCGGCCTCGCCGTTCTTGTCCTCCATCCGTTCGAGAAAGACCTCGACGATGTCGCCGACCTTGATGTCGGGCGCGGCGCCGCCGACGGCGAATTCCTTGAGCGGGACCCGGCCCTCCGATTTGAGCCCGACATCGATCAGGGCAAAATCGTTCTCAATCGAGATGACCTGGCCCTTGACGACGGTGCCTTCCAGCCCGGTCGAGCCGGATCCGACCCCGAGCGCTTCGTCCAATAACGCGGCAAAATTCTCTTTCGTGCCGATTTCGGCGGTTTCTGCTGCGACGGCCATTCGTTCTCCTCGATCCCGCCTCCGTTCCAGGCATGGAAAGGAGGTGCAAGACGCCCCGCCGGGATCGGCGCGAGGCGGGCGGCCGGCGGGTTCGGGCGCGGCCGCATCGACCCGGTCCCGCAGACGGAAAGGAAGAGAGAAGCGCTCCAGCGAGAAACGGCTCAGGACCCTTCGATCGGACCTTGACCGCTCCTCGCGGACAGCGCACGCGCGATAATCTCGCAGGCCTGCTCGAATACCTGATCGGCATCGAGCCGCGTCGTATCAATCGTATACGCGTCGGGGGCTGCCGCAAGCGGTGCGATCCGACGCAAGCTGTCGCGCGCGTCGCGTTCCTTCATGTCCTGCAGGACATCGCCG
>JBFXDF010000227.1:0-6604 GCA_050181375.1 Alphaproteobacteria bacterium
CGAGGCGGCGGCCAAGTCGGGGTCGCTGATCACCGCGCGCTATGCGCTCGAACAGGGCCGCGAGGTTTTCGCGGTGCCGGGATCGCCGCTCGATCCGCGCTGCCGCGGCTGCAACGATTTGTTGCGCAACGGCGCGATCCTGACCGAGAACGCCAATGACGTTATCGGCCAGCTCGGGCCGTTGTTGCGGGGCCAGATGCCGCCGCCGCGCACGGCGTCGCCGGTTCAGGCGCAACTTGCCTTCACACCGCCGTCCGCGCCGCTGCCGACCGTGGCCGTCCCGGCGCCGGCCAGCGACGACGATGCGCTCGATCTGCTGCTCGAGCATCTAAGCCCGACCCCGGTCGCGGTTGACGAGCTGGTGCGGCAATGCCAGATGTCAGCCGCTTCGGTGGCCACCCTGCTGCTCGAGCTGGAACTTGCCGGGCGTGTCGAGCGTCATCCCGGCAATCTCGTTTCCCGGCGCTAACGCTTTCTTTCAGTCCTTTCATTCGAATGACCGCATGAACGTCGTTGTCGTCGAGTCGCCCGCGAAGGCGAAGACCATCAACAAGTATCTGGGCCGCGACTACAAGGTCGTCGCCAGCTATGGCCATGTCCGCGACCTGCCGGCAAAGGACGGCTCGGTGTTGCCCGACGCCGATTTCGCGATGTCTTGGGAGGTGGACGGCCGCTCCGAAAAGCACATGAAGGAGATCGCGGAGGCGGTGCGCGGCGCCGATAAGCTGTTTCTCGCCACCGACCCGGACCGCGAGGGCGAAGCGATCTCGTGGCACGTGCGCGAGGTGCTGAAACAGCGGCGCGCGCTGAAGGATGTCGACGTCAAGCGCGTCGTATTCAACGCGGTGACCCGCGACGCGGTGCTCGACGCGTTCCGCAACCCGCGCGACATCGACAATGAACTGGTCGAGGCCTATCTCGCCCGGCGCGCGCTCGATTATCTCGTCGGGTTCACGCTGTCTCCGGTGCTGTGGCGCAAACTTCCGGGCAGCCGGTCGGCGGGCCGCGTGCAGTCGGTCGCGCTGCGGCTCATTTGCGAGCGCGAGGCCGAGATCGAGGCCTTCAAGCCCCGCGAATACTGGACGGTTGAGGTCGAGTTCCAGACCGAGGCCGGCGACCGCTTCACGGCGCGGCTGTCGCATCTCGACGGCAAAAAGCTCGACCGCTTCGATCTCAACACCGAGGAAAAGGCGCGCGAAGCGGCCGACGCGATCCTCAAGGCGGCCGGGTTTACGGTCGCCTCGGTCGAGCATCGCGAGGTCCGCCGCAACCCGTTCCCGCCGTTCACGACCTCGACATTGCAGCAGGAGGCCTCGCGCAAGCTCGGGTTCGGGGCGAGCCGAACGATGTCGGTGGCGCAACGCCTCTATGAGGGCATCGATCTCGACGGCGACGCGGTCGGCTTGATCACCTACATGCGCACCGATGGCGTCGCGATCGCCCCCGAGGCGATTGCCGCGGCGCGCCGGCTGATTGGACAGGAGTTTGGCGGGCGCTATCTGCCGGCGCAGCCGCGCGTCTACAAGACCCCGGCAAAGAACGCGCAGGAAGCGCACGAGGCGATCCGCCCGACCGATATGGAGCGCAAGCCGTCCGATGTCGCGCGCCATCTCGACAACGACCAGCGCCGGCTGTACGAGCTGATCTGGAAGCGCACGGTGGCGAGCCAGATGGCGTCGGCGCTGCTCGATCAGGCGAGCGTCGATATCGCCGACCCGAGCGGGCGCATCCGGTTGCACGCCACCGGGTCGGTGGTCCTGTTCGACGGGTTTTTGAAGCTCTATCAGGAGGACCGCGACGACGACGCCGACGAAGCGGAAGGCCGCCGCCTGCCGAACATGCGCGAGAACGAAAATCTGGCGCGCGGCGCGGTGACGCCGAACCAGCATTTCACGACGCCGCCGCCGCGCTACACCGAGGCGAGCCTTGTAAAGAGGCTCGAGGAGCTCGGCATCGGCCGGCCCTCGACCTACGCCTCGATCCTGCAGGTCCTGCAGGACCGCAACTACGTGCGGCTCGAAAAGCGGCGCTTCCTTCCGGAGGACCGGGGCCGGCTCGTCACCGCGTTCCTGACCAGCTTTTTCGAGCGCTACGTCGAGTACAACTTCACGGCCGATCTGGAAAACCAGCTCGACGAGGTGTCGGGCGGGCGGATCGACTGGAAGGAGTTGCTGCGCCGCTTCTGGCGGGATTTCTCGACCGCCGTCGCCGGCACCAAGGATTTGACGATAAAATCCGTGCTCGAAGCGCTCGACGCCGAACTCGGCCGGCACTTCTTCCCGGATGACGGCAGCGGGCGCGATACACGCCTGTGCCCGAACTGCAACGCCGGAAGGCTGTCGCTGAAGCTCGGCCGCTTTGGTGCATTCGTCGGCTGCTCGAATTACCCGGAATGCCGCTACACGCGCGCCTTCGGGGTCGGCGGCGCGGAGACCGAAACCGAGATCGTCGCCGACACCGCGCTCGGCCCCGATCCCGAAACCGGCAAGCGCGTTACCGTCAAGAAGGGGCCGTACGGATTTTACATTCAGCTCGGCGAGGCGGAGAACGGCGAGAAACCGAAGCGGGTGGCGGTCCCGCGCGGGACAAAGCCGGCCGAGATCGACCTGCGGACGGCGCTCGGTCTGTTGTCGCTGCCGCGCACGATCGGCCCGCACCCGGAAACCGGGGAGCCGATCACGGCCGGCATCGGACGGTTCGGGCCGTACATCAAGCACGGCAGCGCCTATGTATCGCTGGCCGACGACGACGTGCTGTCGGTAGGCCTCAACCGGGCCGTGTCGCTGCTCGCCGAGGCCAAAAGCGGAGCGCGGCGCGGCCCGGTTCTCCTGCGCGAGGTCGGGCCGCACCCCGACGGCGGCACGGTCGGCCTATATCGGGGCCGCTACGGTCCCTATGTCAGCCACGATGGCGTCCACGCCTCGCTGCCGAAAGGCGCCGACCCGGACGATTTCGCGCTTGAAGCCGCTGTCGAACTGCTCGCGACCCAACGTGCCAAAGGGGGCGGCAGGGGCAAACCCGCCGCCAAGACACGCCGCCCGGCGCGCAAGACCGCCTCCGCCGCGAAGGCATCGCCCGAGGAAGCGGCTGCGCCAGCCAAGCCCGCCGGGGCGAAGCGCAAGGGCTCTTCTCGAGCCGCGGCGCCGAAGCGCGCAACAAAGGCAAAGGCGCCGGCCAAGAAAGCGGCGAAGCGGACGCCACGACAGGCGGCCGGCGAGTAACCGGGCGTCGCGCGGAAGCGGGCGCATCATGCCGCGCCGCAGCCCTCGCGGCCCGCGCTCCCGCGCCGGGCTGCCGTCCTACCACGATCTTGCCGCCTTTCTGCGCGCCCATCCGGAGGCGCAGACCGCGCGCGAAATCGCTAGAGCCTTCGGGCTTGGCCCTGCCGATGGCCCGGCGTTGCGCGGCTTGCTGCGCGCGATCGAGCGTTCGGGCGAGGTGGTGCGCACCCCGGACCGGAAATTCGCGGCCGGCGGCACGCTGCCCGAAATCGCTCATGTCGAGCGCGCCGGCAGCGATTCCGATGGATTTCCGCTAGTGCGCCCGGTCGCCTGGTCGGGCGAGGGCGAGGTCCCGACGTTTCGTCTGACCGGGGCGGCCGGCGACGAGCTGGGCCACGGCGAGCGCGCCTTGGCGCGGCTCACGCGGGCCGATAGCGGCGAGGTCGAGGCCGAGATCATCCGGCGCGTCTCACCCGAGGCTAATCGGGTGGTCGGCGTGTTCCGCCGCATCGGCGACGGCGGCGTCATTACGGCGGCGGATCGCCGCGACAAGGCCGAGTACCGCGTCGCCGCGCGCGACGCGGCCGGTCTGCCCGACGGCGAGCTGGTCGTCGCCGAGGAGCAGCCGACCCGCGGCTTCGGCAAGCAGGCCCGCATCGTCGACCGGCTCGGCCCGGCCGGCGCCCCCGACGCGATCAGCCGGCTGACGATCGCCGCATTCGAAATCCCGGCGGAATTTCCCGCGGCCGCGTTGGCGGGGGCCGAGGCCGCCCGGTCGCGCGCCCGAGCGATCCTCGCCGACAAAGACCGCGCCGATCTGCGCGATCTGGCGCTGGTCACGATCGACGGCGAGGACGCGCGCGATTTCGACGACGCGGTGTGGGCTGAACCCGATCCGGACCCGGCCAATCGCGGCGGCTGGCACATCGTCGTCGCGATCGCCGACGTCGCCGCCTATGTCGAGCCGGGCGGCGCGCTCGACGGCGAGGCGGCGCGGCGCGGCAACTCGGTGTATTTTCCGGACCGCGTCGTGCCGATGCTGCCCGAGGCGCTGTCGAACGATTTGTGCTCGCTGCGGCCGGGCGAGGACCGCCCGTGCGTCGCGGCGCTGCTGTGGATCGATGCGGAAGGCCGCAAACGGCGGCACCGCTTCGAGCGGGGCGTTATGCGCTCGGCGGCGCGGCTGACCTACGAAGCGGTGCAGACCGCCCGCGACGGCACCGGTGACGCGCTGCCGCTCCCGGCCGCACGGCTTGGCGCGCTGTATGGCGCTTTCGCCGCTCTCGATCGGGCCCGGCGCGCGCGCGGCGCGCTGGAGCTGGATCTGGCGGAGCACCGGGTCGTGCTCGACAAGGCGGGACGGCCGACCGCGGTCGTGCCGAGGTCCCGCTTCGACAGCCACCGGCTGATCGAGGAATTCATGGTCCTCGCCAATGTCGCGGCGGCCGAGGAGCTGGAGGCGCGGCACCGGGCCTGCATGTACCGGGTGCACGATGCGCCGGACCCGGAGAAGCTCGCCGCTTTGCGCGACTTCCTCGACCAGATCGGCATCCCCGGGCTGACCCTGGTCAAAGGTCAGGTGATCCGGCCGGCGCTGTTCAACCGCATCCTGGCGCGCGCCGCCGATACGTCCGAGCGCGAGGTCGTCAACGAACTCGTGCTGCGCGCCCAGGCGCAAGCGGTCTACAGTCCCAACAATATCGGCCATTTCGGCCTTGCATTGCCGCGCTACGCGCATTTCACGTCGCCGATCCGGCGTTATGCCGATCTGCTGGTGCATCGCGCGCTGGTCGACGGCGGTGCGCCTTCTCGCGAGGCCGGCGGAACTCTCGGCGCGATCGCCGAGCACATCTCGGCGACCGAGCGCCGTGCCGCGGCCGCCGAACGCAGCGCGCTCGATCGCTACCGCACATCGTTGCTCGGCGGCGCGATCGGCACCGTGTTCGCGGCGCGCATAACCGGGGTGGCGTCGTTCGGCGTGTTCGTAACCTTGCCCGAAACCGGCGCTGACGGACTGGTCCCGATATCGACGCTGCCGCCCGATTATTACCACCACGATTCGGCGCGCCACCGCCTCGTCGGCCGCCGTACCGGCCGGATCTTCGGGCTTGGCGACGCCGTCGACGCGACCCTGGTCGAGGCGGATACGATCGCCGGCCGATTGCTTTTTCGGCTGGATGACCACGCCGATTCACCCAGCCCGGGGGCAGCCCGTCGGCGAAGAGGCTACTTGCGCCGCCGCTGAGAGAGACTTCACCAGAATGTAACCGCATCAAACGTTGATCGGCGGGGCTGCGCGCGCTACGCTCCGTGCAAACTTGAGCCAGAGTCTGCCCAAAGAAGAGCAGAGCGGAACGCGGGAGGAAACGGCGGTGCTTCGAACGCTGCGGGGGCTTGACTGGCCGCAAATTGCAGCTCGAGCTTCGGCCCTTGTCTTTGCTGTTTGCGCCGCATCGTGCGGATCGCAGCAGCCTCGCCCGATCGCGGCCACGGCGCAGACGGAAGTCGGCGCGATAGCGAACGCCGCGGCGCCGGCCGCGGGTGCCGACCGACTGGTCGCGCAAGTCCTTGACGATATCAACACCTACTACCTCGAGCCGGTATCGGCTCACCGGGTTGCCATAGCCGGGGCGGCGCGGCTCGGGAGCCTCGATCAGCGGCTCGCGGTCAGCGAAGCGCTCGGCGGCGGCGCCATCGTGTTGCGCTACGACGATCGCACCCTCGCCTCCTATCCGGCGCCGGCGGAAACCGATACGGCCGGCTGGGGGACGACGGTCGAGACGCTGGTTGGCGCCGCCCGGCGGGCCTCGCCGCAACTGGCGGCGCTGCCGGCCGAAACGGTGGACAAGGCGGTCGTGGACGGGATGACCAGGAGCCTCGACCGCTTCTCGCGATATGCCCCGCCCGATCTGGCGCGCGACCAGCGTGCCGCGCGCAACGGCTGGGGCGGGATCGGGATCACCGTTGACGGTGCGAACGATACGTTCCGCGTCACCGCCGTCGAGCCGCAGAGCCCGGCCGAGCGCGCCGGCATTCGCCCGGAGGACCAGATTGTCGCGATCGATGGCGTCACGACGCATGGGTGCGTGCATCGCGAGGTCATCGACCGGCTGCGCGGGCCGGTCGGAAGCCCGATCTCGGTCGGGATCGTGCCGTCGGGCATGACCGAAACGCGCGAGCTAAGGCTGAAGCGCGCCCCGGTGTTCGAACCGACCGTAACGGCATCGCGGGACGGCGATCTCGGCGTGATCCGGGTTCATAGTTTCAACCACCGGACAACCGCGCGGGTCGCCGAATCGCTGGCCGCGTTGCGAGCGCAGGCGGGCGGCCGGCTAGCCGGGATTGTCCTCGACCTGCGCAGCAACCCCGGTGGCGTGCTCGAC
>JBFXDF010000228.1:0-6581 GCA_050181375.1 Alphaproteobacteria bacterium
ATACGCCGAGCAGCCTGATGTCAGGCCAGTGATTATCGAACCCGCCATAATAAAGAAAACCGAGCAGGATCAGCACCGCGGATCGCTGCAATATGCGCCAATGCGCGGCGGTCTTGCCTTCGCGCTCGACCAGACGTGCGATCGAGAGGGGTATGACGACCCCGACGATAAACAGAAACAGCGGATAAAGCAGGTCGTAAAACCGCAACCCCTCCCATGGCGCGTGCTGGAATTGCCGGGTGATGAAGTCGCCGACCGCGGTGAGGACCGGACCTTGGCCGGAGAGCATTTCGCCCAACGCCAGCCCGATCCGGTAGATGCTGACGATGCACAGCATGTCGAAGCCGCGCAGCGCGTCGATCGAGGCAATGCGCGCCGGCGCGACGGCCGGAGTGCCTGTCCCCGGTGCTGTTCCAGCCGTGGCGGCGACGGCCGCGGTATTGCTCACCGGACAACCTTCAGATCATGCGATCGCTTTTGCCTGCTCGCGCAGCACGAATTTCTGGATTTTTCCGGTCGAGGTCTTCGGCAGCGGGCCGAACACGACATGACGCGGCGCCTTGAAACGCGCGAGCCGCTCACGGCAGAAGGCGATGATGTCGGCGGCATCGGCGTGGGCGCCGTCCTTCAAGCTCACAAACGCGCACGGCGTCTCGCCCCAGTTCGGATCCGGGCGCGCGACGACGGCGGCCTCGAGCACCGCCGGGTGGCGGTACAGCACGTCCTCGACCTCGATCGTCGAGATGTTTTCGCCGCCCGAAATGATGATGTCCTTCGAGCGGTCCTTGATCTCGACGTAGCCGTCGGGATGGGCGACCGCGAGATCGCCGGTGTGAAACCAGCCGCCGCCGAACGCTTCCTCGGTCGCGGCCGGGTTCTTCAGGTAGCCCTTCATGACGATGTTGCCGCGCATGAAAATCTCGCCCATCGTCGCGCCGTCGCGCGGGGTCGGGGCGAGGGTGTGCGGGTCGGCGACCATCAAACCTTCGAGGACCGGGTAGCGCACCCCCTGGCGCGCCTTGAGCCGGGCGCGCTCGTCGCCGGGAAGCGGGTCCCATTCGTCGTGCCACGCGCAGACGACGGCGGGACCGTAGACCTCGGTCAGCCCGTAGACATGCGTGACGCGGAAGCCGAGTTCCTCGATATGGCCGATCACGGCGGCGGGCGGCGCCGCGCCGGCCGTCATCATGTCGACCGGGCGAGCGAGTCTCTTGCGGCCGGCATTGACCAGCATGTTCATGACGACCGGCGCGCCGCACAGATGCGTGACGCCGTGGCGCTCGATCGCGTCGAACACCGCGCCGGCCTCGACCCGCCTCAAGCACACATGCGTACCGGCCAGCGCCGTGACGGTCCACGGAAAGCACCAGCCGTTGCAGTGGAACATCGGCAATGTCCAGAGATAGACCGGGTGCGTCCGCATGCCCCAGACGAGGATATTGCCGAGCGCGTTCAGATAGGCGCCGCGATGATGATAGACGACGCCCTTCGGGTTGCCGGTCGTGCCCGAGGTGTAGTTGAGCGCGATCGCGTCCCATTCGTCCCGCGGGTCCAGCCCGGCGAATTCGGGATCGCCGCCGGCGAGAAATTGCTCGTAATCGATCGCTCCCAGCCGCTCTCCGCCGGGTCCGAGCGGGTCGGCGATGTCGATCACCAGCGGCTTTTGGTCGAGCAGCGCCAAGGCGCGGGCGACGACCGGGGCAAATTCGGTGTCGGTCAGCAGCACCTTGGCGCCGCCGTGACCGAGGATGAAGGCGATCGTTTCCGGGTCGAGGCGGATATTGAGCGCGTTCAGCACCGCGCCGGCCATCGGCACGCCGAAATGCGCCTCGAAGGCTTCCGGCACGTTGGGCGCCATCAGCGCCACCGTGTCGCCGCGTCCGACGCCGCGCGTCGCGAGCGCCGCGGCGAGCCGGCGGCAGCGTTCCAGGCTCTGCGCCCAGGTATATCGGCGTTCGCCGCCGGCCTGAGTCGCGGCGGGCTCGATGACCGAAACCCGGTTCGGATACACCGCCGCCGAGCGCCGGAGAAACCCGATCGGCGACAGCGGCACGTAATTGGCCGCGTTCCTGTCGAGGCCGGTTTGGTAGGGATCGGCGCGGTCGGTCGTCATTTCTCCGTCGTCCGGCAGGCTGCCTTGCGGTCGGCAGTCTCCGCCGGTGGGTCGGGCTTGTCGAGCGGCTTGCCGGACCACTACCGAAACAACTTCAGATACAAAATCAAGCCGCCGGCACGTTTTTCGAAAGCGACTTGCGTTTTGGCGGAACCGCCGCCTAGAGTTGGGCATGCCGCGCAAACCCCGAATTTCCGCAGCGATGGTCAGCCTGATGGGCGGCGGGGAACGCCACGCCTGGACGCTCGACGAGCTGCACGCCGCTCTGGTCGAGCACGGTCATCCGAGCGATTTCTCATCCGTATTCCGAGCCGCCGAAAAGCTGGCGGCCGGCGGCATCGTGCGCAAGCTGCTGCTCGATGACGGACGCACCCGCTTCGAACTGAACAGCGCGCACCACGATCACCTATACTGCACCAATTGCCGCCAGCTGGTACCGGTGCCGTGTCTGATCGGGTCCGGCGATTTCGCCGCGCTGGAGCGGGAAACCGGGATCGCGGTCGTCGATCACCACCTGATCCTGAGCGGGCTTTGCCCCGACTGCCGCGCCGGCGGAGCGGCACCCGGCGAGATCGCGCCCTTGGGATGAGCGCGGTGCTGGATCTGGCCACCGGCGCGCTCGGCGCCAATCTGCTGAAAGCGTTTCTGCTGGGTCTGCTGCACGGCGTCACGCCGGACGAGCATACCTGGCCGATCGTGTTCAGCTATGCGATCGGCGGCTACTCGACATGGCGGGGTCTGCGCGCCGGGCTGGTGTTTTCGCTGGCCTTCGCCGCGCAGCAGGCGTTTGCCAGTCAGCTCGCCTATTTCGGCCTGGCGCATTGGTTCAGCATCGAGGCGCTGCACCACTGGATCGACCTGGCCGTCGGCGCCGTGATGATCGCGACCGGAATGTATGTGATCGGTCGCGGCGGCTTGCCCCATGTTCATCTGCCCGGAACGATGCGGCCCACGACCTTACCGCGCGCGGAGGCGATGCCGCGCGAGCTGAACCCGTGGATGCCGGCGGTGCACGGGTTCATCGCGGGCTGGGGGATCGACGCGTTTTCGGTGCTGGTCTACACGACCTTGTCTCCGGCAATGCCGGCGGCCGCGTTCGGCTGGGCGCCGGGCTTTGCCTACGGGGTCGGGACGCTGTGCGTGCAGGCCGCGGCCGGCGCGGCGTTCGGATTGTGGGCGGCGCGGCGCGGCCTGCCGCCGGAGGCGATCCGCGGCATCGCGCTGACAACGGCGGGGCGCACGCTGCTGTGGGGCGGTTTTGCCTTTGTGCTGTTCGGCCTGTTCGCGCTGTCGTTTCGCGACGCGGCGGATATCGAGATACCGGTGCCGGTTCTGCATTCGGTCGAACCCTCGTTTCTGCTCGTCGTGTTCACCGTGCTGGGCGTCGGCCTCACCACCTTCGTCACGGCCACGAAAGCCTGGCGGCGCCGGCTGCGCGCCGAGGGGTATGGGCCGGTACAGGCAAAGCCCTGATCGGCTCGAATGCGCATCCCGCGCGACACGAACCGGGTAATGGCCCGATTCGGTTGGAGGACGCCGTATGTCCGTCGCGAGGCGCCGGCCCGCCTCGATAGCCGCCGCCCGCCTCGCTCGGAAGGACGCTCCTCCGGATCAGGTTTGTTCTTAATTCCTTCATCGATTTTACTCATCCTGATACGGCTCGCCCTGTCGGCGTTCAGCCGGCGCGAGCCTGCCCCGGGGTTGATGGGGCTGAATTCCGCGAGGACTCGCAGTAGGTAAAATCCGTGCAATCCAGGACCCGGGTCGCCGGGCAAATCCGGAGGGGCTGGGAATGACGCGGGGCGATGGCACGTTTCTTCGATAGGATACGTGTTTTCCGCATCGACGGGCCTGTGTCCGTCACGCCGTCAGGTATTGGAGGACCCAATGGCCTTCGATTTGCTCAAGAAGAGCGTGCTCGCGCTCGCCGTTGTCGCGGCATTAAGTCTGCCGAGCGCCGCCAACGCGCAGTATTGGCGGGGCGGATACTGGCGCGGCGGCGGCGGGATCGGTCCCGGCGCCGCGGTTGCCCTGGGGCTCGGCTCGTTCGCCCTCGGAACCGCGCTGGGATCGGGTGCCTTCGCCCGCCCGTACGGCTATTCTCCTTACGGCTACTATGGCGCGCCAGCCTATTACGCGCCGCCCCCGGCTTACGCCTACCGGACCTGCTGGTATCCGCAATACGGCGGCTATTTCGCCTGCTGATCGCGGCGCGAACGGGTCCGGTCTCGCGACCGGCAGCCGCAGGCGCGGCGGCCGCGGGGGTGACGCGCCCCCGCGCTCTCGCGAACAGCCTGGAACGGCGCGGGTTTTCGCCTCGCACAGGGCCGTCGGGATTGCCGGCCCGCTCCCTGTGTTTACGGATATAGCTGCAAGATTTTGGAGAATCGATATGACCGACAAGCGATTATGGCAGCGGACCGGGCGCGCCGCGGCCCTGGCGACGGCGGTGGTCGCGACCGTGGCGTTCGGCGCACCCGCTCCCGCCGAGGCGGGCATCAGCCCGGGAGCCGCGGTCGGCCTCGGCCTTGGCTCGTTCGTGCTCGGCACCGCGATCGGCAGCGGCGCCTTCGCGCAACCCTGGGGCTATCAGCCCTACGGGTACGGGTACGGCTACTACGGGCCGCCGGCTGCATACTCCTATGCGCCGCCGGTGGCATACACCTATCCCAGCCGCTGCTGGTACCCGCAATATCGCGGCTATTACGCCTGCTAGCGGAGCCTGGACAGCAACCGACAACGGGCGGCCCGAGAGGCCGCCCGCTGCGCTTCGGTTCGCCGCGGCCGGGAGGTAGAGGTATTACGGCGCTTAAAGGTACTTCGCCGGCCGGATCATCGCCCGCCACATATGCGCGACCGGGCTGTTGTCAAAGCCGAGACCTTCCCTTGGCTGGCGGAAATTGCGGCCGATCACGTCGGTGAACTCCTCCAGCTCGACATGCACGTTGGGATCGAACGAGTAGATGTCGTGGACCGTGATCATGCGGCCCGACATATACCATTTGTGATCCCGCATCCGCTTGTAGTCTTCCTCGATGTACGGGTCCGGGCGGTAATCGGCGCCGAACGCCTTGACGTAGGATTGCGGGTATTCGTAGCCGACCGATTCGTCCGGGTAGAAGCGCAGCACCTGATGCGCCCGGATGGCCCAGGTTACCTCCTCGTCGACATAGGGTTCGACGAGCTGCGCGCCCCAATAGCCGTGGTCGCCGCGAATAAAGCCGATCGTCGCGACGTCGTGCAGCAGACAGGCCAGCACCATCTTTTCGCTCAGCCCGGCATTGACCGCGTGCCGGGCGCTCTGCAACAGATGCATGCATGGCCCGAAGCGGTATTTGAAGAAATCGACCAGCGTCGGCCTTTCCGGCATCGGCGGAAGACGCGGGTCATCCCCCATCAGCACGCGCGCGTTCGGGTTTTTCGCCATCAGCGCCGCCGCGTTCGGCGCCGGCCCGGTATCGCCGTCGGCAAGCTGATAGAGGCGCGACTTGATCACGATGTAGTCGAGTTCGTCGCTCATTCGCTTTTCGAGCGCATCCGCCTTCTGGCTCAGCGTCAAGACATCGTTCATGGCAGGTCTCCATTATGCGAACGTGCCGCTAAGCGTAGCAGAGCGCGGCGCGGCAGTAATCCCTCGAATGCGCGGGGCGGTCGCGGCGGGATTCCGCCGGCGGACACGGCCGGGGAAACGGAGATTGTTGAACCCCCTCGGCCGTTCAAGCGGCATGGCAGGCCGGATGGGAACCAGCGTATGGCCAAGGAACCGCGAGGCGCGCTACGCGGTCCTCACGGCGGCGGCAGTCGCGGCGATTCTTGTCGTATGCCTGTACCCGTTCCGGTTCGCGATCCGGCACGGCGACATCGACGCCGTCGGCGTCCTGGTCCGCAGCTGGGCGACGCCGCCGGTACCGATCGACTTCATCCTGAATGTCGCGCTTTACGCGCCATTCGGCGCTTTCGCGGCATTGTCGTTTGGACGATCGATCGGCGCGAAATTCCGCATCGGCGTCGTGACCATCGGCGGCGCGTTGCTGTCGATCGCGATCGAGCTGGCGCAGTATTTCGACGCGGCGAGGTTCACCGCCGCCAGCGATGTTTACGCGAACGTGCTCGGAACGTTGCTTGCCGCTACCGCTGCCGTGCTCGTGTTCCGGCGATAGGAGGTGTCGTTTGCGCCGCCGACGCGTCCCGGCGCGACGGTCCTAGAGCCTGATCGGCTCAGATCGAAACGATCTGAGCCGTGAATCAGGCTCTGAATATTTGCATCGAGAGCAAGATCGGGTCAGATGCTTCGATCTGACCCGATCTTGCTCTAGCAGGCGGACGACGGCGCCGATCGCGCGGTCGCGGCGAAAACCGACCGGTCCGGGTCCTAGCCAATGGCGGCGAGCCGCGGCCTAACAAACGATAGTGACCGGCTCATACCCGATCCAGCTAGCCCAAGGCCAAGATGATGATCGACACCCAG
>JBFXDF010000229.1:0-6574 GCA_050181375.1 Alphaproteobacteria bacterium
CGCCGGCTGAGGCAATACCCGCATCAGCTGTCCGGCGGCATGCGGCAGCGCGTGATGATCGCGATCGCGCTGGCCTGCGAACCGAAGCTGATCATCGCCGACGAGCCGACCACCGCGCTCGATGTGACCATCCAGGCGCAAATTCTTGAATTAATGCAAAGCCTGACAAAGCGACTCGGGGTTGCGCTGATCATCATCACGCATAATCTCGGCGTCGTGGCCCGCTACGCGCAGCGCGTCAACGTCATGTATGCCGGCCGTATCGTCGAGAGCGGCAGGGCCGGCGCGCTCTACCATAACCCGCGTCATCCGTACACGATCGCGCTGTTACGCTCGGTGCCGCGGCTCGACCGACCGCGCCAGGCCCGGCTCGACCCGATCGAGGGATCGCCGCCCGATCTGACGCGGCTCGATCCGGGCTGCTCGTTCCGGCCGCGCTGCCGCTTTGCGGTTCCGCGCTGCGCCGAGGCGCCGCCGCCGATGATCCCGGCCGGTGAGCCGGGGCAGATGTCGGCCTGCTATCGCGCCCGGGAATTGGATGCCGTATCGGGAGAGGCCGCATGACGGTCGCCGAAACCGCGACCCCGGCGGTGCGCCAGACGCGGGCACCGGCTCCCGCCGCCAAGCCGCTGCTCGAAGTGCGCGGGCTGCAGATGCACTTTCCGATCAGCGAAGGCATCGTGATGCGCCGCCAGGTCGCGGAGGTGAAGGCCGTCGATGGCGTCGACCTCACGATCGGCCGCGGCGAGACGCTGGGCCTGGTGGGCGAGAGCGGATGCGGCAAGACGACGATGGGCCGCTGCATTCTGCGGCTCGAAAAGCCCACCGCCGGCCAGATCATCTATGACGGCGTCGATATCGCGAAGCTCGGACGGCGCGATCTGCTGGCGTTGCGGCGCCGCATTCAGGTCATCTTTCAGGACCCGTACAGCTCGCTCAACCCGCGCATGAAGATCGGTAGCATCATCGGCGAACCGATGCGGGTGCACGGCATCGAGCCGAATACGCGGCGCCGCCGCGACCGGGTCGCCGAGTTGCTGACGATTTGCGGGCTCAATCCCAACTTCGCCGATCGTTATCCGCACGAGATGTCCGGCGGGCAGCGGCAGCGGGTCGGCATCGCGCGCGCGCTGTCGTTGAACCCGGAATTCATCGTGTGCGACGAGGCGGTCTCCGCGCTCGACGTGTCGATCCAGGCGCAGATCATCAACCTGCTCGAGGATTTGCGCGACCGGCTGCACCTGACCTATCTGTTCATCGCGCACGATCTGTCGGTTGTCCGGCATCTCTGCCAGCGCGTCGCGGTCATGTATCTGGGGCGGGTTGTCGAACTGGCCCAATGCGACGAGTTGTTTGACAACCCGCTGCATCCGTACACGCAGGCGTTGCTGGCGGCTGTGCCGGTGCCCGATCCCGAGGTCGAGGCGACCCGCGAGTTCCGGCCGGTGCAGGGCGAGGTGCCGAGCCCGATCAACCCGCCCCCGGGCTGCGTCTTCCATCCCCGCTGTCCGCTCGCGATCGACCGCTGCCGCCAGGTGCGTCCGGGTTTGCGCGAACTGCGCCCGGACCATTGGGTCGCCTGCGACGTCGTGCAGTAAATCCGGTTCGTTCGAACCGGCTGTGTCACGAGTACCGGAACCGGCGGCGGCGCCATTCGATTCGCGGACGGTACTGGAGCGGATGTGCTGCGTCCGCGTTATCACAGCCTGACCCTTCGGACTATTTGCATAACTTCGTCGAGTGGTCGATTCCGTACGCATGTCTCGTTGTATCCACCGTCGGGCGGGGGCGATCGGCCAAAAAAGAAACCGCCGCGTCCATGTATCGCACTGGAAATAACGAAACCGGGCAGCAAATTTCGACTGAGTAAAAACCAGTTTTTAAACCGAGAGACGCGGTGATCAGGATTCTTTCTACTTCTTTTATGGCGCTGGCGCTGTTCGCCGCCGCGCCCGTGTTGGCGGCCGACCCGGCGAAAGCGGCAAAGACGCAAACCGCCGAGACGCCGAAGCACGGCGGCACGTTGACCTACATGATCCCGGCCGACGCGCCGCCGAGCTTTGACGGGCATCGCGAGACGACGTTCGCGACGCTGCAATCGGTAGCGCCGTTCTACAGCAACCTGATCAGACCAAACCCGGAAAACCCGTCGTCGACGACCGATTTCGTCTGCGATCTGTGTACCGAGATGCCGAGCCCGACCGATGGCGGAAAAACCTACACGTTCAAGATCCGCGACGGCGTCAAGTTCCATGACGGCACGCCGCTGACCGCCGAGGATGTCGCGACGACCTGGCAATATATCGTCGATCCGCCGGAAGGCGTCACGAGCGCGCGGCAGGGCCATTTCCTGATGGTCGAAAAGGTCGAGGCGCCGGACAAGAAAACGGTCGTGTTCCGTCTCAAATTCCCGACCACGGCTTTCATCCCGGCCTTGGCCGACCCGTTCGCCTTTATCTACAAAAAGCAGATTCTCGAAAACGACCCGCACTGGTACGAAAAGAACATCATGGGATCGGGTCCGTTCAAGTTCACCGGTTTTGAAACCGGGCAATCGATCAAGGGCGAGCGCTTTCCCGAGTTTTATCGGAAGGGAATGCCGTATCTCGACGGGTTCGTCGCGATCTACGCGCCAAAGCAGGCCACCCGGATCGACGCGATCCGCGCCGACCGCGCCGCCACCGAGTTCCGCGGCCTGCCGCCCTCGGCGCGCGATCAGCTGGTCAAGGAACTGGGTGACAAGATCACCGTCCAGGAGAGCGACTGGAACTGCGCCAATTTGATCACGCCGAACCACCAGAAAAAACCGTTCGAC
This sequence comes from Alphaproteobacteria bacterium, assembly GCA_050181375.1. GTDB lineage: Bacteria > Pseudomonadota > Alphaproteobacteria > ATCC43930 > CGMCC-115725 > DATARH01. The sequence goes on from JBFXDF010000229.1 coordinate 2,816, forward strand.
GACCCGCGTGTCCGCCGCGCGCTGGCCCTGGCGCTCGACCAGTGGAAGGGCGCGCCGGCGCTCGCCAAGATCGCCACGGTGCACACTGTCGGCGGCATCGTCTTCCCGGGCTCGCCGCTCGCCGCAACCAAGGACGAATTGCAGAAACTCCCCGGCTACTGGCCCGATATCGACAAGGCCCGCGCCGAGGCAAAGCGGCTCTTAAAGGAAGCCGGCGCCGAGGGGATCAGCTTCGAGCTGTTGAACCGAAACGTCGACCAGCCGTACAAATACGTCGCCGCCTGGGTGATCGACGAGTGGCGCAAGATCGGCCTCAACGTGACGCAGAAGGTGCTGCCGACCTGGCCGTTCTATGAAGCGCTGCGCAGCGGCAATTTCGACGTGACGGTCGACTTCAACTGTCAGGGCGTCGTCAACCCGCCGCTCGACACCGCCAAGTATCTGCCAAGTTCGGTTTATACCGAGAATTACGGTCAGTACGAGGACCCGAAATCGATCGAGCTGTACAACAAAATGCTGCACGAGCCGGACCCGGAGAAGCAGCGTCAGCTGATGCGCGATTTCGAGACCTACACGCTCGACACCGCGGCGCACGAAATCGTGACGCCCTGGTGGTACCGCATCATCGCGCACCGGTCCTACATGAAGGGCTGGAAGATCAGCCCCAGTCATTACATCAACCAGACGCTCGAAACGGTGTGGCTCGACAAATAGAGTACACCGCGATAAAGCACGCCCGCGGCCTCGCGAGACCGCGCGGGCGGTAAGCGGGCCGCAGGAAGGCAATGCCTCCCAGGCGGCCCGTTCCGGCGTCAAGAAGCGCGCGCGTAACGAGACCGGCTCGCGGACGGGCCGCGGCATCGCAACGGAGAGAGTATCTTGGAATTCGCCACTCGACTGACACTCGCGGCGGCGTTCGCGGCTGCCGTAACAACCGCGCCGGTGCTCGCGGCGGACGCGCCAAAACGCGGCGGCACGCTGACCTATATGATTTCGGCCGACGCGCCGCCGAGCTTTGATGGACATCGCGAGCAGACCTTTGCGACGGTGCAGGCGACGGCGCCCTTTTACAGCGTGCTGATCCGCGTCGATCCGCAAAACCCCGCGTCCAGCGATTTTGTCTGCGATCTGTGCACCGAGATCCCGGAGCCGACCGATGGCGGCAAGACCTACGCATTCAAGATCCGCGATGGTGTCAAGTTTCACGATGGGACGCCGCTGACCGCGGCCGATGTCGCGGCGAACTGGCAGCAGATAACCTATCCGCCGGAAGGTGTGTTCAGCGCCCGCGCCAGCGTCTATCAGGCGCTGATCGAAAAGGTCGAAAATCCCGATCCTTCCACGGTCGTTTTCCACTTGAAATTCGCGACCTCGGCCTTCCTGCCGATGCTCGCGGACCCGTTCGCCTATATCTACAAGAAGGACATTATCGACAAGGACCCGCACTGGTACGAGAAGAACATTCTCGGGTCGGGCCCCTTCAAGTTTGCCGGCTATGAGGCCGGGCAGTTGATCAAGGGCGAGCGCAACCCCGACTACTATCACAAGGGTCTGCCATATCTCGATGGGTTCGAGGCGATCTTCGCGCCGAAGCAGGCGACCCGCGTCGCGTCAATCCGGTCCGACCGCGCCGCGGTAGATTTTCGCGGCCTGCCGCCCTCCGCCCTCGACGAGTTGAAGAAAGATCTCGGCGACAAAGTCGCGGTTCAGGAGAGCGTATGGAACTGCGGCAGCGATCTCTTTTTCAACCACAGACAAAAACCGTTTGACGATCCGCGAGTGCGCCGCGCGCTGAGCCTGGCGATCGACCGCTGGGGCGGGGCGCCGGCCCTGTCCAAAATCGCGATCGTCAAGGCGGTCGGCGGGATCGTCTTCCCGGAATCGCCGCTCGCCGCGAGCAAGGAGGAGTTGCAGAAAATCGCCGGGTTCTGGCCGGACATCGAGAAGTCGCGGACCGAGGCGAAACGGCTGCTGAAGGAGGCGGGCGCCGAGAACCTCTCGTTCGAGCTGCTGAACCGCGACGTTGACCAGCCATACAAATATGTCGGGATCTGGCTGGTCGATCAGTGGAGCAAAATCGGCGTCAAGGTCACGCAGAGGGTTGTGCCGACCGGACCGTGGTTTCAGTCTATGCGCAGCGGAGAGTTCAGTGTCGTGCACTACCCGATCTGCCGCAGCGTCGTGAACCCGGTCATGGACGTACAGCCTTACCTGCCGGTCTCGGACGAGAACTACGGAGCCTACAAAGACGACAAGGAAATGGAGCTCTACAATAAGGTTCTTTACGAGACCGACCCAAAAAAACAGCACGCGCTGATGACCGAGTTCCAAAAATATGTGCTGGATGACCAGGCGCACGCGACCAAGGTGTTGTGGTGGAACCGCATCGTGCCGTACCGCTCCTACCTCGAGGGCTGGAAGATCAGCCCGAGCCATTTCCTGAACCAGGATCTGTCCACGGTGTGGCTCGACAAGTAGCGCGATCGCCCGTCACGCGACGCGGTGGCCGGGTTCGTCCCGGCCATTTTTTTGCGACACATCGGCATCTCGTCAGTGGTGGCGGGTTTCGCTACACTCAACTCAATAATGCAGCGATGCTGATTTCGGGAGGAACTCCTATGGGGCTGGTCTGGCGGGTTATCGTTGCGTTCGCCGCGCTCGCGCTCGCCATGCCGGCGAGCGCCGACGAGACACCGAAACGCGGCGGCATTCTGACCTATATGATCCCGGCGGATTCGCCGCCGAGTTTCGACGCGCACCGCGAGGAGACCTACGCGACGATCCATTCCGCGGCGCCGTTCTACAGCGTCCTGATCCGCGTCGATCCGAACGATCCGTCCGTAACCGGGCCGCTCGTCTGCGATCTCTGCACCGAAATGCCGACCCCGACCGACGGCGGCAAAACCTACACTTTCAAAATCCGCGAAGGGGTCAAGTTCCACGACGGCTCGCCGTTGACCGCCGCGGATGTCGCGGCAAGCTGGAAAAAGATCATCTTTCCGCCGCAAGGCGTCGCGAGCGCGCGGCAGGCCAATTTCGTCATGGTCGACTCGGTCGAGGCGCCGGACCCGACCACGGTCGTGTTCCGTCTGAAGTTCGCGACCGACGCCTTTCTGCCGGCGCTCGCCGACCCTTACGCCTTCATTTACAGCAAGGAAAAACTCGATAAGGACCCGCACTGGTACGAGAAAAACATATTAGGTTCGGGGCCATTCAAATTTGTTTCCTACGAGGCCGGCCAGTCGATCCGGGGCGAACGCAACCCGGATTACTATCACAAGGGTCTGCCGTATCTTGACGGTTTCCAGGGGATCTTCGCCCCCAAGCAGGTGGTGCGCGTCGAGGCGATCCGCAGCGACCGCGCGGCGATCGAGTTCCGCGGTTTTCCGCCGGCGGTGCGCGACGAGCTGGTCGGCGCGCTCGGCGACAAGGTCGCGGTGCAGACCAGCGACTGGAACTGCGGCGGCATCATCACGATCAACCACAAGAAAAAGCCGTTCGACGACCCTCGGGTACGCCGCGCGCTGACCCTGGCGATCGACCGCTGGGGAACCGCGCCGGAATTGTCGAAGATCGCGATCGTCAAGACGGTCGGCGGTGTTGTGTTTCCCGGTTCGCCGCTCGCCGCCACGAAAGAGGAACTGCAGCAGCTTGCCGGCTACTGGCCCGATATCGAGAAATCGCGCGCCGAGGCACGCCGTTTGTTGTAGGAGGCGGGGGCCGAGGGGCTCAGCTTTGATCTGCTCTACCGCGACGTCG
>JBFXDF010000230.1:0-6540 GCA_050181375.1 Alphaproteobacteria bacterium
TGCTCGACCTCGCGCTGGGAACCGAGCTTGACCGCGGCGGCCTTGCCCACGCGGTCCTGGTAATTGCCGAGGAGATCGGCCTGGGTCTCGTAAGCGGGGTCGTGCTGGCCGGGATCGCGGTCTGGTTTCTGCGCCTTACGTCGCGGCGCGGCTGGACCAGCGAGCATTGGCTGCACGTTCCGGTAGTCGCGCTGGCGGCGCTGTGCTTCGCGGCGGCGCAGGCTCTCGGCGGCAGCGGCTTTATCGCGTGCTTTGTCGGCGGGTTGTCGTTCGGCTATTTGAGCAACCGGCGTGAGGACTTGCTGGGCGGCGCCGCGAGCACCGGCGAGGTTCTCGCGATGCTGACCTGGGTGGCGTTCGGCGGCCCGATACTCGCGCGACTGCTGGATTTCGTGACCTGGCCGATGCTGCTCTACGCGGTTCTGAGCCTGACCTTGATCCGCATCCTGCCGGTATTCTTGTGCCTCGCCGGCACCGGCATGAATACCCGCACCAAGCTTTTTATCGGCTGGTTCGGGCCGCGCGGGCTCGCCAGCATCGTGTTTGCCGTGATCGTCTACGATGCCGGCGCTCCGGGAAAGGAAACGCTCGCCGTGACGGCGGCCTGCACGGTGCTGCTCAGCGTCGTGGCTCATGGCGCCAGCGCCAACCCGCTTATCGCGAGACTCGGTTTCACAGGCCGCCGATAACGGGCCGGCGGCGGGTTAATCGGGGCCCGGGTCAGGCGCGCGGTCGGGGGTGGGCATCGCAAACAGCAACGCCAGCGAGCGGGGCTCGACACGGCAAGTCTGGCCTTGCAGCGGCGGAGCCTCGGACCATTCGTGAATGTCGTCGGGAGATTCCCGATAGGTGTCGATACAGTACCGCCATTGCGCTTGCGGATTGTCGAGCGGCGGCACCTCGAACTCGAGCGGTTCCCAATAAGCATTGACGATGAGGTGCATCATCAGGGGATAGCCCATCAACTGCACCGTTCCGGCGAGCGTGTGCGACATATGCCCCCAATCCGGCTGGTTCAGCTTCACGCCATGCCATTGTATCGGCTGCCGCCGCCGTAGCTCCGTCAGGGACATGTTCAACCTTGCCGAAGGAAGGTTGCGGTTCATCTGCAAGGCGATCAGCCGCTTGACGAAGCGCAGCAGGTCGGCGTTGCGCTCGACCAAATCCCAGTCGAACCAGGAAATTTCGTTATCCTGACAGTAGGCGTTGTTGTTGCCGTTCTGGGTGCGCCTGACCTCGTCGCCCATCAGCAGCATCGGGACGCCGGTCGATAGCAGGGTCAGGGTCAAAAAGTTTTTTATCTGGCGTTTTCGCAGCCGCTCGATATCGGGATCATCGGCCGGACCCTCGGCGCCGCAGTTCCAGCTGAGATTGTGGTCCGCGCCGTCGCGATTGTTTTCACCATTGGCGTCGTTGTGCTTGGCATTATAGGAGACCAGATCGTTTAGAGTAAACCCATCGTGACACGTTACAAAGTTGATGCTTTGTTCTGCCTCGCGGTCCTCGTATTCATATATGTCGGGACTGCCTCCCAAGCGGTAAGCGACCGCTCGAGCCATCCCGTCGTCGCCCTTCAGGAATGATCTGACATCGTCGCGGAAGCGGCCATTCCATTCCTTCCAGCTGTCGCCGACAAAGCTGCCGACCTGATACAGGCCGGCGGCGTCCCACGCTTCGGCGATGAGCTTGACATTGGCGAGAACAGGATCCGATTCGATATCCCAGAGAATCGGCGGCGACGCCATTGGCCGGCCCGCCTCGTCGCGCGACAGGATCGACGCAAGATCGAACCGGAAGCCGTCGACATGCATCTCCATGACCCAATACCGCAAGCTGTCGACGATCAGCCTCCTGACGATAGGATCGTTTGCATTCAGCGTATTCCCGCAGCCTGTGTAATCCGCATATCGCGACTTGTCTTCCGTTAATATATAATAATTTTCATTGGCGAGACCGCGAAAGCAGATCGTCGGGCCGTCCGCGCGGCCTTCGGCTGTGTGATTGTAAACGACATCCAGTATTACCTCTATGTCCGCGCGGTGCAGCGCTTTTACCATATCGCGAAATTCGTCGAGCACACCGAGCGGGTCCGGCCGCGAGCTGTATCCCGGGTGCGGCGCGAAAAAGGAAAGCGGCTGATAACCCCAGTAATTGGTGCGCCCCGGCGGAGCATCCTGCTCGTCGAAGGCGAAGACGGGCAGGAGTTCCACGGCGCTGACGCCGAGTTCCCGCAGATAGGGAATTTTCTCGATCAACCCGGCGTAGGTGCCGCGCTTCTCGGGAGCGGCGCCTGAATTGGGGTGACGCGTGAAGCCGCCGACATGCATCTCATAGATGATCGTCTTCGCGAACGGCCGCGCGGGCGGCGCGTCTCCCTCCCAATCGTAGGCGCTCGGGTCGACAACGACGCTCTTTAGGGCCGTCGCCGTATTGGCACCGGGTTGACGGGCGCTCTCCCGGCTGTACCGCGAGGGTCGAGCAATGGATTTACCATAAGGATCAAGCAATACCTTTTCCGGGTCGAAACGCAGACCCCTCGCGGGATCGAACGGACCGGCGACGCGATAGGCGTAGATTTGTCCCGCGGTAACTCCGGGGACGAATACGTGCCAGTAATGGTAGGTACGGTTGCGGCCGAGGTCGAGTTCGATTATCCGGGTGGGCTGCGGATCATCGACATGCTCGAACAGCAGCAGCTGAACATCGGTGCCGTGCTTGGAAAAGATGCTGAAATTGACGCCTTCGGCCGACACCGTCGCGCCGAGCGGGAAGCTTTTGCCCGATTGGTGCGATGCCGCGGTCGAACCTTCCGATGTCACCGGAAAAAAATCTCGCATTCCAGTTACCTTTGCAGCGATCAGTCTTCCGGTTAGTTTGCAGGGCAATAGAATTACCGATCGCAATCAAGCCTGCCGATACGGGATTGGAGCCGGGTTTGCTGCTTCGGCGCGGATTGCGGCGGCGCGGCGGGCCGGATTTTCCCTGTTCCGGCGGCGGTTTGCTGCTTCTGCAGCGAATCTGCAGCAAACGCCGGCGCACATCCGTTGCGCCGCAAGGGTTTGCCAGGGGCGACGGGCGAATTAGCAGCAAAAGAACAGCAAACGCCCTCCCCGCTGTCGCTCCGGCCGATGCACCCGTATTAGATACTCCCGCAATGTGGCGATTTTCGCGTCGTCGGCGAGGCGGGCGACAGAGCGAGATCAACCCCCGCCCGCCTGCGCGGCGTGGTTCAGCACGAAATCGCGCAGCATTTCGGTGGCCTGGCGCGAGGCGTCGCTCGCCGGATCGCGCACGATAAAAGTATGCGGTTGGCCGGCGAATTTGTGCAGGTCGAGCCGGCCGCCGCGGGCCCGGTACGCGGCGGCGAAACGGTCGGCCATGTCCGGGGTCACGTTGTCGTCGGCGGTGCCCTGCACGACGATCGCGGGCGGCAGCGCCGCCGCCTCGCCGCGTTCGAGGATCAGAAGCGGGTTGCCTTCCGCCATCTCGGCCTCCGAGGCCCAGTAGGCGTCGTGCGCCTCGACCAGCTTGATGTTTTCCTTCTCCTTGACCATGCGGTAGCGGGCGAGCGGGTCCGAGATCGGCCAGCACAGGACGATATAGGGCAGCAGCGCGTCCTCTCCCGGCGCCTCCGCCAATGCCAGCGCGGCGTAGCGCGGATCGTTCGGCCGCAGCGCCGCGAGCAGCAACTGGTGCCCGCCGCTCGATGTGCCGAGCGCCGAGACCAGCTCGCGCCGGCTGCCGAATTCCCGCGCGTGCGCCTTGAGCCAGCGGATCGAGAAGTGGATGTCGGCGATCGAGCCCGGGTAGCGGTGCTCGGGCGGCATGCGGAAATCGATCGCCAGCACGACGATGCCGCTCTTCGCCAGCGCTTCGTCGAGCGGCGCGTTGTTGAGCCGGTCGCCGGACGCCCAGGCTCCGCCGTGCACATCGATCAGCGCCGGGAACGGACCCGGCCCCTTCGGCCGGTACAGCCGCGCCAGCAACGGCGCGCCGCCATGGCGCCGATACTCGATGTCGCGCGTTTCGATCTCGAAGCGCGCCGGGACCGCAACTTCCGCCATGCTTTGTGCTCCTGCATCGATTGCCGCAAGAATGCCGCGCCTCCGGCGGGCTTCCAAGCCTCGTGATGCGGCCGGGATGGAGGGTGACTGCCGGCGTTCGCCGGGCGATTATGGTTTTCCAATTCGCGAGGCGACCGATGCAAACCCGAGCCGTTGCCGCACTCTCGCTGTTCGCCCTGTTGGCCGGTTGCGCCGACGCGCCGCCCTGGGTCCAATCCGCGTCGGCGGAGCAGGTCGTGCTGCGCTGGTATCCGAGCGACGCCAACCCGCTCGCAACGCAAGCGGCGGCGCAGGCCAAGGCCGACGCGCATTGCGCGCAGACCGGCAGGCGTGCCGCCCTTGTCTCGACCCAACTGAGCGGCAGCGCCCAGCTCGCGACTTATGCGTGTCAGTGAGCGAGGCGGGCGCGGTCCCTATCCGCCTTCGCGTTCTGCGATCCGGATTAGAGGTTGAGGCCGGCGCGCGATCGCGATTTGATGCCCGCCCCGGATGCAACGACCCCGATCCGACGAGAGGCGCGCATGAAAATCACCGATGTCACGCTGACCCTGTTCTTGTGGGAGAGCGTCCCCTCAACGATCTACGGGCATCACTCGGCGCGGCCGACGGGAAAAAGCGATCTCGGCCTGCTGCGCGTCGCCACCGACGAGGGGATCGAGGGAAACGCGTTTCTCGGCACCTCGTCGAACCCGGCGAGCCTCGACGGGCCCGGTCTGATCCGCTTTCTGAAGCCGATCCTGATCGACCAGAACCCGCTCGACCGCGAGCGGCTCAACAAGCTCCTGTGGGCGCGCGCCCGCGTCGCCACGATCCGCGCGATCGGCGCGGTCGACATCGCGCTGTGGGACATCGCCGGCAAGGCGGCGGGGCTGCCGATCCACCGGTTGATCGGCACCTGCCGCGACAGGATCGGCGCCTATGCCAGCTCGGAAATCCACGGCTCGGTCGAGGCCTATGCCGAACAGGCCAAGCACTATCAATCGACCGGCTGGCACGCCTACAAAATCCACCCGCCGCAGCGCTGGCGCGAGGACATCAAGGTCTGCGAGGCGGTCCGGAAGGCGGTCGGCGACGATTACCAGGTCATGCTCGATTCGACCTGGAGCTATCGCTACGAGGAGGCGCTCAGGGTCGGGCAGGCGATCCAGGAAATGGGCTACTACTGGTACGAGGACCCGCTGCACGAACAGGACATCTACAATTACGTCAAGCTCAGGCAGAAGCTTGATATTCCGATCCTCGCGACCGAATACCCGATCGGCGGCCTCGATTCATACATTCCGTGGATCCTGGAGCGCGCCACCGACATGCTGCGCGGCGACGTGGCCGTGAAGGGCGGCATCACGACGCTGATCAAAACCGCGCATTTGGCGGAAGCCTTCCGGATGAATTACGAAATCCATCACGGCGGCAATTCGCTGAACAATGTCGCCAACCTGCATGTCATCATGGCGATCCGCAACACCGAATTGTTCGAGGTGCTGCTGCCCGATGCGATGCAGAAATACGGCATGGCGGAGGAAATCGTCGTGGACAAGGAAGGTTATGTCCACGCCCCGACCGGCCCCGGTCTCGGCGCCGCGATCGATTTCGACCTGATCGAAAGAAACAAGGTCGGGGAGCTGCGCTGACATCGCGCAAGGGCAGCACTGCAGTTGCCGGCCGGCGGCGATCGCCGCCGCCCGGCCCCGCGAGTGCGGCCCAGTACCGCCCGACCGGCGTCGCGGTGTTCGACCAAATCGGGCAATACCGATTTTACCGGATGGCTCCCCGGGCTACCCCATCGTCGAGTTGAACGCGCCGCCGTCGAGCAGCAGGTTCTGGCCGACGATAAAGCCGGAGCTGGCGGCGCACAGAAAGGCGCAGGCGTCGCCGAACTCCTTCGGATCGCCGACCCGTCCGGTCGGGTTGGTCGATGAGCGCCGCGCCAGCATTTCCTCGAACGAGATGTTCTGACGCCGCGCCTCGAACTCGATCCCGGAGCGCAGCCGGTCGGTCAGAAACGGACCCGGCAGCAGGTTGTTGATCGTGACATTGTGCCGCGCCACCTGCCGCGCCAGGCCAGCGACAAAGCCGGTCAGCCCAGCGCGCGCGCCGTTGCTCATGCCGAGATTGGGAATTGGCGACTTCACCGACCCCGAGGTGATGTTGACGATGCGCCCGAACTTGCGCTGACACATGCCGTCGACGGTCGCCTTGATCAGCATGATCGGGGTCAGCATGTTGGCGTTGACCGCCTTCTGCCAGTCGTCGATGCCCCATTCGCGGAAATCGCCGTGCGGCGGGCCGCCGGCGTTGTTGACCAGGATGTCCGGCTCGGGGCAGGCGGCGAGCGCCTGCTGGCGTCCCTCCTCGGTCGTGATGTCGCCGGCGATTGCGGTCACCTTGGCGCCGGTCTCGCGGCGGATGTCGGCGGCGGTCTCCTCCAGCGTCGCGGCGGTGCGGGCGGTGATGACCAGCTCGACCCCGGCCCGCC
>JBFXDF010000231.1:0-6438 GCA_050181375.1 Alphaproteobacteria bacterium
GTTCATCCTGATGGGCCGGCTCGGCTTGTCGAGCACGGCATTCGGCATTCTGATGGCCTCGCTGATGCTCGCGTATCTGATCGGCGCGCTCGCGACCAACCGCCTGCTGCGCTTTATGCCGCCATCCCGGCTTGTGGTCCTCGGCGCCGTATGCGTGATGGCGGCGGCGGTGGCGCTTGCCGTGGGGCTGCGGATCGGCGTCGGAATCGTCGAGGTGATCGGCCCGCTGTGTCTGTGGCTGTTCGGGCTGGCGTTTGTAATGCCGGGCGTGACGACGGCCGCGCTCGGCTTGTTTCCGCGCAACGCCGGGTCCGCCTCGGCGCTGATGGGCAGCCTGCAGATGGCGATGGGGTTTGCCGGCGCCGCTCTGTGCGGCCTCAGTGCGAGCAGCGCCGAAGCGCTGGCGCTGGTACCGCCGGCGATGGGTCTCGTCGCCGGCGCCGCCTATCTCGCGATGAACCGGCGGCGGCCGGCATAGCGGTCAGCTCACCACGCCAGCGCCCAGCCGTCGCGGCGCGGGTCGGAGCCGGCCAGCAGCATGCCGGTATCGGCATCGCGCCGGATGATCTCGACGCTGCACGGGCCTTCGAGATCGCCGACCGTATCGACCGGGTGGCCGCGCCGCGCCAGCTCGCGCCGGACCTCCTCCGCAAAGCGGCGCTCCATCGTCAGCACGTCCGGCCCGTCATGCGGGTAGTTCGCGTACTGTCCCGGCACGTTCGAGGTCCAGCGCGGCATCTCGGCGGCCTGCTGCGGGTCGAGCCCGAAATCGATCATCGCCGTCGCGATCTGGAAATTGATCTGCACCTGGTTGTCGGCGCCGGGCGTGCCGAACACGCCCCACAGCCTGCCGTCCTTCAGCGCGAGCGGCGGGTTCATCGTGTGCCGCACGCGGCGCCCCGGATGCAGATGGTTCGGGTGCGCCGGATCGAGGTGCCAGTAGGCCATGCGGTTGTTGAGAAGAATGCCGGTGTCGCCGGCCGTCACGCCCGAGCCCCAGGCGCTGTTGATGCTCTGAATGCCCGACACCGCGTTGCCGTCGCCGTCGACGGTGCAGAAATAGGTCGTGTTGCCGGCGGCGTCGGCGATCGCGCGGGTCGGCTTGGCGCGGTTCCGGTCGATGCGGCTCGCCAGTTGCGCGGCGTAATCGGCCGACAGAATTCTGTCGAGCGGCGCGTCGATTGTGCGCGGGTCGGCGCCCCAGCGCTCGCGGTCGGCGAAGGCGAGCTTCTTGGCCTCGACCATGACATGCACGAGATCGGCCGAGCCGAGGCCCATCGCCCCGAGATCGAAATTCTCGGCGATCTTCAGCTCCTGCAACAGCACAAACCCGGTTGAATTGAGCGGCGCCTCCAGCACGGTGAGGCCGCGATAGTCGATGCGGATCGGCTCCTGCCGCTCGGCCTCGTATTCGGCGAGATCGGCTTCGCCGACCGGCACGCCGGCATCGGCGCAGGCCGCCGCCAGCCGCCGTGCGAGCGCGCCGCGATAGAAGCATTCCGCCCCCTCGGATGCGATTTCTTCCAGCGTGCGGGCGAGATCGGATTGCACGATCGGCGTGCCCGCTCTCGGCGCATTGCCGTCCCGCAGGAACACCGCGGCGCTGCGCCGGTCGGCGCGCAGGCAGTCCAGGTGCTCGGCGGCGAAGTCGCGGTAATGCGGCGTCGCGCCGTAGCCGTCACGCGCGAGATGGATCGCCTCGGCGAACAGGTCGCGCCACGGCAGTTTTCCGTAATCGCGATGCATCGTGCCAAGCCCCGCGACGAGGCCCGGCACCGAGACCGACATCGGACCGGTGCGCGGGATGCCGGCGGCGTAGCGCTCCGGCGTCGCTTCGCGCGGCGCCGGCCCCGTGCCGTTGACGACCGCGGCGCGCCCGCTCGCCGCGTCGAAGATCGTGTAGAACCCGTCGCCCCCGAGACCCGACATCATCGGTTCGACGACCGCCAGCGCCAGCGCCGTCGCGACCGCGGCGTCGACCGCGTTGCCGCCCGCGCGCAATGCCAAGAGACCGGCCTGCGCCGCCAGCGGGTGATTGGCCGCGACGGCGCCGCGCCGCCCGATGATCAGCGGCCGATAGCAGCGAAGCTCATCCATGCTCGTCTCTCCCCGGTGTCGGCGCGGTAAAAGAACATGCCGATGCCAAGGACGCAAAGCTTTCCCCCGTCGGCGCCGCATCTCCTACCCTCCCCGCTGGCGGGGGAGCGTAAGGTGGGGATATCCTGGCGCATGAAGGCGAAAACATGAGAAGCAGAGCGATCGAGGTCGCGACGGGCCGTGCTATCCCGACTGCCGGCCTGGCCCCATCCCGGCGCACGCGGCAGCGTCTTCCGATGCGACGAGCGGGTTCGTCATGCCTGGCAGTCCTGCTGCTCGGCGGCATGCTGGTCCTCGCTGCCTGCCAAAATCAGGGCGATAACAGCCGGGAGCGCCGCGACGGTTTCTACGGCTGTGTCAGCGGCGGCTGGTCTCGGCCGTGACGATGAGAACGAAAACCACGAGCTGCGGCGTGCTCGTCACCGACGGCGAGCGTCTGCTGCTCGGGCACGCGACGCGGTCGCCGCGCTGGGATATCCCGAAGGGGATGGCCGAACCCGGCGAGTCATTCGCCGCCGCGGCTCGGCGCGAGTTGCTTGAGGAAACCGGTCTCGACGCGCCCGCGGCCGAGCTGCGCCCGCTCGGCGTCTTTGCCTACCTTCCGGGCAAGGATCTGGCGCTGTTTCTCTGGACGCCGCCCGTCATGCCCGACCCGGCCGCGCTGGTCTGCGTTTCGTGCTTCGCATGGCGAGGCAGTCAATTGCCCGAATTCGACCGTTTCGGCCTGTTCCCGCAAGCGGAAGCGATGCGGCTGGTCGGCAAGAACATGGCCCGCGTGCTCGCAGCCATCCCGCTCGCCCCACCGGGGCGATAACTCATGCGGCGCTTCGAAATAAAGCGCGCCTCGTGCTAGATTGCCGCATCCGACACCGGATTCGATACGGGAGGAGAGGGACCATGCCCAAGCTGCGCCACATCGCGATCGCCGCCGAGAACCCGGAGGCGATGGCGGATTTCTACAAGAACACCTTCGATTTCGTCGAGGTCGGCCGGCCGAACGGCGTGCTCGCCGACGGCGTGTTTCTGTCGGACGGCACGCTGAACATGGCGATCCTCAAGTTCAAGACCGATCAGCTCGGCAAGGGCATCGACTACCGCGGCATCCACCATTTCGGCATCCTGGTCGAGGACGTCGATGCGTTTACGGAAAAGCTCGTCGGCCTCGGCGCCGAGCACTACATCGACCAGGGCCAGGGTGGTCATCAGGCCGGCTATTTCGAAAAGAAATTCTACGGGCCGGAGCGCGTCCTGTTCGACATCGCCGAGCACGGCTGGGGCGGCGCCGCGCCGCTGCCCGCGGCCGGCGAGCGCAGCGACCCGCCCGGCGACACGCATCGCGCCAAGCTGCGTCATCTGGCGATCGCCTGCAAGGATCCCGACGCGATGGCCGATTTTTATGTCAAGGCGTTCGGCTTTGAGATCGTGCGCTCGAATGACGGCCCGCTCGCCTATGGCCATCACGTCAGCGACGGCACGTTCGACCTCGCGATCCTGCGCTTCAAGACCGACCAAATCGGCCGCGGCATGGATTTCATGGGGCTGCACCATTTCGGCATTCTGGTCGACGACATCGAACAGGCCGGCAGGACCGTGACCGCGGCCGGCGGCCGGCACTACATGGACCAGGCCGAGCCCGAGCGGGTCGGCGGGTTCGAGGTCAAGATGTACGGTCCCGAGGGCATCCTGTTCGACATCGCCGAACACCCCTGGACCGGCACCGAGGCGCTGCCCGTCCCCGCCAGACAGGCTGCCGAGTAGGTCCGCGGCCGGTATGCTCGATACGCGACAGCTCCATCCGACCCTGGCCCGCGAGGTCGTCGGCCTCCGCTTATGGGAGAAGCTCGACGAGGCCACCGTCGCGGAGCTGCGCGGTCTTTACGGGCAGTACGGCGTCCTGGTGTTTCGCCGGCAGGCGCTGAGCGAAGCCGAACTCGCCGCGTTCTGCGCGCTGTTCGGGCCGCTGGAGCGCACCGTGCGCGGCGACTGGGCCTCGCCGACAACGCCCGAGGTGACGGTCCTCTCCAATCTGCGGGACGGTGTCGGCAATCCGATCGGCGGGCTCGGCGACGGCGAGCTGCAATGGCATTCCGACCAGTCCTATATGCTGGAGCCCGCCACCGGCGCGGCGCTCTACGCGGTCGAACTGCCGCAACAGGGCGGCGAGACCTTCTGGGTCGATCTGCGCGCCGCCTATGCGGCTCTGCCGCGTCCGCTGCGGGCGAGGATCGGCGGCAAGCGCGGCATTTTTGACTACACGAAACGGCTCGCCGGGTACGGCCGCGACACCGACCGAGAGATCTCGGAAGAGGCGAAACGCCTGACCCCGCCGGTGACGCACGCACTGGTCCGCGCCCACCCGGAAACCGGCGACCGCTCGCTCTACCTCGATTCAACGACGACGATCGGCATCGACTACATGGATACGACCTCGGGTCTCGAGCTGCTCGACGAGGTCTATCGAAACGCCACAGCCGACGAGTTCGTCTACGCTCATCAGTGGCAGGTCGGCGACCTCGTGCTGTGGGACAACGGCGTCACGATGCACCGGCGCACGCCGTTCGATCCGTCCGCGCGTCGTCTCATGAAACGCATGACGATGCGGCTCGACCGCTATCGCCACGTGATCCCCAGCGGCCGCCTCGCCCAATCCGAAGTCGGCATGCCGATCTAGATATTATCGTTTTCAAGTACCGGCTCAGCCGGGTGGCGGCTACGGCGCCGCCCGGTCCCAGCCATAGATTCGCCGCAGCGTTTCCCCCATCAGCGCGTCGCGCTCGCTGTGCGACAGGCGCTCCGTGACGATAAACGCATCGACCCCCTGCTTGTAGGTCAGCATGCCGACCGCTCGGGTCCAGTCGGTGCCCCACATGCAGCGATCGAAACCGAACGCGTCGAAAATACGGCCCAGCGGGTCCCAGATGTCGGTGTAAGGAAACGGCTCGCAAGACAGCGTGCAGGCCCCGCTGATCTTGACCGCGACATTGTCGTGGGCCGCCAGCGCGAGCAGTTTCGGCAGCTCCGCGAACGGCTCCGGCGGGACCGGCGGCTCGTGCGGCTGCGCCAGGCCGAGGTGATCGATCACCAGCCGCGTGTTCGGGTTGCGCGCCGCGAGCTGCTCCGCCTGATCGAGCCGGCCGCGGCACGCCAGATTGACCGGCAGCGAATGCCGCGCCGCGGCGGCGAGGACGCGGTTGATGCCGGGGTCGGCGGGATCGGTCGAAGCCTCGTCCCGCAGGAAAACGCGGATCCCGACCGTGCCCTTGGTGGCGGCCCAATCGGCGATCGTATCGAGCACCGCCGGGTCGGTCGGATCGACCGGCTTGATCAGCCTGAAACGATTGGGGTGCGCCGCGTACACCTCGAGCGCATAGCTGGCGTCGTAACGATACATGCTGAACGGCGACACCAGGATCGCGCCGGCGACGCCGGCCGCATCCATCGCCGCCGTCATCTGGTTCCCGGTCACCTCGGCCGGCCCGTAGAGCGTGCCGACCCAGGGCCGCCCCGGGTGGTTGCGTTCGTAGGCGTGAACTTGAGAATCCAGTATCGGCATGGTCTCCGGCCCTCACAAAACCGTTACCGTTCCTCGGCAAGCGGCCGATCGCCTTTTACCGCCCGACTCGGGATCGGGGGATCATGTCCGCCGAAACCCCTCGATTTCCTCCTCGGCCCAGGCGATTGCCTGATCGATCGTCTCGCCGCGCTGGGTGCAGCGGGCGATCAATTTTGTCATCGTCCCCTGCGCGTACATCTGATTGGCCATCTTGGGCGGGGCGGGGGCGCCCGCAATCGACAGCGTCACGTCGCCGCGCGGCGGGTAATTGAACAACGTCCCCTTTGGCGGGCCTTCCTCCGCCCAGATCGAGAAATCGCGGAACTTCTCGTATACCGGCACGTCATACCCGCGGCTCGCGTTGATCAGCGTCTCGACCGAGGAGCGTTCCGAAAGAAAAGCCAGCAGGCTCCTCGCGGCCGGCTTGTTCTGCGCGAATTTCCAGATCCCCCAAAACCAGGGTATGCCCGCCTCGATCCGTCCCTTCGGCCCCCGGGGCGGCGGAAACGTCCAGAGCTGCTCGGCGATCTGCGGCGCGTCGCGCACCGCCACCGCCCAGGCCGAGGGCGGGTTCAGGATCAGCGCCCCCTTGCCCGAGATCAGGTATTTGTTGTTGCTGGCGTTGTCCCACGCGAACACCTCCGGCGGCAGCGCCGGGACGAGCCG
This sequence comes from Alphaproteobacteria bacterium, assembly GCA_050181375.1. Taxonomy (GTDB): domain Bacteria; phylum Pseudomonadota; class Alphaproteobacteria; order ATCC43930; family CGMCC-115725; genus DATARH01. The sequence continues at coordinate 6,317 of JBFXDF010000231.1, forward strand.
CTTGAACCATTCGAGCACGGCCCTGACCGGCTCGGAATTGACCGACGTCTTGCCGTCCTTGTCCACCAGATGGGCGCCGTAGCTGGCAAACACCGCGCCTACCCAGTCCACCGAATCGGGCG
>JBFXDF010000232.1:0-6418 GCA_050181375.1 Alphaproteobacteria bacterium
GCCGGCCGGCGCGTTTGTGTAGCTCGGGGTCAGCAGCAACGTGGTCGCGATGCGCATCGCGCGGCTGACCCCGTCGGCGTCGAGCCCACGCAATTTTGCCCCGGCAGCGGCCGCCGCGAGCAACGACACCTGCCCGTTCTGATGCGCCAGCGGGCGCGGCGTGAACCCGGTCGAAAGCCGTCCGACGACATCGTATCCGAGGATGAAGGCGGCGAGGATCTCGCGCCCGTTGCGCTGCGCATGCTCGCCGACCGCCAGCACCGCCGGCAATACCTGCATCGCGGCCTGCCCGGAGGCGAGCCGCAGCCCCTCGCACAGCTCGATGGCGCGCCCGGCGATGCCGTTCAGCAATGCCGCCGTGCGCGGGTCGCCGCCGGGCCAGTTGCGCGCGTAAACCGTCGCGCCGGTCCCACCTGTCGCCGCAAGCCTCTCGCGCAGCGCGGCGACTTCCGGCCGCTCGCTACCGGCGAGGATCACCCCGAGCGTATCGAGCAGAACCAGCCGGGCGTGCGCCCGCACTGGTTGCGGAATATCCTCACACCCGACACGCGCGACGAATTGCGCCAGTTGCTCGATCTGCCGGCCCATGCCGCCCTCCCTTGGTGCTCTGCGGCACCCTACGGCAGGCGCGCGGCCCGGCCAACACGCCCCCGCCAAGACGCAGCGAGCCTCAGTCCCGGTGATACGGATGGCCCGCGAGGATCTGCTGCGCCCGGTACAGCTGTTCGAGCAGCATGCCGCGCGCGAGCAAATGCGGCCAGGTCATTTTCCCGAGCGAGAGCACCGCGTCGGCGCGCTCGATAACGGCGGTCCCGAGTCCATCGGCGCCGCCGATCGCGAAGGCCGCAGTGTGCGCGCCGGTATCGCGCCAGTCTCGCAGGCGATCGGCAAGTTCGATGCTGCTCCAGGTGGCGCCGCGCCCGTCGAGCGCGACCAGCCTAGCCCCAGGCGGCAACGCGCCGAGGATCAGCGCGGCTTCGCGCGTTTTGAGCTCGGCGGGCGGTAAAGGGCGCCGTTCCTCGACTTCAATGATGGTCGGCGACGGCAGGATGCGCCCCGCGTACAACGCCTGAAGCTCATGGAGCGGCCCGCGGCGCTGTCGCCCGACGGCGAGAATGTAAAGCCGGATCGGCAACGCCCTATTGCAGCACCGCCGCCGCCGGCTCTGCTTCAGCCTCGGGCAAATCGGCGCCCCACATCTTTTCGAGATTGTAGTAGGCGCGGATTTCCGGCCGGAAGATGTGAACGATAACGTCGCCGGCGTCGATCAGCACCCAGTCGCCCTGCGCCTTGCCCTCGATCGGCAGCGGGCGCGGCAGGGCCTGTTCCAGATGGTCGGTCAGCGCCGCCACCTGCCGGGCCGAGCGTCCGGTAGCGACGACCATGTAATCGGCGATCGTCGATTTGCCGGCGAGGTCGATCGTGACGATGTCCTCCGCCTTGCCGTCATCGAGCACCTCGATGACACGGCGCAGCAGCTCAGGAGGAGGCAGCCTCTCGCGGCGCCCCGAGGCCGGAACGGTGGGGGTGCGGGGGGCGCCGGAAACAGTGGCGACGGCAGTCGTTTCAGGCATTGCGTCTGGTCTTTTCTCCTGCGGTATTTGCGATGAGCGAGCGGCGCGGATTTGCGTGGCCGATCGCGGGTCGAGCCGGGCGTGGAAAAACGCCCAGGCGGGCGGAGTCATGTCGGCGAGATGTCGCGCCGCCGTGACCGGGACCCGCGCGGCGGCGAAACGGTGCGCCGCGGCGCCAGCCAGGGCCTTTGCGGTGCTGCCGGGCCGCGCGAACACGGCGATCGGGACGGTGCGAAAGATGTCTTGCCAACGACGCCAATATGGGAACTGCGCGAGATTGTCGCCACCCATCACCCAGACAAACCGGATGCGCGGAAACCGCCGGCGCAGCGCCTTGAGCGTGTCGGCGGTGTAGGTCGTCCGCCCGAGCCGGGCCTCGATGTCGGTGACCCGGATGCGCCGGTCGGCGGCGGCGATTTCGGCCGCATAATCGAGGCGCTCGCCGAACGGCGCCATGCCGGCTTCGGGCCTCAGCGGGTTCTGCGGCGACACCAGCCACCAGATTTCGTCGAGGTCGAGGCGTTGCAGCGCCAGACGGCTGATGTGCAGGTGTCCGCCATGCGCCGGGTTGAACGACCCGCCGAGCAAGCCGATCCGGCGGTCGCTGTTGCGGCCCCGGACTCCCCCTCTCCCCCACCGGGGGAGAGGGCCGGGGTGAGGGGGCAAAGCCGCGGGCGGAAAGTCTGACACCCTCACCCTCCCACGCCTGCGGCGTGGGCCCCTCCCTCTCCCGCAATGCGGGAGAGGGGCTTATCCGCGATCCGCTCCCGGCTCAGGGCCGCACCTGGCCGCTGCCGCGCACGAGGTATTTGTACGTGGTCAGCTCGGCGGCGCCGACCGGGCCGCGCGGCGGCAGGCGCTGCGTCGAGATGCCGATCTCGGCTCCCATGCCGAACTCGCCGCCGTCGGCGAACTGCGTCGAGGCGTTGACCAGCACGATGGCGCTGTCCACCTCGCGCAGAAACCGTTCGGCAACCGCCTCGTCCTCGGTCACGATCGCGTCGGTGTGGTGCGAGCCGTAACGCTCGATATGCGCGATCGCCTCCTCCGGCCCATCGACAACGCGCACCGCGAGGATCGCGTCGAGATATTCGGTGCGCCAATCGTCTTCGCCGGCCGGCACGGCGGACGGATCGATCGCCAGCACCTCCGGGTCGCCGCGCAATTCGCAGCCGGCGGCGCGCAGATCGGCGAGGATCGGCGGCAACATGGTACGGGCCACAGTGCGATCGATCAGCAATGTCTCGGTCGCGCCGCAGATCGACACGCGCCGCATCTTGGCGTTGAGCGCGATCGCGCGCGCCTTCGCCGGGTCGGCCGCCGCATGGATATAGGTGTGGCACAGGCCTTCGAGATGGGCGATGACCGGGATGCGGCTCTCGCGCTGCACCCGCTCGATCAGCGAGGCGCCGCCGCGCGGCACGATGATGTCGATGACGCCGCTCATCGTCAGCATCAGGCCGACCGCGGCTCGATCGCGCGTCGGCACAAGCTGGATCGCGTCCTCCGGCAGACCGGCGGCGCGCAGCCCGTCGCGCAATGCCGCGACCAGCGCGCGCGAGGAATGAAAACTCTCCGAGCCGCCGCGCAGGATCGCCGCGTTACCGGATTTGACCGCGAGGCTGCCGGCGTCGGCGGTCACGTTCGGGCGGCTCTCGTAGATGATGCCGATCACCCCGAGCGGCACGCTGACCCGCGAAATCCGGAGACCGTTCGGCCGCGTCCACTCGGCGAGCGTGCGCCCGATCGGGTCGGGCAGCGTAGCGATGTCCTCAAGCCCCTTCGCGACCGCTTCGAGCCGCTTCGGGTCGAGCGCGAGGCGGTCGAGCAGCGCGCCGCCAATGCCGCCAGCCCGCGCCGCCGCGAGATCGTCGGCGTTCGCCGCGAGGATTTCGTTGCCTCGCGCGCGTACCGCCGCCGCCGCCCGCCGCAACGCCTCGCTCCGCATCTCGGCCGGGGCCAGGGCCAGCGCCGTGGCGGCCTCGCGCGCCTGTCGTCCGATCGCCGCCATTGTCGCGGCAAGATCGCTGCCCGCCGCCCCTACGCGAACCAGTGCCTCGGTCATTGTCGGTTGGTCGTCATCGCCGGTCGGTTATCACCAGATCGTCGCGGTGAATGATTTCATCGCGGCCACGGTACCCGAGAATCGCCTCGATTTCATCGCTCTTGTGCCCGGCGATCAGCGAGATGTCGGCACTCGCGTAAGCCGACAGGCCGCGTCCGATCTCGCTTCCGGCGCGGTTGCGCACGACGACGCAGTCGCCGCGCTCGAACAGACCCTCGACCGCGACAACCCCGGCCGGCAGCAGGCTCTTGCCGCCGCGAAGCGCCCGCACCGCGCCGTCATCGACGACCAGCACACCGGCCGGGTTTACCGCGCCCGCGATCCACGCCTTGCGCGCCGAGCGCGGCTCGCCGCCCGGCACGAACAACGTCGCTCGCGCACCGGCCTCGACCGCCGCGAGCGGCCCGCTGCCGCTTGTGGGACCGTCGCGCGGCTCCCCCTCGGCGATCAGCATCGCGCAGCCGGCCTGCATCGCGATCCGCGCCGCCGCCAGTTTCGTGACCATGCCGCCCGAGCTGTAGCCCGGCGGCGCCGCTCCGGCCATCGCCGCGATGTCGGGGCTTATCTCGCGCACGAGCGGGATATGCCGCGCCTGCGGATCGCGGCGCGGATCCGAGGTGTAGAGGCCGTCGATATCGGACAGCAGCACCAGCATGTCGGCGCTGGTCATCTGCGCGACACGGGCGGCGAGCCGGTCGTTGTCGCCGAAGCGGATTTCGGTGGTGGCGATCGTGTCGTTCTCGTTGACCACCGGCACCGCGCCCAATGCCAGCAATTGCGCGAAGGTCGCGCGCGCGTTCAGGTGGCGCCGCCGCGCCTCGGTGTCGTCGGGGGTCAAGAGGATTTGCGCGACCGTGATCCGGTGCCTTGCCAGCGCCTCCTGATAAGCGTGCGCCAGCCTGATCTGCCCGGTCGCGGCGGCGGCCTGTTTTTCCTCGAGCCGCAACACCCGGCCGCGCAGGCCAAGACGCCGCCGCCCGATCGCGATCGAACCCGAGGTGACGATGATGACCTCCTGCCCGCGCCGGCGGCAGCGCGCGACATCCTCCACCAGCGTGTCGAGCCACGCCCGGCGGATTTCGCCGTCCTCCCGCACCAGCAGAGCCGAGCCGATCTTGACGACGAGCCGCTTCGCCCCGGCGAGCGCGCATGCCGAAGGAGAGGCCGACAACGACTCAGCGATAGCTCCCTCTCCCCCACGGGGGGAGAGGGTCGGGGTGAGGGGGCGATATTCCGAGGCTGTGCCGGTACCCCCCGCACCCGCCCAGCCCGCGCGGGGCCCCACCCACGCCCCCCCGGAGGGCGGGGAGGGGCGGGGCAACCGCCCCCGCCGAGGCGTGCATCCCGCCACGACCAACTCTTCGGAGCGCGCCGCACGGATCGCCGCGAACACCGTTCCGACCAGCTCCGGAAGGCCCGCCCCGCTGACGCCGGACACCGCCAGCACCGGCGTCCCCGGCCGAACGGCGTCGCCCAACTCCCGGCACTTCTCCCCGACTTCGGCCGGGTCGATCGCGTCGATCTTGTTGAGGCCGACCACTTCCGGCTTTTCGGCAAGACCGTGGCCATAATCGGCCAGTTCGCGCCGGATCGTACGGTAGGCATCGACGACATCCTCCTCGGTGCCGTCGATCAGGTGCAGGATCGCCGCGCAGCGCTCGACATGGCCGAGAAACCTGACGCCGAGGCCGGCGCCCTCGCTTGCTCCTTCGATAAGGCCCGGCAGGTCGGCAAGCACGAATTCGCTTTCGTCGTCGATCCGCACGACCCCGAGCTGCGGATGCAATGTCGTGAACGGGTAGTCGGCGATTTTCGGCCTGGCATGCGACAGGCGGGCCAGCAGCGTCGATTTTCCGGCGTTCGGCAGCCCGACAAGGCCGGCGTCGGCGATCAGTTTGAGGCGCAGCCACACCCACAACTCGCGTCCGGGCCAGCCCTGATCGGCGCGGCGCGGCGCCTGGTTGGTCGAGGTCTTGTAATGCGCGTTGCCAAACCCGCCGTCGCCGCCGCGCAGCAGGACGACCCGCTGGCCGGGCCGCGTCAGGTCGGCCAATACGGTCTCCCGGTCGTCGTCGAGCACCTGCGTCCCGACCGGCACGCGCAGCACGCGGTCGCGCCCGTTCGCGCCGGTGCGGTTGGCGCCGGCCCCGCCGCGACCGTTCTGCGCCCGGAAATGCTGGCTGTAGCGATAGTCGATCAGCGTATTCAGATTGTCCGCCGCCTCGAACACGATGCCGCCGCCCTGGCCGCCATCGCCGCCGTCAGGCCCGCCGAACTCGATGAATTTTTCCCGCCGGAAACTCATCGCACCGCGTCCGCCGTCGCCGCTCTTGAGATAGATTTTGCACTGGTCCAGGAATTTCATTGATTTCGCAGATGGTGGGATGGGCTGACAGAGCGAGGCCGATCGATTCGCGCGCATTATGGCGGGGTTCGCCGTGCTCAGCCGACCCTACATTCCGGGATTGAAACGTAAAAGGGGAGCGGCGAACCGCTCCCCTTCGGAACCCGTTGTGTCGGGAAGCGGCTATTCGGCGGCTTCCGCCGGGCGCGGCACCACCGAGATGAACTTGCGGCCGCCGATGCCGTCGTGAAACTTCACATGCCCGGCTTCGAGCGCGAACAGCGTATGGTCGCGGCCCATGCCGACCCGCTCGCCGGGATGGAATTTCGTACCGCGCTGGCGCACGATGATGTTGCCGGGAACGACGATCTCGCCGCCGAACTTCTTGACGCCGAGCCGCCGGCCGGCGCTATCGCGGCCGTTGCGCGAGGAGCC
>JBFXDF010000233.1:0-6379 GCA_050181375.1 Alphaproteobacteria bacterium
TCTTGTCTCCGGGTAAATATGGGGTGGAAAAGACGTAGGTGGCCGGATCAAGTCCGGCCACGGGGTAGTTCAGATTGCGTCTTGCGGTTTACCCGCCGAATGCTACCCACCGAACCTCGCCGCGACGTGGCGTCCTATCCGGGGGCATTCGCCCCAAGGTCATCGGCTGTTTTGCCGGCGAGATGTTCGACCCATTCGGCGGCCTCGCGCTCGCGCTCCTCGTCGGCCGCCATCGCGCGGTAGCCTTCCGCTAAATCGCGTCCGGTGACGTGCGGGCGCGCGAGATCGTTCAGAAACCGGCTGATGCGCCGCCGCCCGATGACGCTGTGCAAGCCGGCATAGACATCATCCTGAACCGTGATCGTCAGCTTTTTGGACATAGCTTGCCCTCCGAATAGATGTTATACGATTATCAACTTGTCGCATATCTACTCGCAGCGGAATGTTGGCAGCTGCCAATCTCAGGGCCCCAGTGTAGTGGGTGGCGGAATGCGCTCCGCCATTCTGGCCTACGCCCATTTTTCCAACCTTTTAATCTTGATGGTCTATGAGGGAGGACGTTGATGCCTGCCACTTTGCTATTCGCGCGGTTGAGTAACACTCTTCAAAAATTAAAGACACCGATTCAAATATTTGGCCTTTTAATCATCGTAGGCGGGATAATTGCATACCGCACCGTTCCTCCCGAGTACGTGCGAGGCGTATTTGCGGCAGGATCGATGGGTATTTTCTTCATAATCTTCGGACAAGTATTTTCTGCCCTGCCGAGCTTTCCGGATTCTCAAAGAGGTCTTGTTGTTATAATGCTGACCTTAATCTTTTCTATCTACACGTTCGGAGCACTGGCGCTGACAGCATATTTCGTTGCTACAGCGAAGGCGCAAACGCTTCCTTTGAGAAAAGTTGACCAATTCATAAGACCTGCATCTCAAGCCGACGTGAACGAGCTTGTGCATTATGTACAACGTACTCATAAATGCGATTTCAGTATTCCAGACGTGCAGGAAGCGAGCCTAATTCTAGAGCAGATAAAAACGTCCAAAGCATCGGCAAGTGACGTGGAGTTTGTCCGAAGCTGGGAACAAGAAGGTAAGGAGCTAAAGAATGCTGTATGTAAGCTGATCCTTGCATATAGCGACCACCAACTTCTCCCTTCTGAGTTTAGCGTTGAACGATCGAAAGAAAGTAGCAAAGCAATCCACAAAGACGGATTCGCAGTATATGGCGGCAGTCAAGCAATGGATATGCTGGTAGCAACCATGGAGCGAGCTGAGACCGACCCCGATCGGATCGATTCGTATGTGGCGGAGGCCGTTTATAAACTAGTCAGCGTCGGATATAGCGCACTGTATTCTCAATTTAGGTATATACCGCAACATTATGCGGAGGGAATAGATATGGATTTCCTAAAGTTTATTAAACAAATTCCTGATTCGTATTTTGATATCGTCAAAAATGCAGTATTTGCAGAGGATGCAAAGAAGGGAAAATTTATCATATTTGAATGCGGCACCCTTGCTTCACTCGGAAATGATGGGTCACGGTTCGTTGTTCCGGTTGCGTCTGTGTATAGGAAAGATATAATAGATAAAATGGAAGGGGGTCCTTGGCCATTGGGTTCAGCGCAAGCCTTATTTAGCGAGCAATGGTGGTTACGAAATGCAATTTGGCAGATGCTTGGAAGAGAGCATGGAAAATTTCGGCAAGCATTAGGAACTAGAATCAACGATTATAGCCAATGCGGCCCACCCTAGACGATAACGCAGCGTCATTGTTTGGCGTGATATAAAGAGCAGTGCCATCTGGGACGGCGCTGCTCTGTAAGTGATTAGTTAAAAACGGAACTACAGCGTCGCAATCGGGGTGCTTGATTACTCGGCCGCGGCCCGCATTGGCTCGGCCGCGTTCAGCACGGCGGCGGCTTCCTTGGCGACGACGGTGCCCTCGAAGAAGCGGGGGTTTTGCGTGCCTCCAGAGGCCGACCGCGTTTTCGAAGGTGAAGGCGCGGAAATCGTCTGATGTGATCAGGCCCTTTTCGACCAGCTCGTACGCCTCGGGCGCCGGATCGCGGAAATCGATCACGTCGCGCCGGGTCGGCGGCGTCAGGTGTCCTGCCACGGATCGATCAGGGTAAGGCCGCAGCCTTCGAATCCGGACGTGTCACGGGTAACAATGCTTGCGCTGCGGCTGCGGGCGATCGAGGCGATCATCAGATCGGCCATTGCCGCCGGCCGGCCGACGCTGCGGCGGGCGGCGAAAATCTCCGCATAAATTTCGGCCGCGTCGCTCTCGAACGGCAGGATGCGGCCGGCGAAATCCTCGCGAAATATCGCCAGCGCCGCCGCCTCCAACCCATCGCGCCGGCGGCCCCTGGGCAGCACCGCAATCCCCCGACAGGATTTCCGCCTGGCACACGGCGGTCGTGAACAACAGTTCCGGCGGATGCCGCGCCATCCAGGTTGCCACTTCCGGTGCCGGCCTTGTGCCCATCGCGGCGGACAGCACGTTGGTGTCGAGCACGAACATCAATCGAAGCGGGGCGGCTCGGGCGCCGGCAGGTCGAGATCGACGCCGCCGAGCGGCGCGAAACGGGCCCGGATGCGCTCGTACAGGTTTGCCGCGGCAGACCGCTCCGGCTCCTTTAGCGTGTTCCGGAGAATTTCGCGAACCTCGGCTTCCATCGAATGCCCGTGCTGCGCCGCGCGCACGCGCAGCCGCTCCTTGAGCGCGGGATCGAGATTGCGGATTGTCAGCGTCGCCATCGGAATTTTTCTCTATGTGCGCTCGCAATGTAGTCAATGATTGCATTGCATGCAAAAAATAGCGCCGTCGGGACGGCGCTGTGGTGGATGGCCGGGTCAAGCCCGGCCATGACGCACGGAGGCTACGGCTACTCCGCCGCTGCCCGCATCGGCTGGGCGGCGTTCAGCACCGCTGCGGCTTCCTTCGCGACGACCGTGCCCTCGAAGAAGCGGGGGTTTTGCGTGCCCCACAGGCGGACGGCGTTTTCGAAGGTGAAGGCGCGGAAATCGTCGTTGGTGATCAGGCCCTTGTCGACCAGCTCATGCGCCTCGGGGACCGGATCGCGAAAATCGATCACGTCGAAATGGCCGATGTCGGAGCTGAAGATCGCGTTGAGCTTGGTGTCGAACGGCAGGCCCTTCATGAACGCGGTCATGTTCATGCGGTCGTCGGCCTCGCAGCCGAAATAGAACGGTTTTGCGTAGAGATCGACCCAGTCCTCCTTGCGGGTGATCTTGCAGGCCGCGAAATCGTCGAGTTCGGCGCGGTTGCCGGTCAGATCGTGCGTGTCGGGGCTGGGCCAGCCGTCGCGCGCCCTCAATGCCTCGGCGATGTCGTCGTAGCCGTGCTGCGTGACGAGGTCCATCAACAGCTTGCGGTCGAGCTTTTCGGGCTTCATGCGCTCCAAGGCCGGTGCGCCGCGCCGCTCCCAATGCTCCATCAAATCGCCCCACAGCTGCGCCGCCCAGCCGACGCCGCCCTCGAGAAACGCAAAGCGCAACTCCGGGAACCGCCGCGTGACGCCGCCCAAAAAGATCGCCTTCGACACGGCGTGACCGGCGGCGGCGAAATGGCCGATATGGTTGTAGACGAAATTGGTCGGCGAGTTGCGCAGACCCTGGCCGCTGGCGCTCGAATGAAAGGTCGGCGCGATGCCGAGTTCGACGCATTTCGCCCAGACCGGGTCGTAATTGTGCTGGCTGTCGATCGCCAGCACGTCGTAATGCACCGTGGCGTTGCCGGTCGCGTCGGGCAGCGAGCGCGACATGCCGCTGCCGAACATGCCGACCTTCGAGCCGAGCTGCGAAGTGACGAATTCGAGTTCGGCGATCGCCTCCTCCGGCGAATGCATCGGGATGATCGCGGCCGGGGTCAGCCGGTCGCCGAGCCCGTCGAAATAATCGGCCGAGACGATGTTGTAGGCGCGGATCACGGCGCGGCGGGTCTCGTCGTCCTTGATGCGCGGCAGGCGCAGCCCGGCGGTCGGATAGACGACCGCGAAATCGACGCCGATTTCGTCGAGCCGCGAATAGAGCATCCGCGGCATCATCGCGGTGGCGCGGTCGAGCGTGTTCTCGGCCTGGCGGTTCCAGAAATTGGGCTGCGCGACGCCGCGGCGGGCGCGCTCGTGCGGTTGCAGCTTGAGCGCGTCGGTGGTCGATCTGAGGGCGGCGAGAAACCCGTCGGCCCCCTTGTCGCCGCCGGCCTTGCGCATCTTTTCGCTGAACACCGGGGCGTATTCGAGCCAGTGACCGTCGCCATCGACGATCGGGTGCGAAAGGTTCGCGCGGATCTGGGCCGGGCTGGCGTGTGCGGACATTGCCTTCTCCTCCCGAAATGGCGGTGGAACCCGCCGGATATTTCAGCGGTAAAGGCTAGGATCGCGCGAGGGGCGTGTCAAACCGGGCGGCGGCGCAACAGCCATGCGGATAAATTGCATCGGCTCCGAGGCGGAGATGCGGGACCTCGTGCCGGAATGGTTGGCACTGTGGCGGCGCGCGCCGGGGGCCACGCCGTTCCAGTCGCCGGCGTGGCTCTTGGCGTGGTGGAAACATTTCGGGAGCGTGGCGCCGCGCGTGCTGACCGCGACGGCGGGGGAGGGGCTGCCGGGGGAGCGACTGGTCGGCGTGCTGCCGCTTTACGAGCTGGCGGAGCCTCGTGTCCGCAAATTGCTGCCGATCGGGATCGGATTGTCGGACTATATCGACGCGCTGGTCGATCCGGCGCGGCCCGATGCCGGCGACGCGCTGCTCGCGGCGATCGCGGATATTCCCGATTGGGATGAATGCCATCTGCCGGACCTGCGCGAAGGCGGCGTGCTGCAGCGCGCGCGCGGTCCGGCGGGGCTGGTGGAAGAAAGGGCGGAAGGTGCGCCGTGCCCGGTGCTGGCGTTGCCGGGCGATGCTGGCGCGCTCGCCGCCGTCGTGCCGCGCAAGACGCTGCGCGATTTGCGGCAGGCATCGTCGCGCGCCGCGGCGGCCGGCCGGGTGCGGATCGAGACGGCGGAGGCCGAGACGCTCGGGTCGATGCTCGATGATCTGTTCCGGCTGCACGAGGCGCGCTGGCAAACGCGCGGCGAGGGCGGCGTGCTGGCCGATCCGGCGGTGCGGGAATTTCACCGCGACGCGGCCCCGGCGCTCGCCGCCGAGGGGATATTGCGGCTTTATCGGCTGCGCATCGGGGGCGCGGTCGCGGCGGTGTATTACGGGCTCGCGTGGCGGGGCCGGTCCCATGCCTATATCGGCGGGTTCGACCCTGACATGAAGCGGCTCAGCCCCGGCGCGCTGATGCTGCGTCACGCGATCGGGGCGGCAATCGCCGAGGGCTGCCGCGAGTTCGATTTCCTGCGCGGCGGCGAGGGGTACAAATACGCCTGGGGTGCGGTCGATCGCCGGACCCTCGCGCGGACATGGCGGCGCGAATGACCCCGGCGAGCGAGGCGGCGGAGGCCGCGCTGGCCGCCTATCGCGGCGGCGAGATATCGGCCGAAATCGCGCTGATGCGGGTCGTGCTCGCGATCGGCGACGCGGCATCGGTCATAGGGTGGCTCGAAGCGGCCGGGGAGGCCGCATTGCTGCGCCTCGCGCGGGCGCACCGCGGCCGGCTGGAGGGGGTCACGGCCCTCGTCGCGGCGGGTTTGGCGACCGAGCGCGGCGGCATCGCGGCGATCCGGGCGCAGTTCGACGCCGCCGTCGCGCTGGCTCCGGAGGCCGCCGTGGCGATGTATTCGCTCGGCTCCGGCGACATCCTCGACCGCGCGACCGCCGAGATCGTCGCCGGGCTGCGCCAATGGCGGCTGCTCGGCGCCGATATCGACGCGCTCGATATCGGCTGCGGCATCGGCCGCATCGAGCGCGCGCTGGCCCCCGAATTGCGCTCGATCACCGGCACCGATGTGTCGCCGGGGATGATCGCCGAGGCGTGGACGCGCTGCCGCGGTCTCGGCAATGTCGTATTTCTGTGCGTCGACGGCGGCGGCCTCGCGGCTTTTGCCGGCAGACGGTTCGGCCTCGTTCTCGCGGTCGATGCGTTTCCGTATCTGGTGGCGGCCGGTGCCGGGATCGCGGCGCGGCATGTCGCGGACGCGGCCGGATTGCTCGTCCCGGGCGGCGCGCTCGCGATCTTCAACTATTCCTATTGCGGCGACCTCGACGCCGACCGCGCCGACATCGCCGATCTCGCGACCGCGCACGGATTTGCCGTCGAGCGCAACGGCACGCGCGACTTCGCGCTGTGGGACGGCGCGACGTTTCTGCTGCGCAGGACGGAATGACGCCGGCGGGGCCGGGGGAAGCCCATTGCTTTTTGAATTGCGCTTATTTGGAGATGGGCTTCGCCTTGCTCAGCCCAAATAAGC
>JBFXDF010000234.1:0-6357 GCA_050181375.1 Alphaproteobacteria bacterium
CGGCGACATCGGCCGAAAGGCGATAGGACACCGCCTCCCAATGCCGGGCATAGAACACAATCGCGGCGATCAGCTGAACCAGAACCAGCGGCGCGATGATCAGCAGCAGCGAGCGGCCGAACATCGATCGCGGCAGCAGCCGCTTCACCCAATTCTGCGGACGAAGCTCGGCCGATCGCGGGGCGTGGATCGGCCTCGCGGTGCCGCCCGATCTACTCAGGCTTGAGAGCATAGCCGGTGCCGCGCACGGTTTGGAGATATCGCGGATAGCGGGGGTCGGCCTCGATCTTGCGCCGCAATCGTGTCATGTGCACATCGACATTGCGGATGTTGCCGCTGAACGGAGCCGATTGCGACAGATCCTCGCGCGAGACGGCCTCCCCGGCGCGCGCCGCGAGCGAGGAGAGCAACAATGCCTCGGCGCTTGTCAGGTGCACAACCTCGCCGCCGCGGAACAGCTCGCTGCGGGCAAGATCGAAGCGGAACGCACCAAAACGGACGCTTCCGGCTGCCTCCCCCGCCGGGCCGCGGCGCTCCAGAATGTTGCGGATGCGCAGCACCAGTTCGCGCGGTTCGAACGGCTTCGCCAGGTAATCGTCGGCGCCCTGTTCGAGGCCGTTGATCCGGTCTTCCGGCTCGCCCATCGCGGTCAACAACAGGATGGGAACTCGCTGTTGCCGCGTTTCGTCGCGCAACGCTCTCGTCAGCTCGATGCCGGTTTCCCCCGGCATCATCACATCGAGCACGATCAGATCGAACGCAAAGCTCGTCAGGCCGGCCCGCGCCTCCGCGGCATCGGCGGCCAGCGTGACCCGGAACCCGTTGTCGGACAGATAGCGGCGCAGCAGCGCGCGCAACCGCGCATCATCGTCGACAACGAGAAGGTGAGGTTCAACGTCGCTCATTATCCGGTATTATACACCGGATTGGGATGCCCTATCGATCTGGGGGATTGCGCGAACAGGTTCCGCCCTGAGACGATCGAGCGCACGCCGCTGGGGTGGCGGCCGACAAATGCGGTGAGGGATTTCCAATGGCCGGACATCGTCGTCACGTCAACTGCATTCTCCCGCCGCATCTGCTGCGTCGTCTTCTCGATAGCAGAAACGCCGAGATCCGGCACGCGGCGTTGAATACATTGCTTTCGACGGCGCGGCTCAGGGGCGAACGCGCGTTGATGGCGTCGTTCGCCGCGGCGCCCGGAGGCGCCCGCAGGACGATTTACGATTGCCGGCACAGCACCAGTCTGCGATCGGTGCGGCTGACCCGATCGGAAGATGGGGAAGCATCCCGCGATGACGCCGTCAATCGGGCATTCGACGGGTTTGGCGCCACGCGCACCTTCTACCGCGAAATTCTGAACCGCGATTCGATCGACGATCAGGGCCGGCGGCTTGACGGCTATGTTCATTACGGGCGCGCCTACAACAACGCCTTCTGGAACGGCCGGGAGATGGTATTCGGCGACGGCGACGGTGTGCTGTTCACCGACTTCACCAAATCGCTTGACGTCATCGCTCACGAACTGACCCACGGCGTGACCGAATTCGCCGCGGGTCTCGAGTATCACGATCAGCCGGGCGCCTTGAACGAGTCGATGTCCGATGTTTTCGGGTCGCTGGTCAAGCAATGGTCCTTGAAGCAATCCGCCGAAGAAGCCGACTGGTTGATCGGTGCCGATGTGTTTACCCCAGACATTCGGGCCGACGCGCTGCGTTCGATGAAGGCGCCCGGCACCGCCTATGACAACCCCGATCTCGGCAAGGACCCGCAGCCCGACAGCATGGACAAATACGCGCAATTGCCGAACACCGACGAAGGCGACAATGGCGGCGTACACATAAATTCCGGGATTCCGAACAAGGCGTTCTATGTGACCGCCCGGGAAATCGGCGGGTTCGCCTGGGAGGCGCCGGGACACATCTGGTACGAGGCTCTCCGGGCGTCCGGTCCAAACACCACCTTTCAGGAATTCGCGGATACCACCTATCAAAAAGCCGGACAGTTATACGGCGCCGGGAGCGCTCAGCAGAAAGCCGTGTTCGAGGGCTGGGCGGAAGTGAAGATCAAGATTACCGGTGTCGATGCGGCGCCCCCGCCGGCGCCTGGCGATAAAGAATTGATCACGCTCCTCGTTAAGCAGGTCGACGATCTTTCCGCCACCGTGAAACAGCTTGCGGAAGAATTGAACCGCATCAAATCGGCGTAGATCGCTTGTTATCGGGCTGCCGACGGCTCCGGGACGGATCGTCCCGCGAACCGGCGCCGTTACCGAAGAGGCGACGAGCGAGGATCCAGCCGTGAAAGCAACGCTGCGCGAATTCGGCGGTCCGATCGACCCCACGGGGCAGCGGGCCCGGGTTGTCGACACGGGCTCGATGAGCAAGGAAATGGCGGACGAACTCGCAAGGCTCGTTGCCGAGGCGAAGGCGCATCCGCCCGGTCCTGATGCGACGGCGGGACGCGGCCGGGACATGATGACGTATTCGATTACGATCGAGGAAATTGGTCAAACGCTGGTGTTGAAGCAATCGGATGCGACGCGGACTGAGGCGTTTCTAGAGCTGCAGGACTGGATAAAGCGAAACGCCGGGCGGCCGTAGCGGCGCCGGCGGCCAGGCGCTACCGGCGCTTTGGCTCGAACCGGGCGCGGTCCTGTTCATCGGCGAGAATGCTGAGCAGCACCCGGCGAAATCCGTCGACGGCGCCGCCGCCGCCGGCGGCGCGGTATGCCGCGGAGACCCTGGCGCGCTGCGGCGCCGACAGCCGACGCTCCAATTCGCGGCCGCTATCGGTCAGCTCGAGCAGCCGCTGCCGGCGATCATCGGGGCCGCGATGCTGCGCGACAAAGCCTTGCCGCACCAGCTGACCCAGAACCCGGTTCAGGCTTTGCTTGGTAATCCGCAGGATGCCGAGCAGCTCGCCGACCGTCATCTGCGGGTGGCGGCCGACAAAGTGCACCACCCGGTGATGCGCCCGCCCAAAGCCGTATTCCGCGAGGATTGCGTCGGGCTCGGCGGTAAAGTCGCGATACGCGAAAAACAGCAGCTCGATGCCTTCGCGGACAGCCTCGTCGGCGTCTTCCGGCGGCTCGGCCTCGCGCTTGCGGGTGTGGCTAGATATGTCAGCCATGTTGACTTATTTCGCAATGTCCGGTACGCTCGGGACGGTTTCGCGATATAAAGTTACCAACTATCTCTGCTGCGACAGAAATCTTGGCGAGGAAGGCTCCCATGGCAGACTCCGTGCTCCCGTTCGACGATCGCGACGGCTTCATCTGGTACGACGGCCGCCTCGTCCCATGGCGCGACGCCAAGCTGCATGTGCTGACCCACGGGCTGCATTATGCGAGTTGCGTCTTTGAAGGCGAGCGCGTCTACAACGGCAAGGTCTTCCGCATGGAGGACCATAACGAGCGGCTGATCAATTCGGCCAAGATCCTCGGTTTCGAGATACCGGCCAGCATGGACGATCTGGCGAGGGCGACGCTCGAGGTCGTTGCCAGCAACCGGATCGTCGACGGGTATGTGCGGCCGATCGCATGGCGCGGCGCCGAGCAGATGGGCGTTTCGGCCCAGGCCAGCAAGATCCACCTCGCGCTGGCGTGCTGGGACTGGCCGGCGTATTTCTCGCCCGAAGCGCGGGCCAAGGGCATCCGCATGCTGTGGTCGCGCTGGGCCCGTCCGGCGCCCAACACCGCGCCGACCCAGGCCAAGGCCTCGGGCCTCTACATGATCTGCACGATGGCCAAGCACGAGGCCGAGGCGCAGGGCTGCGACGACGCGCTGATGCTCGACTGGCGCGGCCAGCTCGCGGAAGGCACCGGCGCCAATATCTTCCTCGCGATCAATGGCGAGCTGCACACCCCGACGCCCGACTGTTTCCTCAACGGCATCACGCGGCAGACCGTCATGGCGCTGGCCCGCAGCCGCGGCATCAAGGTGGTCGAGCGGGCGATCATGCCCGACGAACTGGCCAAGGCCGACGAGGTCTTCCTGACCGGCTCCGCCGCCGAGGTCACGCCGGTCGGGGAGATCGTCGGCCAATACGGTCACTACCGCTTCACGCCCGGCAGACTTGGCCGGCTGCTGTGGGAGGATAACGATCGGGCGGTCGGGAAGCAGCTCGCCGCGGCTTAGCCCGCCGGTCGGGCGCGGCGGATTTTTTCCGGAAGCCGCCAACACCTCGCCGCAATTGCGCGATTTCGTAGCCGCTTTCGCCATTGTCGACCGGAATGAGCACCGGCGCACGAGGGTTTGACCGATGATCGCTGCGTTCGGCGGCAGCGCCTACACGATCGCGGCGGCACCGCTGTTGCCGTGGCCGGCGATCATCGTGCTGGCCGGCGTTGCCGTCGTGGTGCTGGCTCTGGGGGTGTGGCGGCGCGCGCGCGGTCTGTTCTGGCGGCTGGCGGCGCTGGCGATGCTGCTGGCGATCCTTGCCAATCCGTCGCTCGTTGAGGAGAAGCGTTCGCCCTTGCGCGACGTCGCCGTCATCGTGGTCGACGAATCAGCGAGCCAAGGCATCGGCGAGCGGCGCGCCGAAAGCGAGCGGGCATTGACCGCGCTCAGCGAACGGCTCCGGCGCGAACGCGATCTCGACGTGCGGATCGTGCGCGCCGGCCAGCATCAACCGGGCAGCGGCGACGACGGAACCCGGCTGTTTACCGCGCTGAGCCGCAGCCTGGCCGATGTGCCGCGCCAGCGGCTCGCCGGCATCGTCATGATCACCGACGGCCAGGTTCACGATGCCCCCGCCGCGAAGCCGGACGCGACCGCCGCCGAACTCGGAGCGCCGCTCCACGTTCTGCTTTCCGGACATCGGGACGAACACGACCGCCGGCTCGCAATCGCGAACGCGCCGGGTTTCGGGCTGGTCGGGAAGGAGACGTCGCTGACCGTTCGCGTCGAGGATCTGCCGGCGCCGCCGGACGGAAAAAGCGAGCCGGAACGGCGCGCCCGCATCACGTGGCGGAAGGATGGCGGCGCGCCGCATCCGATGACGGTGCCGGTCGGGCGCGACGTGACCCTGTCGATCCCGATTGACCACGGCGGCCCGAACGTTCTCGAAATCGAGGCCGAGACCGGGCCGCAGGAACTGACGCTGGCGAACAACCGCGCCGCGGTCGTCATTAACGGCGTGCGCGACCGGCTCCGTGTGCTGCTCGTCTCGGGCGAGCCGCATGCCGGCGAGCGGGTCTGGCGCAACATTCTGAAATCCGACCCGTCCGTGGATCTCGTCCATTTCACGATCCTGCGGCCGCCCGAGAAACAGGACGGAACGCCGATCCGCGAGCTGTCGCTGATCGCCTTTCCGATCCGCGAACTGTTCGACGTCAAGCTCGACGAGTTCGACCTGATCATTTTCGACCGCTACAGCCAGCGCGGCATCATCCCGCAGACCTATATCGACAATGTCGTGCGCTACGTGCGCCGCGGCGGTGCGTTGCTCGAAGCCGCCGGCCCGACCTTCGGCACGCCGATGACGCTCTATCGCACGCCGCTCGGCGAAATCCTGCCGACCGAGCCGACCGGCGATGTGCGCGAGCAAGGCTTTCGACCGCAGCTGACGGCTGTCGGCCGGCGGCACCCGGTCACCGCCGAATTGCCGGGCGCCGGCAAGCCTGGAGAAGCGCCGAGTTGGGGACGCTGGTTCCGCCAGGTCGAGGGCCGGCGCCACAGCGGGACGGCGGTCATGAGCGGCGAAAACGGCGGACCGCTGTTGGTCCTCGATCGGGTCGGCAACGGCCGCATCGCGCAGCTCCTGTCCGATCAGATGTGGCTGTGGGCGCGCGGCTTCGAGGGCGGCGGCCCGCAGGCCGAGCTGCTGCGCCGGCTCGCGTACTGGCTGATGAAAGAGCCCGATCTCGAGGAAAACGATCTGCGCGCCGTCATCGAGGGCGACCAGCTCAAGGTCACGCGGCAGTCGCTCGAACCCGACGACAGCGCCGTTACCATTACCGCCCCCGACGGGACGAATTCGACGCTGACCCTTGCGCCGGCCGATGGCGGGCGCAGCATCGGGACGGCATCGATCTCGCAGATGGGGCTTTACCGGATCAGCGACGGCAAGCGCACCGCGCTGGCGGCGTCCGGCCCGCTGAACCCGGTCGAATTCGCCGACGTGCGGACCACGGCCGAAAAGCTCGCCCCAATCGCCGAAGCAAGCGGCGGCGGCGTTTTCTGGGTCGCTGACGATGCGGTCCCGGATGTGCGCCGCGTCGTGCCTGGGCGCAGCGCGGCCGGGCCTGGCTGGCTCGGGTTGCGCCGCAACGGGGACGAGGTCGTGTCCGGGTTCGGCGAGGTGCCGCTGTTGCCGGCAGTAGCGGCTCTGCTGCTGGCGATCGGTCTGCTCATC
>JBFXDF010000235.1:0-6258 GCA_050181375.1 Alphaproteobacteria bacterium
CGCTCGTCGATGTCGGGCACGACTGTTCCGTCCGGCGCGACGACAAAGCGCACCAGCCGGTCGCGATCGTGGACCTCGCCGGTCGCAATACAGCGGCGCCGCGGCGACGCAACCGCCTCCGTCGTTCCACTCGCCACCGCGTCCGGCGCTGCGCGCTCTACATGAAACCCCGTCGCCTCTACTCCTTGTCCGATCCGACGCCGGCCTCGTCGAACCAATGGGCGCGTTCGCGGGCGGCCATGATCAGGGCGTTCGCGTCGTCCGGTTCAAGCGCCGCGCCGCTTTTCTCGGAACCGCCGAGCATCTCGATCAGTTCGTCACCGGCCAGCCCGGCGAAATCGTCGAGGCTTTTGATACCGTTCTCGGCCAGGGTCACCAGCATGCCGGGGGTCAACCCTTCGAGCGATGCCAGATCGTCCTCGACGCCAAGCTCGCGGTAGCGCTCCTCGTACTCCCGGTCGCGCCGTTCTAGGGCGGAGCGGGCGCGCTCCTGAAGCTCGGCCGCGACCTCCTCGTCGAAACCCTCGATCCCGGCCAGGTCCTCGATCGCGACGTAGGCAACCTCCTCGAGCGAACCGAAACCCTCGGTGACCAGCAGATGGGCGATCACGTCGTCGATGTCGAGCGCCTCGATAAACATTTGGCTGCGGCTGCGGAACTCCTCGGTGCGCCGATCCGATTCCTCGGCCTCGGTCAGGATGTCGATATCCCAGCCGGTCAGCTGCGAGGCCAGCCGCACATTCTGTCCGCGCCGGCCGATCGCAAGGCTGAGCTGATCGTCGGGGACGACGACCTCGATGCGGCGCTGCTCCTCGTCCATCACGACCTTGCTGACCTCGGCCGGGGCCAGCGCGTTGACAACGAACGTCGCCGGGTCCGACGACCACGGGATAATGTCGATCTTCTCGCCCTGCAGCTCGCCGACGACAGCCTGCACCCGGCTGCCGCGCATGCCGACGCAGGCGCCGACCGGGTCGATACCGCTGTCGCGCGACAGGACGGCGATCTTGGCGCGGCTGCCGGGGTCGCGCGCGACCGATTTGATCTCGATAATGCCGTCATAGATTTCCGGCACTTCCTGCGCGAACAGCTTGGCCATGAATTCCGGCCGCGTGCGCGACAGGAAGATTTGCGGTCCGCGCGTCTCCTGGCGTACGTCGAAGACATAGGAGCGCACCCGCTCGCCCTGGCGAAAGCTCTCGCGCGGCAGGAGTTCGTCGCGCCGCAGCATCGCCTCGGCGCGGCCGAGATCGACAACCACGTTGCCGAACTCGACGCGCTTGACGAGACCGTTGACGATCTCGCCGACGCGATCCTTGAACTCGGCGTATTGCCGCTGCCGCTCGGCGTCGCGCACCTTCTGAACGATGACCTGCTTCGCGGTCTGCGCCGCGATCCGGCCGAAATCGATGGGCGGCAGCGGATCGGTGATAAAGTCGCCGATCTCGGCTTCCTGATTGAGCCGCTTCGCGCCGGATAGCGGGATCTGCGTCGCCTCGTTCTCGACCTCGGCGACGACCTCGCGGAAGCGCAGCAGCCGGATCTCGCCGCTGCGCCGGTCGATCTCGGCCCGGATGTCGTATTCCTGGCCGTATTTCGAGCGCCCGGCCTTCTGGATCGCCTGCTCCATCGCCTCGAGCACTTCGTCCTTGTCGATGCCTTTGTCGCGGGCGACCGTGTCGGCGACCTGCAGCAGCTCGGGCCGGGCGTAGGTGGCGGTGCTTTCCATCGTGCTTCCGTCAAATCAAGCGTGCGTCGGAGCGCACGTCCGGTTGTCGATTATCGATGCGGGTCATCAATGCGTCTGGCCGGGTCTGCGCTGCGCCAGCGCGAGGAGTTCGTCGGTCAGGACGAGTTTCGCCTTGGCGATCGCGTCGAGCGGCAGGCGCACCTCGCTGTTTTCGATGGCCAGCCTGACGTGGTCGGCGTCGCGCCCGAGAAGCCGGCCGCGAAACCGCTTGCGCCCGCCCTGGCCCGCAATGTCGAGCGGCGTCGCCAGATCGATACGCGCCTCGAACCCGGCGAAACGGTCATAATCTTCCGGCCGCACCAGCGGGCGGTCGATGCCGGGCGAGCTGACCTCGAGCGTATAGGCCCCGGCGATCGGGTCGGCGACATCGAGCAGGGCCGAAACCGCGCGGCTGATCTCGGCGCAATCCTCGACCGTCATCGCTTCGTCATCGCGGCGCTCGGCCATGATCTGCACGGTCGGCCGGCGCAACCCCCCGGTCTGCATCAGCCGCACCAGCCGGTAACCCATCGCGTCGAGCGACGGCTCGATGATCCGCGCAATCTCGTTCGGGTCGATCGCCAACCGCGTCTCACCCTTGCAGAGCAGAGTTCCAAACAAAAAGTGGGCCGTCGGGCCCACTCCAACAACCGGTTCGGCCGCGACCGTCGTCAAAGGCCGACCTTATGAGAAGTCTGCGCAATATAATGGATCGGTTGCATCGGGCAAGACGCAACCGGCGCCAAGGAGAGGACCGCACCATGCCCAGGCTGGACAACAGGATCGCGTTGATCACCGGCGCGGGGACCGGCATCGGGCGTGCGACGGCCGTCCTGTTCGCGCGCGAGGGGGCCAGGGTGGCGATCGCGGATATCGATGGACCGGGCGGCGAGGAGACCGCGCATCTCGCCGGCAACGGCGCGATCGCGATCCGCGCCGACGTGACCGACCCGGAAAGCCTCGCGACTGCGATCCGCGCCACGGTCGAAAAATTCGGCGCGCTGCACATCCTGCACAACAACGCCGGCGGTTCGACCGCTTCCGACAACACCGCCGTGGAGGCGCCGCTCGAGGAATTCTGGCGCGCCATCAGGCTCGATCTTTACGGCACGTTTCTCGGGTGCCGCTTCGGCATCCCCGAAATCGCGAAAGCGGGCGGCGGCTCGGTCATCAACATGACTTCGAACGTCGCGCTGATGGGGGTCGCCGGGCGCGACTGCTACACGGCGGCAAAAGGCGGCATCGCCGCGATCACGCGCTCGCTGGCCGTCGCGTACGCGCCGCAAAAGGTGCGGGTCAACGCAATCGCGCCGTCGGCGACAATGACCGAGCGCGTCAAGCGGCTGGTGGCCGGCAACACCAACCTGCAAAAGCTCGCCGACTCGCACCTGGTCGGGCTGATCGAACCCGAGGACATCGCCAACTGCGCGCTGTACCTCGCCTCCGACGAGTCGCGCATGATCACCGGGCAGGTCATCCCGGTCGATAGCGGCGTGACGATCTCGTAGTAAGATCCGCTATTAAACCACGCGACGGCCATGGACGATCAGCGCGGCCCGATTGACGGCGACGGCGGGCGACCCCATCCTTCCGATATGGAACGACGGGTCGCGGCCCTCGAAACCGACATGAGCGAGATCAAATCCGATTTGAAGCGGCTGATCTCGGACGTTGCCGAGATAAAGCGGGACATGCTCGGCATGAAGCTGGACGTGGCTGAAATCAAGGGCCGGCTGTCGCAGACGCCGACCACGATTCAGCTGATCAGCCTCGTTTTCGGAATAATGGCGGCGTCGTTTGCGGTGCTGAAATTCACCGGCCATCCATAGACAGGTGCACCCGGCACAGGCCGGCGATCCCGGCAAGCCGGGAGGGTTCCGCGATAATCGCGGCCGCGGCCGATGGCCCCGGTGTTCAACGGTTCCGCCGACGGTTGCCGGCCGCCTTTCCGCCCTTTGCTTTCAGCCCTAATTCCGCACTGGACATGTGAATACCAGCCATTTCACAGGCTGTCTGTTAAATCCGGCCGGTTCCGGCATATATTGGCCGCAAAATCCTCTATCGGCCACTTTTATCGGGACCGGCCATCATGAGCGAACCGCACGAGCACGGCGCGATCGATTGGAAAATTCACGGGATCAAGGTGATCCCCGGCGACCAGCTCGACCCGAACACGGCGCAGACACCCGGCATGGACCGCGCCGCCGCGATCAATCTCGCCCGCGCCGGCGCCAAGAAAATCTGGGCCGGCACGGTCAAGATCCATCCCAACGCCAAGACCGGGGCGCACCATCACGGCGCGCTCGAAAGCGTCATTTACGTCATCAAGGGCCGCGCCCGGATGCGCTGGGGCGACCGGCTCGAATATGTCGCCGAGGCCGGCCCCGGCGATTTCATCTTCGTGCCGCCCTATGTGCCGCACCAGGAAATCAACGCGCTGACCGACGAGACGCTGGAATGCGTGCTGGTGCGCAGCGACAACGAAAACGTCGTCGTCAATCTCGATATCGAGCCGGTCGAGAAACCGGAACAGGTGCGCTGGGTCGATCCGGTGCATCCGAACGGGTAGCGCCTCGACACCGACGCGAGTAGCGCCACGGCTGGATTGCGTCCGCCGAGTAATGTATGTTCTCTTCAGCCAAGAAAAGGCCGAGCCGCGGCTTCGAATGCGGCCGAATCCGAGCCTTTGGCGGGAGCGATGGACGAAGAGAAACTGCATCAATTCGTCGGGCAGATGCTGTCGGACCTCGGCGGCGCGGCGAGCATCGCGTTGGTCCGTATCGGCGACGCACTCGGTCTTTACAAGGCGCTGCATCGGAAGGGACCGATGACGGTGTCCGACCTGGCCGCCGCTACCGGCCTGCAGGAGCGGTATCTGCGCGAGTGGGCGTCGCAACAGGCGGCCTCGAATTATCTCTCCTATGATCCGGCGACGCGCAAATTCGCGCTTCCGGAGGAGCAGGCGATGGTGTTCGCGGTCGATGACAGCCCGGTCAACATGACCGGCGCGTTCGATCTGATGGTCGCGCTGATGGCCGCGCAGGATAAGGTCCAGGACGCGTTCAAGACCGGCGGCGGCGTGTCGTGGGGCGACAATATCGGATGCATGTTCTGCGCCGTCGCGAAGTTCTTCCGGCCGGGATACCACAACAACCTGGTGCCCAACTGGCTGCCCGCGCTCGACGGCGTCATGGACAAGTTGCAGCGGGGCGCGACCGTCGCCGATGTCGGGTGCGGCCACGGCTGGTCCACGGTCCTGATGGCGAAGGCGTTCCCGAATTCGCAGTTTATCGGTTTCGACTTCCATCCGAGTTCGATCGAGAGTGCCGCGGCGCATGCCGCCGAGCACGGCGTTTCGGCCAATGCGCGCTTCGAGGTGGCGGCCGCAAAGGAGTACCCGGGCCGGGATTTCGATCTGGTCACGTTTTTCGATTGCCTGCACGACATGGGCGACCCGGCCGGCGCGGCGGCGCATGTCCGGCAATCGCTGAAGCCGGACGGCACCTGGATGATCGTCGAGCCGATGGCCGGCGACCGGCTCGAAGACAATCTGAACCCGGTCGGACGTCTCTACTATGCCGGCTCGACGATGGTCTGCGTGCCGACCTCATTGTCCCAGGAGGTCGGGGCGGCGCTCGGCGCGCAGGCCGGCGAGGCGAGACTGCGCGAGGTCATTACATCCGGCGGTTTCACGAGCATGAGGCGCGCCACCGAGACGCCGTTCAACATGATCCTCGAAGCGCGTCCTTAGAAGCCGCGGCCGGTCAGAACCGGGCGAATTCGCGCTCGACGCGGGCGAGAAAGGCGGCGCGCTCGGCCTCGCTCGCGCCGTCGATATTGTACAGCGCCAGCCAGCGCCGTGCGCCGCGCCCGCATAGCCGCCCGAGGCCGTTCATCACGACGGCGCGCGACGGATCGGGCAGCACCAGCCGGATAAACCACCACGGTGCGCCATAGGTCGTCACGACCGCGATCTTCTTGATGTTGGTCAGCGCCGGGCGGATCGCGCCGCCGCCCTCCGGCAGGCGGAACGCGACGGTATTGGCCCAGACCCGGTCGAAATATCCTTTCAGGATCGCCGGCATCCCGTACCACCAGGTCGGGAAGCACAGCACCAGCGCGTCGGCGGCCTTGAGCCTCTCGACGTGATCGGCCACTCCCGACAGATCGGGCGACGGCGTGTTGTAGGCGCGCCGCTCGGCCCCGCTCAGCACCGGGTCGAACCCCTCGGCGTAGAGATCGCAGTCATCGGCCTCGTGCCCGCCCTGGCGCAAGCGCACGAGGACCGCGCGATGCAGCGCCGCCGCGAAACTGTCGGCGAGCGGGTGCGCGAAGAGGACCAGAACACGCATCGGCCGATTGCGTCTGCCGTGGTTGCCGGCGTCATGCTAACCTTGGCGAACCGGGGTGTCAGCCGAGGAGGAAGCGATGCGCGGCGTGGTATTTTTGGGCGATCGCCAGCTCGAATTGATGGAATTCCCCGACCCGACCCCCGGCGAGGGCGAGGTCGTCGTCGAAATGAAGGCCTC
>JBFXDF010000236.1:0-6228 GCA_050181375.1 Alphaproteobacteria bacterium
TCTTGTTCGCGGTGGGCGGCGCGCCCGTGGGCCGGGACCCGCATCACCGCTGGATCGTCGATCCGCTCGACGGCACGACCATTTTCCTGCAGGGGGTGCCGCATTTCTCGATCTCGATCGCGCTCGAGCGCGATGGCGAGATCGTCGCCGGTGTCATCTACGACCCGACGCGGGACGAGATGTACTGGACCGAAAAGGGCGCCGGCGCCTATCTGAACGATCGCCGCTTGCGCGTCTCGGCGCGCCGCCAGCTCGGCGACGCGCTGATCGCGACCGGCCTGCCGTTCCGCGGCCACCCGACGCACCCGGCCTACAACTCCACGCTCGCCCGCGTGATGGAGGCGACGAGCGGGGTACGCCGGTTCGGCTCGGCCGCGCTCGATCTCGCCTATGTCGCCGCCGGACGCTATGACGGCTACTGGGAATTCGCGCTGGCGCCGTGGGATCTCGCGGCCGGGCTCCTGCTGGTGCGCGAGGCCGGCGGTTTTGCCACCGATCTCGCCGGCGGACAGGACGCGATGACGAGCGGCGATGTGCTGGCCGCGAACGCGCATCTGCATCTGCCGCTCGCGGCGCTGATCAGGGAGGCGATGCGCGCCGGCTCGCCGGCCGCCGGAACGGTTCGCACCGGCGCCTGAGCGCGTCCATTAACCAATTTTCAGTGTCGCGGGCGCATCCTATCGGGTAGGTTCCGGAGGTTCCCGGCATTTTGCGCGGCTCGTGCCCTTGCAGGTTGAGGCTCAATTGCATTTTCAGCCCCCCTGGCGACCTCAGGGAGTTGAACCGGCGGTGAAAATCGCATCCGGCCGGCCGCCGGGCGCTGGGCCGGCCCGGCGGCCCCGCGGTCGCGCCGCGGTTTCGGAGCGCCACAACGGGGCGGCGCGCCGCATGGCAGGACGGGGGCGCCGTTGCCGGCGCTGAATCTGCGGCGCCGCCTGCCGGTCGCCGTGCCGCAGAGCGAGCCGGTCGAAAGCGAGAGCCGGCGCAGCATGCGCGGACCGCACCGGTTCGTGCTGCGGATGGCGTTGTTTCTGGCCATTGTCGTCGCGATCGCGGTCGTCCTCGGGCCGTCCCTGCTGCACGCGTTTCTGCGCAACCCGGCGTTCAACGGCATCATTTTCGGGCTGCTGATCGCCGGCATTGCCTACATATTCCGCCAGGTTGTCCGGCTGCAGCCGGCAAGCGCCTGGATCGACGACTATCGCGAGCGGCTGGCCGATCGCGATCTGACCGCGCCGCCGGGGCCGGCGCCGCGCATGCTCGCCCCGATGGCCCGCATGCTGAGCAGCCGCCAGAGCGGCCGCGTGACGCTGTCGCCGGCCTCGTTGCAGACCTTGCTCGACGGCATCGCCGCGCGGCTCGACGAGACGCGCGAAACCTCGCGGTATCTGATCGCCACGCTGATCTTCCTGGGCCTGCTCGGGACATTCTACGGCCTTTTGGAGACGGTAAGTTCGGTCGGCGATGTGGTGCGCGCCCTTAATGTCGGGGCAAGCGACATCGCGCGGGCGTTTGCCGATCTGAAATCGGGGCTCGAGTCGCCGCTGCACGGCATGTCGACCGCGTTCAGCACGTCGCTGTTCGGCCTCGCCGGCAGCCTCGTCCTGGGCTTTCTCGATCTGCAGGCCGGACAGGCGCAAAACCGCTTCTACAACGATCTCGAGGATTGGCTGTCGACCTATACGAGGCTGTCGGCGGGGCCGTACGGCGACGGCGGCGACGCCTCGATGCCGGCCTATCTGCACGCCCTGCTCGAGCAGACCGCCGACGGCATGGAAAACCTGCAGCGCATCATCGCGCGCAGCGAGGAGGGCCGCATCGCCGCGCACAACACGCTGGTCGGGCTGAGCGACCGCCTGTCGGTCCTCGGCGAGCACATGAAGGCCGGTCAGATGCTGATGCTGCGGCTGGCCGAGAACCAGATCGAATTGCAGCCGACGCTGACGCGGCTGACCGCCGTCGCCGAAAATTCGCTGAGCCAGGACGATGTTCTGCGCGGTCATCTGCGCAACATAGAGACCTATGTCGCCCGTCTGACCGAGGACGTCGCCGAGGGCCGGGCGCAAAGCGTGCAGGAATTGCGCGGCGAAATCCGGCTCCTCGCGCGGACGATCGCCGGCCTCGCCGAGGAGGCGGCCGTCGATCCGCGCGGCGCCGCCGCCCCGCGCCGGCGCTAGCGGCGGACGCGGTTAAATGGACCTGCTCCTCCTGTCGTCATTTCCGCGCAAGCGGGAAACCAGAGCAAGCGACGTGCGGCCGCCCTGGGCCCCCGCTTTCGCGGGAACGACGAAGAATCTGGCCGGAGACCGCTTCAGCGGCGGACCCGGCGGGGAGTAGGCGTGCCGCTGGCGTCCCGCCGCAACAGGCGCTCGAACATCGACATCTGGCCGGGGTTTGTCGACGCCCTGGCCCAGTTGTTGATGGTCATCATCTTCATCCTGCTGGTGTTTACCGCGGGTCAGTTCTTTCTGTCGGATGCGCTGTCCGGGCGCGACAAGGCGCTGCGCGAGCTGCAGCAGCAGATCAGCGAATTGAGCGATCTCTTGTCGCTGGAGCGCAGCAGCGGCGAGCAGCTGCGGGCCAGCGCCGAGACGCTGACGGCGCAGCTCAAGGCGAGCATCGCCGAGCGCGATACGCTGACCACCCAGCTTGCCGCGCTGGCGGCGAAAGCCAGGGAGGAAACGGCCCGCGCCGACGAACTCAGCGGCAAGCTGCGCGACGCCGACGCGCTCGTCAGCGCCGACAAGGAAAGGATTGAGCTGCAGCTGCGCGAACTCGAAAGCCTGCGGCGCGACATCGAGGCGCTGCGGGCGGTGCGCGCCGATCTCGAAAAGCAGGTGGCGGGTCTCGCCGCGGCGCAGCAGGAAGCCGGGGCCTTGCGCGACCGTTCGAAGGAGCTCGAGGCGAAACTGGCCTCGGCCGAGGAGCGCACGGCGCTGGCGCAAAAGGAGATCGACGCCCGCGACATCCGCCTGCGCGAGTTGACGGCGCAGGGCAGCGAGGCGCGCACCAAGGTCGACGAACTGAACAGCGCGATCGCCGCGCTGCGCGAGCAGCTCGCCAGCATCAGCGCCGCCCTCGCCCTTTCGGAAAACAAGACGAAGGAGCAGCAGACGCAGATCGCCGACCTCGGAAGGCGGCTCAATCTGGCGCTCGCGAACAAGGTGCAGGAGCTGGCCCGCTACCGCTCCGAATTCTTCGGGCGCTTGCGCGAAATCATCGGCGACCGGCCCGACATCCGGATCGTCGGCGACCGGTTCGTGTTTCAGTCCGAGGTGCTGTTCGATCAGGGAAGCGCCGAGTTCGGCGACGCGGCCAAACGCCAGCTCGACCCGGTCATCGCCGCGCTCAAGGAAATCGCCGCCAAGATCCCGAAGGATCTGAACTGGGTGCTGCGCGTCGACGGCCATACCGACCGGCGGCCGATCAAGAACGCGCAATTCCCGTCGAATTGGGAGTTGTCGACGGCGCGCGCGATTTCGGTCGTGCGTTACATGATCTCGCAGGGGATCCCGCCGAACCGGCTGGTGGCCGCCGGTTTCGCGGATTTTCAGCCGCTTGACACCGGCGAGGGCGAAGAGGCATACCGCCGCAACCGCCGCATCGAGCTGAAACTCACGGAACGATAGGCGCCCTTCTCAGGCGGAGCCGTGAAAAGGCAGTTGCCGGGGAGGCCGCGCAATGCCACATACGTGGTGAGGCATTTTCGCATGCCTCCGAGAGACTGGATGAAGCGGCCTCGTAAACGGGGTAAGATCGTTGCAAGCGCCGCGGGCTCGCGCGCCAAAGCGGCAAGCGCCTGGAAGAGGAGACTGACCGAATGGCCGACGCCATAGCCCGCGACATACAAGTAGGCCGGGCGGGCAGCCGCGCGGGCTTTGCGGGCTTTTTGCGCCGCAGGTCCACGATCGCCTTTTTCATGGCCCTGCCGTTGATCGCGATCATCGTGGGGCTCGTGGTCTATCCGGCGCTCTACGCCATCCATCTGGCGACGCTGAACAAGTCGATGACGCACTTCGTCGGCTTCGGGAATTTTACCTTTCTGTTCAAGCGCAGCACGTTCTGGATGGTTGTCGAGCAGTCGGTGCTGTTCGCCGTCACCGCCGTCATATTCAAGGCGGTGATCGGCTTTATCGTCGCCCATTTCGTCCACAACATCCCCCAGAAAGGCCAGCGCAAATGGCGCGGCATGCTGCTGATCCCGTGGGTCATCCCGCCGGCGATGAGCACGCTCGCCTGGCTGTGGCTGTTCGATCCGTCGTACAGCGCCTTCAACTGGGTCCTGGCCCATATCGGTCTGCCCGGCGTTCCCTGGCTCGGCAACCCGTACTGGGCGCGGGCCGCGATCATCCTCGTCAATGTCTGGGTCGGCTCGCCGTTCTTCATGATCATGTATCTGGCGGCGCTGAAATCGGTGCCCGATCAGCTGCATGAGGCCGCCGCGATCGACGGCGCGAACTGGTTCCAGAAAATCTGGTACGTCAACCTCCCGATGATGCGCAACATCATCCAGATCACCGCTCTGTTCTCGCTGATCGTGACGTTCGCGAATTTCGATATCGTTAAAATTCTGACCAATGGCGGCCCGGTCGATCAGACCCATGTCTTCGCGACCTACGCCTTCACGCTCGGCATCTGGGGCAACGATCTGCCGCTCGGCGCGTCGGTATCGCTGTTCATGTTCCCGATCCTGGCAACCGCCGCCGTTCTGATCCTGCGCAACGTCCGCCAGCGCGGCAACGAGGCCTGAGCAACAATGAGCACCGCAACCGCAGATGCCGGCGCCCGGGTCATCGGCCCGGCCCGCCACGGCAGCATTTCGCGCGACCGCAAGCGCGCGCTGCGCTGGTCGTATTTCTTCCTGATCCTGTTTGTCATCTTCTTTCTGATGCCGCCCGTCTACATGCTGATTACGTCGCTGAAGACGAGCGCCGAGATCGGGGCGGTGACAAATCCGTGGTTCGTCTACCACCCGACGCTCGACAACTACATCGCCCTGTTGACCCAGCCGTCCTTCCTCAACGCGTTCAAGAACTCGGTGATCGTCTCGGTGCTGGTGGTGTCGATCACGATGGTGGTCAGCATCCTTGCGGCGTTCTCGCTGGCGCGCATGCGGTTCTGGGGCTCGGCGACGCTCGCCACCGGCGTATTCCTGACCTATCTCGTTCCGGAAACGCTGCTGTTCATCCCGCTCTTCAAGATTTTCGCCACCATTCACGACTGGACCGGCATCGAGCTGATCAATCATTGGTGGATCCTGGTCATCGTCTATCCGACGCTGACGGTGCCGTTCGCCACCTGGCTTATGATCGGATACTTCTCGAGTATTCCGAAGGAACTCGACGAGGCGGCGCTGATCGACGGCGCCAGCTACTTGCAGATCCTGACCAAGGTGTTCATCCCCGTCGCGCTGCCGGGCATTATCGCCGCCACGATCTTTGCCTTTACGGTGTCGTGGGCAAATTTCCTCTACCCGCTCGCCTTCACGACGTCGGAAGACCAGCTGGTGATGCCCGTCTTTATTGTCACTAGCCTGATCAAGGGCGACGTGTACAATTGGGGCCAGATCATGACGGGCGCGCTGCTCGGCGCCGCTCCGCCGCTGATCATCTACGCGTTTCTGATGGACTACTACATTGCCGGCCTGACCGCCGGCGCGACAAAGGGGTAGGAAAACATGGCGCAAGTCGCGCTGCGTAAAGTCGTCAAGATGTTCGACAAGACGCCGGCGGTGCAGGGGATCGATCTCGACATCGCCGACCGCGAATTCATCGTCCTCGTCGGGCCGTCGGGGTGCGGCAAGAGCACGACCTTGCGGATGGTGGCGGGTCTCGAGGAGGCCAGCTCGGGCGAAATCTTTATCGGCGATCAGCTCGTCAACGACGTGCCGCCGAAAGACCGCGACATCGCGATGGTCTTCCAGAACTACGCGCTCTACCCGCACATGACCGTGTTCGAGAACATGTCGTTCGGGTTGCGGCTGCGCAAGTTCCCGAAAGCCGAGATCAAGGAGCGCGTCGAGAACGCCGCCCGCATCCTCGACATCACCCCGTTGCTCGACCGCCAGCCAAAGCAGCTCTCGGGCGGACAGCGCCAGCGCGTCGCGATGGGCCGCGCGATCGTGCGCAACCCCAAGGTGTTCCTGTTCGACGAGCCGCTGTCGAACCTCGACGCCAAATTGCGCGTCCAGATGCGCACCGAGATCAAGAAGGTGCACCAGAAGGTCAC
>JBFXDF010000237.1:0-6192 GCA_050181375.1 Alphaproteobacteria bacterium
GTCGAGGGCGAAGACCTGGTTGGGGTGCACGCCCCAATACGGGCCGACCACGTACATTGTGCCGTCGATCACCAGCGGCGCGGCTTCCTGACCGCGATCGGCACCAAGCGAAAAGCTCCATGCGAGACTGAGCTGACCGACGTTCTGTGTGTTGATCTGGTCGAGCGCGCTGTAGCGCGTGTTGGCGTAATCGTGCGGCGCCATCGGCCAGTTTTTCGGGTCCTCGGAAAGCGATTGCAGGTCCGTGCCGCCGGTGGAAGATGCCGGCGCGGCGGCGCTGTCCGATGCGGCCGCGTTGACGTTCGGGGTGTCCGCCGGTTTCGCGGCTTCTTGCGCCACCGCACCCGAAGCCGCGACGAGGCAATAGAGGGCGAGCATCAATCCTCGTAACGCGACGCGGCCGGCTCCGATCATTTCTTGGTGACCTGCGCCCATTGGGGGATAAACCCGGCATGGATCTGCTCGGCGATTTGCGGTTCGGACCCGCCGCATTGCGGATGGCCGTAGCCCGACGCACTCGTCTTGTCGGGCAGCATGTCGTAGACGATCGCGTCGTTATGCGCCGGGCTGATGCCGTTCGGGACGCGATCGAGTCCAAGCCCCTGCCGCACGCGCCAGGCCACATTGTGGTCGGCGCAGGAGGTGTCGCCGCT
This sequence comes from Alphaproteobacteria bacterium, assembly GCA_050181375.1. Taxonomy (GTDB): domain Bacteria; phylum Pseudomonadota; class Alphaproteobacteria; order ATCC43930; family CGMCC-115725; genus DATARH01. The sequence goes on from JBFXDF010000237.1 coordinate 654, forward strand.
GACCCCGAGCGCGCCGACAATCCCTTGGTCGCCGTAGAGCGCCAGCCCGCCGCCGAACACGACAACACCGCCCAGATGCTTGCCGAGCCACGGATCGGAGGCGGTGCCGAACGAGTGCGGATCGCCGGCATATAACAGATCCGGGACCGGCGGATTGGTTGCCAGCGCGCCGTACAGGTACCCGGCCGGCAGCGATCCGGCGTACAGGTTTGCCGTCGAGATCGCCATTTGCGGCAGGCTCATCGAATTGGCGGTATTTGCCTTTTCAGCGGCGATCGCGCGGCTGGCGAGCCACTGGTCGCCGGGCTTTCCGCCGCTCATCGCGACGGCGCAGACCGCGCCGTCGCGGTCCACCACGACGGCCCATTCGTTGTTGTCAAACCCGCCGTTGGTCGGTCCGCCGCTGGGTTTTACGCTCGCCTTGAGGGCCTTTGTCAGCTGGTCGTGCGATACCGGGCACTCCTGTGCCATCGCGGCCGGTGCCGCGATCGAGCAACCGAGAAGGGCAAACGCCGCGAGCCGCCCGGCAACAGGGCCGCGCGTCACTGTTTCCGCCTCTTTGATGTCTCGCCGCTGTTCCGGCGCCGCGCCCGCCCGAACGGTATCAGGGCCAGACCGAGGAAGAACGCGAGCGGCGGCAGCCATATCGGCAACAGAGGTGTCAGTCCAAGCGCCCGCGCCCACAGCATGCTCCATCCGACTACCGTCAGGACCAGCGCCGTGCCGGTAACAAAGTCGCATCCCGAGCTCGCCAACGAGCACCCCATACCTGCCGGCCAGGGTCGGCCTGACCGGCCGTCCCGGCGGCGGAAACAGAAGGTCGGTGGTGACGGCGAAATGTCGGCCATGTCGCGCCTGGGCGGGAAATTCCGGCGGCAGGCTCTCGAAGCATGTGCCGTCCCTCCCGATTTCCTGTCGCTCATATGGTTTGGCCCGGCCAGCGGCGTCGCGTGCAAGGAACGCCAGCTACATACGAGGGTTCCTCTGCGTCGGATGAATAAATTCAGATCGAAAACTGCTCCGCGCAAAACAACATAAGTAAAAATTCGCTCCCTATTACGCAGGTTAACGTCCGTCTTCGATCGCCGCGTGTCGCGGATTTCGCGCTCCGGTCCGCTGCAATCAGCCCTCGCAATATTCGATGAACATCGTTTGGGCGCCACACGGGCGTTCGCACCGCGATCGCACGCCGGGCTGCCGTCCTGATTCTGATGCAGCCTTTATCCCTCTCCGGTAGTACCCTGCGCGAAATTGGCCGAGGGAGGACTGGGATGGCCGAGATCCTGGGAGTAGGCTGCACGCATCGGCCGCTGATGCTGCGGCCGAACGAGGATTGGACGTTTATGATGCGGGCCGCGCTCGACGACCCGGCGATGCCCGAGGCGATGAAAAACCCGGCGAACTGGCCGGCGCCGCTGCGTGACGAACTCGGCAACGATTGGGGCGCATCGGCCGCGGCGCGCGCCCGCGAGGTCTACCGCGCGCATTTCGCCGAGGCGCGCCGCGCGATCGACGAATTCAATCCCGACCTGATCGTCATGTGGGGCGACGACCAGTACGAGAATTTCAAGGAGGATATCGTCCCGCCCTTCGCCGTGCTGGCCTATGACGATCAGGACCTCCAGCCGTGGAAACACCGCCGCTCGCCGTGGAACCCGTGGAGCGAGCCGGAAGACCATACCGTCCGCGTGCGCGGCCATCGCGAGGGAGGCAAATACCTCGCATCGGGGCTGATCGAGGCCGGGATCGATGTCGGCTATGCCTACAAGCCGCTGCACCACGAGATGGGGCATGCCTTTCTCAATACGGTGCTGTTGCTCGACGACGAGCGGCGCGGTTTCGATTATCCCGTCGTGCAGTTCGCGGTGAATTGCTACGGCCGCCGCGTCAACGCCGCGCGCGGGCTGCGCCTGCCCTTGGCGATGCGCGATAAGGTCAAGGACCTGGACCCCCATGTCCTCGACCCGCCGGGTCCGAATCCGCACCGCTGCATGCAGGTCGGCGCCGCCGCGGCGCGCGTCATGGCGAACAGCCCGTGGCGGGTCGCGTTTGTCGCGTCGTCGTCGTGGTCGCACTCGTTTCTGACCGAGAAGAACTGGCAACTCTGGCCCGACGTGGCGGCCGACCGCCGCCTGTACGACGCGCTCGTATCGGGCGATTACGCGGCGTGGCACCGCTACACGACCAACCGGATCGAGGAGAGCGGACAGCACGAGGTCTTGAACTGGTTCTGCCTGTTGGGAGCGATGGAGGAACTCGGCCGCAAACCCGACAAATCGACCTTTATCGAGACCTGGGCCTTCGTCTCACCGGTCGTGTTCGCCTATTACCGCGCCTGACCCGCGGAAGAAGCGGGATCGAGCCGCCGGAACGCACCGGGTTGTGCCGGCCGCAACCGATGGGCCTGGCTCCGCTTGGTCTGATGGGGCGACTGGGCAGGGAGGTCGAAACCATGCTGAGGCACTTTGACCATCTGACGATCGTGGTGCGCGACCTCGAGCGTGCGAAGGAATTTTTCGCCGTTCTGGGGTTCAAGGAGGCGATGTCGGTGGTGATCGCCGGAGAACCGTTCGCGAGCTACATGGGCGTCCCCGGCATCGAGGCGGATCACGTGACGCTCGTCCTGGAGAACGTCTCACCGCGCACCGAAATCCAGCTGCTGCGATACCGGCACCCCGATCCGTTGCCCGACGCGCACATTCGCGACCTGCACAAGATCGGCATGAACCACATCTGCTTCGCGGTCGACTCGGTCGCGGAGGAGGTCGCGAAACTGAAGGCGCGCGGTTTCACAACCCGCAACGAGATCATGGATTTCCATTCGCGCAAGCTGGTCTTCATCGACGGTCCGGAAGGGGTGACCGTCGAACTCGCCGAGTGGCATTAACCCAGCATCATCGGATGGGCTGAGCAATGCGAAGCCCATCGCTTGCCGCTACATTATTTATCAATGTCATCCAAATGTCTGAAGCTCTTGTCGGCACGCTTCACTAAAATCTCGCAGCGGATCGACGTTCCTGTCTATCCAGTTCACCCGCATCTCATCCATTGTAATATTCGGCGCAAGATATCCATCGATTATGATGCGGCAAACAGTAATGGTTGCTACAATCTGTCCGGCGGTAAGAGGATGATACGAACGAGCCATGATCCGAAATCGACGCGATGTGTGTCCGGTTCGGTCCCGAAGGCGTCAAATCGGCCGAAACCGAGGAGGTGGCGCCCCGGATCAAGCCGCGGCTTCGGGTCTAGTCGCGCGCCGGATGACGTAGAGAATCCCGATGCCGACGGCCTCGCTGCTTTTCCTCGAAGTCGAGCATGACCCCCGTGTGCCCGCGGGATGCAAGCCGCGTCGGATTTCGTGGACGCCGCGCCTTCATAAGCGGAACAATCCAGTGAGGGAGGAGAGAGACATGACAACCGCTATCGACTTGAGACCCCCCGTCGCGGTCGGCCATGTGCGCATCGCGGTGCGCGATATCGGCGCGGCGGCGCGCTGGTTCGAGAGTGTCGGACTGCGCCCGATCGTGAACCTCGACGAAATCGCGGTCCTCGAATTGCGCGGCGGCACGCATGTGGCGGTCCGCCGCGCGGAGGAGCCGCTGCCGGCCGGTGCTCCGGCGCCGTTCGACCTGATGGTCGACGACATTGAGGCGTCGCACCGCGACTATGCCGAAAAGGGCCTGTCGCCATCGCCGATCCGCCGCGGCCGCATCCACGATTCGTTCGAGCTTCCCGGCCCGGACGGCTGGATTTTCACCGTCAACTCGTCGCACGCCAGCGGCCAGCCGGTATGATCCGCCGATAACGACACGAAATTCGCCACATTGCGGGAGTATCGAATAACCGTTGCCGTGGGTCGGAGCGATTATCCCGCGAAGTGTTTGCTGCTCTTTTGTTTGCTGCAGATTTTGCTGCCCGCCGGCGCGAAACCCGCGCGGATCAAGGGCTTGCGAGCGCGTCTGCTGCTGATTTCCTGCAGAAGCAGCAAATCGCCCCTAAAACAGGGAAAAAGCGGCCTGTCGCGTCCCGCAATGCCGACCCGCAGCAGCGACATTGGCTGTTTTACACCGGCACGCCACCCGACCCGCGTTCACTGCCGCAATCTCTCATCGCCACAACCGCGCGCTCGCGATGCGGGCGCCCTCGACGAGCGCGGCGAGCTTGGCCCAGACGATCGACGGCGCCACCGGGTTCTGCTGCGCCGCGAAGGTGGCAAAGCCGCAATCGGCGCCGGCCACCACCCGCTCGCGCCCGACGATATCGGCGACATGGCCGATGCGCTGCGCCACGAGACGCGGATGCTCGACAAAATTGGTCGTCGAATCGAGACAGCCCGGCATCATGATCTTGTCGTCGGGGATCTTCGCGCTTTTGAGGTCCTCCCATTCATGCGCATGGCGCGGGTTGGCCGCCTCGAACAGAAAGCCCGACGGGCGCGCCCGCATCGCGGTGGCGAAGACCGTCGCAAGCGGGATGTCGTGCGTATGCGGCCCCTCGTAATTGCCCCAGCAGATATGCATGCGCATCGCCTCGGGCGGGATGTTGCGGGTCGCGTGGTTGAGCGCGGCGATGTTGCGCTCGGCGATGCGCAGGAATTCCGCGTCGGTGAGGTGCTGGTACTGGTTGTGGCGCGCCGAGCCGAGATCGGGCGCATCGATCTGCAGGATGAAGCCGGCGCGGTGGATGGCTTCGTATTCCTCGGCCAGCGCGTCGGCCAAAGCTTCGACATAGGCGTCTTCGTTTTTGTAGAAGCGGTCGGGCACGAATTTCGTCAGCACGCCGGGCGAGGCGGCATTCATGAATGCCTCGACTGGACCCGATGCCCCACAGGCCGCCGACAGGTTGCGCAGATCGGTTTCGAGCGGGGCGCGGTCGCGATAAGTCACCGGCGCGACGCAGCACGGCACCACCGGGGCATTGAACCATTGCGAGCCGGTACGCGACCGGCGCAGCCGCTCGGCGTAATCGGGGTGGTCGGCGATGTCGCGATGCTGTCCGGTCTGTGGCGGCCGACCGGGTTCGGCGCCGGCGGCGGTGCCGATGCCCGACAGGCGATGGCGGACATAGAACGTGTACGAGATCTTGCTTTGCTCGCCGTCACACACGCTGTCGATGCCGAGCGCGACCTGTTTGGCGACGACCTCGCGCACCGCCTCGGCGAGACGCGAGGCGAAGGCCGGTTCGTCGACCGTCTCACCGCGCTCGCGCGCTTCGAGCAGCGCCAGCAGATCGGGCGGGCGCGGCAGGCTGCCGACATGGGTCGTCAGGATTCGGTCGCGGCTGAGTTGCACGTCCAGTCCCTCCCGCAATTCGACGCCTTACAGTCGATCAATGACGGCGTCTCAGTCGTCCCCGCCGATGGTTACCCCGGCCATGCGCTCGAACACCTTGATGATGGCCGAGCCGTCTTCTTTGTTCAGCCCGGCGGCGCGGCCCATCTGATAGACCTGCTGGCTCAGATTGGCCATCAGCAGCGGCAAGCCGAGCGCCTTGGCGTAGCCGGTCTCCAATTCCTGATCCTTGTACGAAATATCGA
>JBFXDF010000238.1:0-6127 GCA_050181375.1 Alphaproteobacteria bacterium
CTGCAGGCGCTCTCGAACCTGATGTACATCGTGCAGGTCTGGGCCGGCCACGACGTCGTCATGCTGGCGGTGACGATCGGCACCGAGAACCTGACCAACGGCATGGGGTCGGCCGCGTTCGTCGCCTATCTGTCGGGGCTGTGCAACACCGCGTTCACGGCGACGCAATACGCGCTGCTGTCCTCGCTCGCGACGGTCGGGGTCAATATTCTTTCCGCCTCGGGCGGTTGGCTCGCCGACCAGCTCGGCTGGGTCGAGTTCTTCCTCGTCAGCATGGGAATGACCGTGCCCGGCCTCGTGCTGCTGCTGGTCATCATGCGGCACCCGCGGCTCGCGCCGCCCGCGCGACCGCGGATCGTCGCCTCCGCCGGTGAGGTCCCGGCGCGTTGAAACCGTCTCCGGTGTCGATCGCCGGCGCGACCGGGCAGACCCGGTCGACGGCGCTGATGTCGTTCGCCTTGATGGCGAACCTGGCGCCGATGGCGACATTCGCGGCCGTTTTGCCGCAGGTCGCGGCGGCGTGGGGGTTGAGCGGCAGCGAGGCGGGGTGGATCGGCGGCATCTATTTTGCTGGATATGCCGCCGCGGTGCCGGTGCTGGCGAGCCTGACCGACCGGGTCGACGGCCGCTGGATCTTTGCCGGCTGCACGCTCGCCGGGGCCGCCGCGTGTCTCGCCTTCGCCGGGGTTGCCGAGGGGGTGTGGACCGCGCTGGTCCTGCGGTTTATCGGCGGCGCGGCGCTCGGCGGGGTGCACATGCCCGGCCTCAAGATCCTTGCCGAGCGCACGTCGGGGCGCGGCCGGGCGCGCGGCGGCGCAATCTATATCTCCTCCTATGCTCTGGGCAGCGCCGGCTCGCTGTTCATCGCGGGCGCGGTCGAGGCGGCGCTCGGCTGGCGCGGCGCGTTCGCGGTGAGCGGTCTCGTGCCGCTGCTCGCGGTCGCATCGGTCGCGCTGCTGCCGCCGCGTTCCGAGATCGTGCCGCCGGCGCCGGTCACCTTCGAGCTGCGGCCGCTGTTCCGCAACCGGAAGCTGATCGCCTATGTCGTCGGCTTCGCCGGCAACATCTGGGAGGTCTCGGCGGTGCGCGCGTGGTTTGTCGCGTATCTCGCCTGGGTGCTGGCGCTGCCCGGCAACCATCTCGCCGCGCCGGGTCCTGCGGTGATTTCCGGGCTGGCCTCGCTGATCGGTTTCCCGGTCAGCATCGCGGTCGCCGAGGCGGCGCTGCGCTGGGGACCGCGGGCGATCGTCGCGACCTGCCTCGTCTCGGTCGCGGTGCTGCTGGGTTTGGCGGGCAGCGCCGGCGGGTCGAGCCTCTTGATCCTGCCGCTGCTCGTCGCGGCGCAGGTCGCGAGCCTCGCCGACGCGAGCGCTTTGGCGAGCGGCGCGGTGGCGGCGGCCGACCCGGCGCGGCGCGGGACGTCGCTCGCGCTCTATGCCTTTACCGGCTACCTGGCGGCGTTCGCCGGCCCGGTCGCGGCCGGGGTCGCGCTCGACCTGTTCGGCGGCGCCGCGACGCCCGCCGGATGGAGCGCCGCGTTTGCGACAATGGCGCTCGGCTCGACGGTCGCCGCCGTCGCGGTGCGCCGCGCGGAAACCGGCCGGCGCGCCCGGGCCGACCTTAGTGGAACCGCGGCTTGACCTCCTGGCACATCAGCCGCAGCGAGTTGAGGACTCGGGGTTGCGGGATCTTTCCGCCGCAATTCAACTCGGCGAGGATGCCGTCGAGCCCAATCTCCTCCCGCACCTCGCGCAGCCGGTCCGCGAAGCCGTCGGGGTCGTCGACGATGATCTGCGTCGCCACCGCCTCGTCGTAAGTCAAGGATTCGAGCCGCTCAACCTGGCGCAGCCGCTGCACCGCCAATTCGCCGCCGGCGCGGCGCGCCGAGTCGCGTCCGAGTTCGGCCTGATAGGCGAAAAAGCTCATGATGCTGTCCCTGGCCTCGGCACGGGCGCGCTCGCGAGTCTCGGCGACATAGGCCGGCACGCGCAGAAACACGCGTCCCTCTCCGGGATGGCCGGCCTCTTTGTAGGCCTGGCGGTAGGATTTGATGCGCTCGGCCAGTTGCACGAACGGCCCCTGCCGCACCGCGACAAAGATCGGCAACCCCATGCGGCCGATCCGCGGAAAGGTTTCCGGCGTCGCCGCCGCCATGCGCAGCTCGGGCCAGGGTTGCTGGTACGGTTTCGGCGTTACCGCGACATCCTCGAACCGGAAATATTTGCCCTGGTGCGAGAACCGCTCCTCGGTCCAGGCCTTTTTCAGGATGTCGAGCGTCTCGGCGAAGCGATCGCGGCTCTCGCCGTAATCGAGACCGTAATCCTCATAGGTGCGCACGACACCGCTGCGGCCGATGCCGTAGATCAGGCGCCCGTGGCTGATCTGATCGACGGTCGCGGCCTCCTCGGCGAGGCGCAGCGGGTGCGACAGCGGCAGGACCTGCACCGCGAGACCGATCTTGATCGTGCTGGTGCGCGCCGCGATCGCGCTCGCCACCATCATCGGCGACGACATCACCGAGCGTTCCGGCGCGCCGTGCAACTCGGCCAGCCAGACCGCGTCGAGACCGACCCGCTCGGCCTCCTCGACTTCGGCCAGCGCCTCATCGAACGCGGCGCTGTCGCCGCCGCTCGCGACCGGCGGAAACTCCATAAAGCTGCCGAATTCCATAGCGCGCCGTCCTCCCGCGATAAGCGCGCCATCATCCCGGCCGTCGCGCCGTCGCGCAAGCCGGGTGTCGCTGCGCTGCGGGGATGCCAGACCTACGTCAATCGTATGCTATAATCGGATGAATGCCGGTCTTGCGCGACCGGATCGGACGCAGCGCCACGGAGGCGGGGATGTTCGGAAAACATGTGGTACTCGCCGCCGCTCTCGCGACGGCGCTTGCGTCGGCGCCGTTCTCGGCAGCCTTGGCGCAGCGCGGGGGCGGCGGCTGGCATGGCGGGGGCGGCGGCTGGCACGGCGGCGGCGGTGGTTGGCACGGCGGCGGCTGGCGGGGCGGCGGCTGGCATGGCGGATGGGGCGGCTGGCGCGGCGGATGGGGTGGTTGGCGCGGCGGATGGGGCTGGGGCTGGGGCGGCTGGCCGTGGGTTGCCGGCGCGGCGGCGCTCGGTACTGCCGTTGCCCTGTCGACTCCATACTACTATTACCCGCCGCCGCCGGCCTATTACTACCCGACATATTATCCGACACCGTACTACTACCCCGGCTATTACGGCTATCCTTACTACTGACGGAACGAGCCGGGCGCGGTTTCGCGGCGCTGGCGCTAAGGCCGGCGCCGCCGCTACAATCCCCCTCCAATCGAACCGCAGGAGGGGGTACAAGTGCGCATCCACAATCTCTACACCGACGCCCAGGGCCAGTCGCATTTCCGCGACATCGAGGTCGAATGGGTCGAGGAGGGCCGGGCCGGCAAGCTGTCGAAGCGGCTGCCCGCGACCAGCATCATCTTCCGCGAGGTGCAGCCGGACTACGACCTCGACTGGCACCCGGCGCCGCGCCGGCAATACATCATCAACCTCGATGCCGGCGTAGAGATCACCGCAAGCGACGGCGAGGCGCGGGTCATCGGCGCCGGCGAGGTGATCCTGGTCGAGGACACGACCGGCAAGGGCCATCTGTCAAAGGCGGTCGGGGGCAAGATCCGCCACTGCATTTTTGTCCCCGTGGAGTAACCCGAACCGTAGAGCGGGTGAGCGCAGCGTAGCCCGCCGAAATCGTGTAACTGGGCGGATTGCGCTTCGCTTGTCCGCCCTGCCACCTTACGCTGGACACGCGGCAGCTTCGCAACGGAGGAAAGTCATGGCACGCGACGGTTTTCTGATCCTCGACAGCGATTTGCACATGATGGAACCGGACGACCTCTGGGCGCGCTGGCTCGACGGACCCCATCGGGCCAACCCGCCGCGGTTTTTCGGAGGGCAGAAGGAGCAGCTCGCGAAAACCCAGGAAGACAAGGGCAACGCGGATTCGATAATGGGGATGGAGGTGCAGGGCCTCGCGATCCCGGCGCACAACATGCAGCAGGGCGCGACGGTGTCGAGCCGCGAGCTGCGCCGCCGCAGCCGGGCGCGGCACCCGCATTTCCAGGTCGCCCGCGCCCGCGGCTACGACGCCTCTTCGACGCTGACCGCGATGGACATCGAGGGGATCGATGTCGCGGTCATGTACGGCACCCGCGGTCGGCAGATCCTGTGCCACGACGACCTCGCGCCGGATTACGCCGCCGCCTTGGCGCGGGCCTACAACAACTGGGCCGCCGACTACTGCAAGACCGACCCGACGCGGCTCAAATTCGCTGCGCAGATCGCGATGCACGACGTCAAGTCCGCGGTCGCGGAAGCGCGGCGCTGCGTCGCGGAACTCGGCGCGGTCGCGGTGATCGGCACGCCGAACCCGGTCAACGGCCAGCACCTGCACGACGCGGCGGTCGAGCCGTTGTGGGACGCGCTTGAGGAGCTCGACGTGCCGATCGGCTTCCACCCGACCGGCAACACCTCGCTGAAAGACGATGCCGGGCGGCGCTATGTCGGGCACGCCAATTTCCACCCGATCGCGCACGCGATCCGCAATCCGGTGGAGCTGATGGGCGCGATCGCCAGCCTGACGACCGGCGGGGCCATGGAGCGGCATCCGAAGCTGCGCGCCGCCTTTCTCGAAGGCACCGCGGGCTGGCTGCCGTGGTGGCTGTGGCGCCTGGACGATCAGTGGGAGAAATTCGGACCCGGCTGCGAGAACCCGCTTTCGATGCTGCCGAGCGAGTATTTCAAGCGGCAATGCTACATCGCGCTCGATGTCGACGAGGAGCCGGCGGTGCACGCGGTCAACGATCTCGGCGCCGATTATTTTGTCGTCTCCAGCGACTACCCGCATTCCGACGGGGCGTTCCCCGAGGCGATCCAGCAATTCCTCGGCCTGCCGCTCACCAATGAGCAGCGCCGCAAGGTCCTGTGGGACAATTGCGCGCGTCTCTACAAGATCGCGACCCCAGCCGAGCCGCTGACCCGCGACGCGCCGCAGGTCAGCGCCGCCGAATAGCGCCAAACGGCCCGAGGGAAATTCCCTGCGAGCAGGGAATTTCCCCTCGCCGGCCGCTCGGACGCCGCCGCTTTTCGTGGCGCGGCAAAGACTTGCCGCGATACCTCGCGCGAATTACCCGCATCCCCAACAGGGAATTCCGCGCCGGAAACGGGAATTTCCAGGCGACAGCAGGGAATGTTCAGACAAAACCGGTTGGACCCGTGACCCTCTCGGCTTTCGCTCGGTGCCGTCGCGGAATGTCTCACACGATTGCGGCAATTTTACCGGCCACAAGGCGGGCGGGTTGGGCATGCCGGTGATTTACGCGCCGCAAGGGCTGGACGACGGCATCGCGGCGCTGCGCGGCGAGGCGGTGTTCGCCGCGATCCTCGAACGGGCCGGGCCGCCGCGTTTTCGCAGGCGCGCGAACGGATTTCCGACCCTCTTGCACATCATCCTGGAACAGCAGGTGTCGATCGACGCGGCGGCGGCGATGCACCGGCGGCTCAGCGAGACCTGCCGGCCGCTGGCGCCGGAACCGTTTCTCGCGCTCGACGAGGCGACATTGAAGCGCTGCGGCTTCAGCCGGCAGAAAATGGGCTATGCGCGCGGCCTCGCCGAGGCGGTTGTGAGCGGCCGGTTCGATTTCGCCGCGCTCGCCGCCGCGTCCGATGACGAGGCCAGGGAAATGCTGGTATCGCTGAAGGGGATCGGCCGCTGGAGTGCCGAAATCTACCTGATCTTTGTGCTGGGCCGACCGGATGTCTGGCCCGCCGCCGATCTCGGATTGCAGCTTTCGGTCGCGGACTGTCTCGGCCTCCCCGAGCGGCCGAGCGAAAAGGCGCTGCGCGATATCGGCGAGCAATGGCGTCCGTGGCGCTCGGTTGCCTCCTGCCTGTTCTGGCAATCCTACCTGCACGCCCGCAACCGCGCCGCCCCGGTCCTCGCTCCGGAGCTTTACGCGGTCACCTCAGTATAAGGCGACCTGCGCAAGCAATGAGCCTTTGACGGAACGACCCTCCATGACAACAAATTTAATAAGTGACAGTTATGTAATGAAATCGAATTAATTAGACTTTGATCTCGCTTTGAGTATTATTGA
>JBFXDF010000239.1:0-6069 GCA_050181375.1 Alphaproteobacteria bacterium
CTCGCCATTGCTGGTCGGCGCATTTCTGTTTCAACTCGTCGTCTGTGAGCGTCTGGCCGGCGGTGACTTGCGGCTTGTCGCGGCCGCAGCCGGCGGCGGATATCGCGATCGCGACGAGTACGGCGATACGCGTCACCGGCCGCGCTCCCAACCCCGGCGACCGTAACGATCCGCCCGCCGACGCGGCCCGGCGTGCAAACCCCCGGAAGATGCGTTTGTTGCTCAAAGCCTTACTCATCGGGTCTGTTGTCCGGCACCGCTTCGCGCTCGGCGGATCCCGGCTCGGCGGGCCGGGTCGCCGGCCGCATCGTCAGATGTCATCCAGCCCGTACGACCAGCGGCGGCAGATGTGATGCGCGATCGCGACCGGCCCCGGCAATGACAGCTGCGCCGGGTCGTCAGGTCCGGTCGCGGCGCGCTCGACCATCGCGCGGATCTCGCCGCGCGAGAACCAGCGCGCTTCCGCCAACTCCTCCGGGTCGACGGTGATCTCCTCGGTCAACGCCTCGCACAGGAACCCGGTCATCAGGGTCGACGGAAACGGCCAGGGCTGGCAGGCCAGATAGCGAACGTTGCCGACCCTGACCCCCGCTTCCTCGAAAGTTTCGCGGCGCACCGCCTCCTCAAAGGTCTCGCCCGGCTCCATGAAGCCGGCGAGACAGGAAAAGCGGTTCCCGGCGCGCCTGCGGTTGCGCCCGAGCAGCCCATATTCGCCGCGCACCGACAGCATGATGACGACCGGATCGGTGCGCGGGAAATGCGACGCCCGGCATTCGGGACAGCGCCGCACCCAGCCGGCCGATTCGACGCGGGTCGGCGAGCCGCACTGGGCGCAGAACCGGTGCCGCGCGTGCCAGTCGATCAGCGAGCGCGCCTCGGCGAGGATCGCCGCCTCGCCGCTCGGCAGGAGCGGTGCCAGCGTGCGCGCGTCGAACGGCTCGCTGGCTCCGTCGGGTGCGACGTCGGCCCCGGTCGCATCGACCGCGAAGCGCGGCCCCGCATCGTCAATCCCGAGAAAGATCAGCGTCGCGCCACGCTCGATCGTTTCGCGCCACGGTGCCGCTGTCTGCCAGTCGAGCGCCGAGCCCCGTTCGTCCCGGGTCAGCGGGCGCAGGTCGCGCAGCGGCAGAATGCGCGCCGCCGGATCGTCGAGCAGCGAGCGCACCCATGCCGTGTCGCGCCGCCGCTCAGCGGCGCGGTCGAGCGGATTTCCGCCAAAGCAATAGATATCTTCCATGCCGCGATGCTAATCGCCACGCCCCCACCGCGCAATCGCCGCCGGGAATTGCGCGTTGCAGGGGCAGATGGCCGGTCGTCGGACATGGCGCGGGACGCCGGGACATGCCACGATCCCAAGGACCAGCCCTCTCTCCGAACGAGGAAGAGATCGCGTCCACCGGTCGGCCCGCTCGCGCGGACGGCGGGCAGCGGGGCGGCGGCCGATTCGCGGAATACGCGGCGGCGTTTGGGCCGCGGCGCGGTTGCTCAGCCCTGGCGGGCCTTGTAGCGGGGATTTGTCTTGTTGATGACGTAGACGCGTCCCTTCCGCCGCACGATGCGGCAGTTCTTGTCGCGCTTTTTCAACGTCTTCAACGAATTTGCGATTTTCATGGCACAGGTCCTTCGCGAGCCGCGGAACATAGGGAGCGCGTTTCCCCGAGTCAATCCCGGCAGCGCCACGGCCGACGCCGGCTTGATCCGTACATCTTGACTCACCGCCGCAAGCACCCATTTTCGCGAAAGGTCGCAATTGCGGATTTTGCAACATGCGAGAGGACAGTTCCCAGTTAATTCCCTGTTTCGCGTCACGGCTTCCCTGTTCCGCAGCAGAAGATTCCCTGCCGGCGCTTCGTCGCCGATCAGAAAACCACGTACTGGCAGTCGTTTAGGATTCGGTGACCGACGCGTTTTCCCTGCCATCAGCGAATAGCAGGGAAAATGGCGCCCCTTCCCGCCTAGCGGGAAAGGACGCCAGTTCGTATCAGGCGTGATTTGCCTTGTAGTACGTGTTGCGCAGCACGCGGCCGGGCAGCGCGCCAGTGTGCTCGCCCTCCTTCATCAGCATCTCGCCGTTGACAAAGGTCGCGTAGATCCCCTGCGCCGGCTCCTTGATGCGCTTGGCGCCGGTCGGGAAGTCGTGCAGCACCTCGAGCGGCAGCGGCTTCACGGTGTCGGGGTCGAAGATCACGATGTCGGCCACCATTCCCGGCCGCAGCAGCCCGCGATCATAGAGGCCGAAGATCGACGCCGACTCGAACGTCAGCCGCCGCACCGCGGTCTCCAGTGACATCGCCTGCTTGTCGCGCACCCACTCCGACAAGAGCCGGGTCGAGAAACCGAAGCCGCTCTGAAACTGCACATGCGCGCCGCCGTCCGACAGGCCGATCACCGCGTTCGGATAGGTCAGGATCTGCGCCACCGCGCTGTCGTCGACATTGTTCTCGCCGTGCAGCCACTCGGTGTCGAGGTTCTCCTCGATCGTCAGGTCGCACAGGCAATCGATGATGCCCTTGCCCTGCGCCTTCGCGATTTCGCCCAGGGTCTTGCCTTCCATCCATTTGTTCTTCGGCAGGACCGCGCTTTGCACGACCATGTAGTCCCACCAGGTCGAGCAGATGCCGATCGGCGGCCCATCGCAGAAATCGATCGCCTCGGCGTGCAGTTTCCGGCGCACGTCGGGGTCGGCATAGGCCCGCAGCTGCTCCTCGGGCGACGAAAGACAGATCGGGTGCCAGACCTTCATGCCGCGGAAAGTCTGGGTGTTGCGCATCTTGAAGTAGTCGGTGATGCGGTTCGGCGTGCACATCGGGAAGGCGCGGATGCCGCGCGCGGTCGTCGCGTTGACCTGCTCGATCTGCTTCTGCCACTGGCCGGGCCGACGCATCGTCTGGCCCAAATTGTTGTAGACGACCACGCGTCCGGTTGCTTCCGACAGCCGGCTCATCAGCGCGTCCTTCATCTCGGCACCGTTGCCGCCGCCGGATTGGATGAGGCCGGTGCCAAGGTCGCGCAACACATCGCCGAGCGCGAAAATCTCCTTCTCGTCGGCCCAGATCGCCGGGATATGCACGCCTTGCGGGTCGAAATGGCCCTGGTTGCGCGATACCGACAGACCCAGCGCGCCGGCCTTCATGCCGTCGCGCACGAGCCCCTGCATCTGGCGGATTTCGTCGTCGGTGGCGGTGCGCTTCTGGCAGTCGTCGCCCATTACGTAGTGCCGGACGGCGGTGTGGCCGATCAGGTTGCCGACATTGACCCCGAGATTGCGGTCGAGTTCATCGAGATATTGCGGGAACGTCTCCCAGGTGAATTCGAGCGTGTCGAGGACCTCCATCGGGATCGCCTCGACATAGGACAGGAATTCGGACAGGCGGCGCTGGCTCGCGCGGTCCTTTTTCACCGGCGCGAGGCTCAGCGAACAATTGCCGAACACGACCGAGGTTGCGCCGTGGTCGCACGAGAATGAGCAGGTGGGGTCCCAGGTGACCTGCGCATCGTAATGGCAATGGTTGTCGATAAAGCCGGGCGCGACGACCTGCCCGCCGGCATCGACGGT
This sequence comes from Alphaproteobacteria bacterium, assembly GCA_050181375.1. Classification (GTDB taxonomy): domain Bacteria; phylum Pseudomonadota; class Alphaproteobacteria; order ATCC43930; family CGMCC-115725; genus DATARH01. Next base: position 3,557 of record JBFXDF010000239.1, read on the forward strand.
CCGTTTGGCGGCGCCGGACAGCTTGCCGATCTCGACGATCCTGCCGCCGCTGACCGCGACATCGCCGTTATAGGATGGACCGCCCGAACCATCGACGATGCGGCCGTTCTTTATCAGCAGGTCATAGGACATCTTCGCATTCCTTCTCGGTCACCCCGGCAAAGGCCGGGGTCCACTTCTCATCCAACCGTGTAGCGGCAGGTATGAACCCCGGCTTTCGCCGGGGTGACGAGGCCTGGCGGCCTCGTCAGTTAACCAGTCCGTAGAACTTGGCGGCGTTCTCGCACGTGATCTTGTGCACGGTCTCGGCCGGCAATCCGGCGAACTGCTCTTCGATATACTTGGAGCTTTCCGGCCAGACGCCGTCCGGGTGTGGGTAGTCGGAGCCCCACATCAGCGTCTCGACGCCGATCTCCTCGATCAGCTTCGGTCCGATGCGGTCGAACTGGAACGTCGCACGGCACTGACGCCGCCAGTATTCGGACGGCTTCAGCTTCATCAGGTCGCGGAAGCGGTCTTCGTACTCGAAATCCATCCGGTCGAGCGCATAGGGCAGCCAGCCGATCCCAGATTCGCCGAAGCCAACCCGCATGTTTGGATAGCGCTCCAGCACACCAGCGCCAATGATCGCGGCGATGATGTTGATCAGGTTCATCTGGAACCCGGCGACGGTCGTGAATTGCGCCTGGCGCCGCATATTGGGCGGCAGGCTGGCGCGCACTTTCGGCGACATCGCCGGGAAGGTGTGGAAATGCAACGGCAACTGCACGTCGTTGACCGCCTTCCACAGCGGGTCCCACATCGGGTGCCACATCGGCTCCATGTCCCAGGAGCACGACAATTCGAGGCCCTTGAGGCCGAGCTTGGCGACGCGGTGGATCTCCTTCACCGCCGCGTCGATGTCGCCATACGGCAGGCACGCGAGACCGATCTGCCGGTCCGGGTAGTGGCTGCAGAAATCCTTCAGGAAATCATTGTAGATGCGCAGGCATTCGCTGGCCGCCTCGTGGTCGTCGAGGCGCGAGACGACGCCGAGGATGCCGAAGATGATCTCGGCATCGACGCCGTCCTTCTCCATCTCCTTGATGCGCAGATGCGGATCGCCGGGCCGCGCCTCGCCGCGCTTGCCGGCCTCGTAAAGCCCGGTCTCGGCCATCTTGTCGACCCGGTAATTCTGCCCCGGCACAAACTGCCCGCCGACCGAGCCGACGCCGCCCCATCCGCCCATATCGATGCCGCGTTTTGTCACCCAATGCGGCCCGTCCGGCCGGTCCTCGACATAGGGCATCCGGTCCTTCAGGTCGCGGCTCGCCTCGGAGACGAACAGCTCCCTCGGCAGCCAGGGCAGATCGAGATGGCAATCAGCCGAAATCCGGCGGTACTGCATGCGAGCACTCCTCCACGTCAGGCGTTTTGCCGCAGTGTAAAGCGGAATCCGAGTGCCGGCCGCGCTTTTTTCATGGGACCGGCCGCGCGGCCGGCGCATGGCGCAGCAACGGGAAAGTGTGGGCAGCCAAACGGATCAAGCCGCCCGCGCATCCTCCAGGATCATCGCCGCGCATTTCTCGCCGATCATGATCGACGGCGCGTTGGTGTTGCCGCCCGGAACCTGCGGCATGATCGAGGCGTCGGCGACGCGCAGCCCCTCGATGCCGTAGACCCGCAATCTGGGATCGACGACCGCATCGATTTCGCGTCCCATGCGGCAGGTTCCCACCGGGTGGAGGTTCGAGACGCCGCGCACCCGGATTTCCTCGACAAACTCATCGTCAGTCTCGACATGCGGCCCGGGCAGCACCTCCTCGACGACAAAAGGCTTCAGCGCCGGCTGCGCCGCGATCTTGCGCGCGAGGCGAGAGCCGTAGATCAGCGCCTGGAAATCATAGTCGCTGGCGAGGAAGTTGAACCGGATTTCCGGCGGCGCCAACGGGTCCGCGCTCTTGAGGCGCACCGTGCCGCGCCCCTCGGGCCGCAGGTGCACCGGCGAAAATGTGAAAGCCGAGAACAGGTGCGGCTTGATGCCGGTGCGCAGACGCTCCAAAGCGCTCCAGCCGGACATGTTGATCTGCAAATCCGGCTGTTCGAGGCGCGGGTCGCTCTTGACGAGCGCGCCGGCATAGATCCCGGCATTCGACAGATGCCCCGAACGGGTGAACACGTATTGCGCGCCGGCCAGCAGTTTCTTCATGCCGCTCATCGCCAGGTCGTTAACCGTGACCGGCTGAGGGCAGCGCCAGACCAGGTAGGTGTTGAAATGGTCGTGCAGGTGCGATCCGACCCCGGGCATGTCGCGCACCACCGGAATGCCATGCACCGTCAGGTGCTCGGCCGGACCCAGCCCCGACAGCAGCAGCAATTGCGGCGAGCCGTAGACGCCGCCCGATACAATGATTTCGCCGCGGGCGCGCGCCGTGAACTTCCCGACCGGCGTGCGGTATTCGACCCCGACCGCGCGCCCGTCCTCGATCAGCACCCGGCTCGCGTGCGCGTACGTGACGATCTTGAAATTCGAC
>JBFXDF010000240.1:0-6055 GCA_050181375.1 Alphaproteobacteria bacterium
GCTCGGGGTCGTCCACGGCCCGGCCGCCGGAGTGACCTATATCGGGCACGGACCGGGCACGGCGATGCGGCGCGCCGGCGGCGATTTCGCGCCGATCCGCGCGCGGGCGCCCTCACCAGAGGGGGTCGTGGTCATCCACAGCCGCAGTCACGAGAACAGCCGCCGCCTCGCCGAATATTTCCAGGGCCGCCCGGTGCTCGAGCGACTTCAATGCGGCAGCGCGCTGAAATTTGGCGTTCTGGCGGCGGGCGAGGCCGATTTCTATCCCCGCTTCGGGACGACGATGGAGTGGGACACGGCGGCCGGGCAGGCCGTGCTCGAAGCAGCCGGCGGCCATGTGTTCGGTCTCGATGGCAACAGGCTCGGCTACGGCAAGCCGGGCCTCAAGAACGACGGCTTTATCGCCTGGGGCGCCCGGCCGGCATGGTGAGAGGTCCGGCCGGCGATGTTCGCCTCGCCGGGGCGTGTCCGGCCCGAGGTGCGGAACCGCTTTCCACCAGATCCGAGGCCGTATCCCGGATCAAGCGGTCTTGCCGCCATCGACGTGCAGGATCTCGACGCAGGGCGGCGCGGTCAGGACCTCGCTGAACGCGTGCATCCAATTGCCGGTGTCCTCGCCGGAGCCGAGCCCGCGATTGCGGAAACGGTCGAGCTGATCGAGGCTGGTCAGCTCGACCTCGAATTGCAGCGCCGCGCCGTCGCCGCGTCCGCGTGTCAACGGCACCAGCAGCCTCGCGTTGAGGCCGCCTTCTTGCGCCGCCGCGACCTCGCGCCGGATGAAGTCGATCGCGCGCGGCCGGTTGACCGGCAGAAATTCGTACGAAAATCGCGCCAGATACATGGGTGCTCCTGCGGTTCTGAGCCGATGTGGCGCCGGGAGCTGCCGGCGCCCTCTGCCCTGCGAACGCCGCCGGGGCCGAAGCGCTGCAATTCCTGCGGACGGCCTCTAACCGTTTCGGGAGCGCGGGCGGGCCGAAGGCGCGCGGTCCCGAATGCGCTTTCCAGCGGCGCGGCGACAGCGCAATCTTACAGCCTGCAACGGACGAGGAGACGCGCCATGGCGGTCGTATTGGGAACCGACGGATACCGCTACGAGGTCAATGACGGCTGGGCCAAATTGCCGCCCGGTATGGAATTCAACGCCGATGTCGCGGCGGTCGGCGTCGACAAGAACGACAATGTCTACGCCTTCAACCGCGGCAAGCACCCGATGTGCGTGTTCGACCGCGACGGCAATCTCTTGCGCACCTGGGGCGAGGGCATCTTCCCGCGGGCGCACGGCGTGTTCATGGCGCCCGACGACACGATCTGGCTGACCGACGACGCCGACCACACGGTCCGGCAATGCACGCTCGACGGCAAAATCCTGCTGACGATCGGCATCCCCGGCAAACCGTCGCCTTACATGAGCGGCGAGCCGTTCCATCGCTGCACCCACACCGCGATGTCGCCGGACGGCAACTATCTCTACATCTCGGACGGCTACGGCAACGCCCGCATCCACAAATTCACCGTCGACGGGAAATGGGTGACGGCGTGGGGCGAACCCGGCACCGATCCCGGCAAATTCAACATTCCGCACAACATCTGTTGCGACGCGGATGGCTGGGTCTATGTCGCCGACCGGGAGAACCACCGCGTCCAGGTGTTCGACGGCAACGGCAAATACGAGACCCAATGGGTCAACATGCACCGCGCCTCGGGTCTGTGCATGGACCACCACACCCCGACGCCGCGCTTCTATGTCGGCGAGATCGGGCCGGACATGGCGGTCAACATCGACATGCCGGGATGCGGGCCGCGCGTCAGCATCTACACCCAGAAGGGCGAGTTGCTGGCCCGCCTCGGCCACGAGCATGCCGGTCTCGCGACCGGCCAGTTCGTCTCGCCGCACGGTCTCGCGGTCGATTCGCGCGGCGACATTTATGTCGGCGAAGTCTCCTACACAAATTGGGGCCGCCGCGTCCGCGCCCGCGGCGAGGAAATCCCGCCGGGCCTCAGGAGCCTGCAAAAGCTGGTAAAGGTCAGCTGAATGGAGGCGCGTTCCGCTGGAATGCGGGCCTAACCCTCGACATCGCGCAAATACTTCGCCTCCAACGCGCGCCAGCGTTCGGTGCCGACCGCCTCCTCGCGCTCCTGGAAGGTCGCGAGATCGGCTTCGACGCGGCGCGTGTCGCCGTCCTCCTTCATCGCGCGCAATACGCGCTGGGCGGCGCGGATCGCGGCGCGGTGGGTCTGCGACGGGTAGATGCCGAGCCGGAACCCCATGCCCTGCAATTCGTCGGCCGACAGCATCGGCGTCTTGCCGCCCTCGAACACGTTGACCAGCGCCGGGCCGCGCACCTGCCGGCCGACAACCCGCAGCTCCTCGACACTCTGCGGCGCCTCGACAAACCCGACATCGGCGCCGGCTTCGAGATAGGCGTTGACCCGGTCGATCGCGGCCTCCAGCCCTTCGATCGCGCGCGCGTCGGAGCGAGCGATGATGACCAGGTCGGTGTCGCGCCTGGTATCGACCGCGGCCTTGATCTTGCCGACCATCTCGGCGCGCGAGATGACCTCCTTGCCCTCGTAATGGCCGCATTTCTTCGGGCTGAGCTGGTCCTCGATATGAAACCCGGCGACCCCCGATTTCTCGTACTCGCGCACGGTGCGGATCACGTTGATCGCGTTGCCGTAGCCGGTATCGGCATCGGCGATGACCGGGATCCCGACCGCCTCGACCGTCAGCCCGATAAACCGGACGTTCTCGACCATCGTCAAAAGCCCGAGATCGGGATAGCCGCTGGCGCGCGAATAGCCGCCGCCGGTCAGGTACACCGCCGCGAACCCGGCCTCCTCGACCAGCCGCGCCGTCAGCGTGTCGTAGGCGCCGGGCACCATCGTATAGGAGCTGCCGGCGATCAGCTCTCGCAGCGCCCTGCGTGGGTTCATACCCCTCTCCTTGCCGGGGACCGGGTGCAATCGACCGTGCCCGCCGCTGCGCTCAGTCGCGCCGGTAGGGATAGCAGCGCGAGCGTTCGAGCGGGATGCCGTAATGCTGCGCCAGCGCGCGGACCGCGTCGCCGTGCTCGGGATACGGGTCGGCATTGCCGGGACCGACGATAATCGGCCGGAAGCTGCGATCCTCGCGCCCGTTCGGCGGCAGCATCGCGGTCGCGAGCGGCGTGCCGCTGTCGTCGCGCAAGGTCAGGAACAGCGGCATCTCGCGCTGGATGTGCGCCTTCAGTCCGATCTCCTGCTCGAAATACACCTTCGAGATCGGGCGAAAGCTCTGCGCCGCTCGTTCGTGCTCCTTGCGGAAGTATTTCTCGACCGCATGGTGCATCGTCTCCGATTCGGCGACCGCCTCGGCCTCGGTCTCGATGCGAAACCACGTCCTGCCGCCTGGGGCGTCGCAAACGTAACGCATGCGTCCTCCATCATGGCTTCCGGGCATCATGGCTTCCGGGGTTTGCCGGCATCGCAGCGGATCAATATGCGATGTCGGGAAAGCAAAATCCCGGCGCCGCGGCAAGTCAACATGAACCTGGGTATATCGAGGATATAGGCGCGCGGCGACAAAGCCGTCATCGCGCCGGGGCACGCTTGCCTGCCGGGTTTACGGGGAATAATCTTCTACCGCCCGGCAATTTCGCCGCCGATAAAACTACGGAGGGCCCCGCTGATGGCGTTTACGCTCGAGCAGTTTTCAACCGAGGCGCACCGCATTCTCGCCGCCGACCCCGGCCCGGAAGGCCGCAAGAAGATTTGCGAGCTGGTCAGCCGCGCCTGCACCGATCCGGATTTCGTGGCCAAGCACCTGCCCGACGACGGCCCCGACCGGAAAATCCTCTACGAGGACCCTCAACTCGGCTTCTGCATCCTCGGCCACGTCAACCAGGGCGCGAAGGCAAGCCAGCCGCACGATCATGGGCCCACCTGGGCGATTTACGGCCAGGCCGAGGGCGAGACAATCATGACCGATTGGGCGAAGGTCGCCGAGCCGACCGAGACCGAGCCGGGCAAGGTGCGCCATGTACGCGACTACAAGCTGACCCCGGGCGCCGCCTATGTCTACAACGAGGGCGATCTGCACTCGCCGCGGCGCGACGCCTCGACCAAGCTGATCCGCATCGAGGGACGCAACGTCGAGAAAATCCGCCGCTATCCCTACGAGCGGGTCGCCTAGTTCATCGCCGCTCGGGCGGTGCTCCCACCGTCGGCGTCATCCCCGGGCTGAGCCCACTGCTGTCCGGCCTAGCGTCGCGCGCTGATTTTTTTGCGATGATGTCCCGGAGGCACCCGCAAAACAGCCCCTTGGCCGGGCTTGACCCGGCCATCCACGTCTCCCAACCGGCGCGGCACCGCGAAAAAAAGACATGGGTGGCCGGATCAAGTCCGGCCACGGGTACTGTGAGTCGTATCGAAACGCTCGTACACAACCGAATTCTCCAAACCGGACAGCCTTGGGCCGAGCCCGGAGATGGCCGCCGGTGGGCTTTTGGGTAGCGCCGGGTCAGCCCCGGCGCTTTCCCTGTGGGTCCGCCTGCGGCCCGCCGGCGGGCGGCGCCGAGTTGAACAGCTTATCGGCCGCGCGCTTTTGCTGGTCGCTGAGACTGGCGTAAAGCGCCTCGAGCGCCGGTAGCAGGCGCTTCAGATTGTCCGCCTCGGTTTGCGCGAAAGTCGCCGCGGTGCGCAAGCCTTCGACCGCGCTCTTCTCCGCCGCTTGCGCCTCCTTCTGCATCAGCGAATCCATCGCTTGGGCGTTCTGCTTGACGACGCTCGCGAACTGATCGAATTGCGACTGCTGCGCGGCGGTTATGTTGAGCCGTTTCTTGATGTCGCCAAGCTGCGCCTCGACCGGATCGCCGGCCGGGCGCCCCGCTGCGGGCTTCTGGCCGGCCGCCGACTGGGCCTGTGCCGGCGCCGACCGGTTTCCGGTTTGTGCTGTCGCACTGTCGGCTGCAGCGCCGAGCGACAGCATCAGAATAGCGCCGGCCAGCACCCGCAGCGCGGCGGGGCGTCCCGCGCGATGGGCTGAGCGATCCCTGTGATCGAGCACATATCGCATGGGTCGGGTTTCCTTTGTCGCTTGTTGAGGCCAAGTGAATACGCATCCCGGGCAGCCTAACGCGCGCGGAATACCATAAGCCAGTCGGTAAACGATCTGTCGGACGCATTATGCCAGGAACGGCTTCCAAGGAGCGGGAGCTGCGTTCCTTCGCGGTATTGCATCCAGCGCCCGATCGGGGCTGGCGAACGGTAAAAATCCCCGCCATCATTGCCGGCCCGCACCATAGCTGGCGGAATCCGGAGGGCGAGGGGGATGAAGATCGATCTGTCGGGAAAGCGCGCGGTAGTCACCGGCGGCAGCCGCGGCATCGGCCGCGCGATCGCGCTCGGCCTCGCTGAGGCAGGGGCGTCGGTGTCGGTCTGCGCCCGCGATGCCGACGGTCTCGCGCCGGTGCGCGACGCGATCGCCGCGCACGGCGTTACCGGGCACGCGCAGGCCTGCGACGTCGCCGACCCCCGGGCTCTGTCCGCCTATATCGACGCCGCGGCCGGAGCGCTCGGCGGTATCGACATTCTGGTGTGCAACGCCTCCGGGTTCGGCACCAGCAACGACGAGGCCGGCTGGGCGCGCAGCATCGATGTCGATCTCTTGGGTACCGTGCGTGCGATCCGCGCCGCGATGCCGCATCTCGAAAAGAGCGGCGCCGGCGCGATCGTCAATATCTCCTCGATTTCGGGGCTGCGCGCCGCGGCCCGCACGGCGCCCTACGGCGCGGTCAAGGCGGCGCTGATCGAATACACGATGAGCGAGGCCGCCGCCCTGGCCAGAAAGGGCATCCGCGTCAACTGCGTCGCGCCGGGATCGATCGAGTTCCCCGGCGGCAGCTGGGAGAAGCGCAAGAGCGACGCCCCGAACCTCTACAACGCGATCCTGCGCAGCATCCCGTTCGGCCGCCTCGGCCACCCCGAGGAAGTCGCCAATGTCGTCGTCTTCCTCGCCTCCCCGCTCGCCAACTGGGTCACCGGCCAGACCATCTCGGTGGACGGCGGACAGCTTTTA
>JBFXDF010000241.1:0-6049 GCA_050181375.1 Alphaproteobacteria bacterium
CCGCGCTGGAAGGCGGAGGGAAGACCGCTCGAAACCGCCGCGCCGAAAATCCCGCCGCGCAGCTTTACGGCGCGGTTCCGCCCGGAGCTGGTGCGCGACAAGGCGGCGCTGATCGCCGATCTCGGGGTGCGTCGCGAGCAGGTCGTCGATGCCCGCGCCGCCGGCCGCTTCGAGGGCACCGCGCCGGAAACCTGGCCGGGGCGGCGTCAGGGCCATATTCCGGGCAGCCGCAACCTGCCGTTCGATCGGGTTACCGACCCGCAAACCCGGCGCATCAGGAGCGCCGAGGAGTTGCGGGCGCTGTTCGATGAGGCCGGGGTCCGGCTCGACCGGCCGGTCGTGACGAGCTGCGGCTCCGGGGTCACGGCCTGCGCGGTCGCTTTCGCGGCCCACCTGCTCGGTCATCCCGGCGCGGCGGTCTACGACGGCTCCTGGTCGGAATGGGGTCTCCCCGACGGTCCGCCGATCGAGACCGGTCCGGCCAGATAGGAATTCCGGTGATCGCGATCCGGCCGTATCGAGACATGGACGAGAGCGCGGTTGTCGCGCTCTGGGAGGCGTGCGGGCTGACCCGGCCGTGGAACCCGCCTTGCGCCGATATCGCGCTGCTGCGCAGGTCGGGCCACGGCGAAATCCTGGTCGCGTGCCGTGAGGGCGGCGTGATCGGCAGCGTCATGGTCGGTCATGACGGGCATCGCGGCTGGGTCTATTATCTCGCGGTCGCCCCATCGCGCCGGCGCGGCGGTCTCGGAGGCCGGTTGATGCACGCGGCCGAAGCGTGGCTGCGGGAGCGCGGGATCCGCAAGATCGAACTGATGATCCGCGACACCAATGCGGCCGTGACCGAGTTCTACGCCCGGCTGGGATATGGCAGGGAGCCGGTTATCGTGATGAGCCGCTGGCTCGACGGCGCCGAGCGATAACCGTGGCGATACCCTTCCTCGATGATGTCATCACCTATCTCGAAATGCGTGAGAAGCCGGGCGGGCCGCCGCTGCCGGCGCCCTCCGTCGGCAAGCTGGCATTGATGCATGCCGAGGACTGTACGGTCTCGTTCTACCGGTATCTGTACGAGACCGTCGGGACGCCGTGGCTGTGGTTCGAGCGCCGGCTGCTCGGCGACGCGGAACTGGCCGCCCAGATCCGGAATCCAACGACCGAGATTTTCGTGCTTTATGTCGGCGGCGTGCCGGCCGGGTATTTCGAGCTCGACGCGGCGGCGCCGGACGAGACCGAATTGTGCTATTTCGGCCTCATTCCGGAATTCATCGGCCGGGGTCTCGGCCCGTTTCTGCTGCGGGCGGCAATCGACCGGGCCTGGTCGCGGCCGATCCGGCGGCTTTGGGTGCATACCCGCATGTACGACCACCCGAAGGCACTCGGCCATTACCAGCGGGCCGGGTTTGTCGTCTATGACCGCCGCAAGCTGCGCTTCGAGGACCCGCGCGCGCGAGGCATTCTGCCGCGCGATCTGCCCAATCCGCGGCTGCCGCCGCTCGCTTGAGGTTCCTATCCGCGCAGTGTGCCGCCGGTCGCCTTCTCGATTGCGGCGATCAGCCGTTTTGAGAAAGCGTCGATCTCGGTGTCGGTCAGGGTTGCCTCGTGGGGCTGCAATGTCACCGCGATGGCCAGCGATTTCTTGCCCTCCGGCAGACCCTTGCCCTCGTAGACATCGAACAGGCGGATATCGCTGACAAGTTTGCGGTCGACGCCGCGCGCCGCGCGCAGCAGCATCTCGGCCGGCAGGTCCCGATCGACGACAAACGCGAAATCGCGCTCGACCGGCTGGAAAACCGACAGAATCAGCGGCGGCCGGCTTCTGCCGGCGCGCGGCGCCGGTGCCGCGTCGAGAAACACCTCGAACGCGGCGACAGGTCCTTTCACGTCAAAGGCCTCGAGCACGTCCGGCTGGAGTTCGCCGAAATGGCCGAGCACCACGCCCCCGAGCCGCAGGATCCCAGCGCGTCCCGGGTGGTACCACGGCGGCGGATCGGCGTCGGTCTGCAGGTTGTCGATCGGCGCGCCAGCGGCGGCCAACGCCGCCAGCGCGTCGGCCTTGGCGTCGTAAAGATCGGGTTCGCGCGGCTTCTCGCGCCAGTCGCGCGGGCCGAGATTGCCGGCGCGCAACCCGGCCGCGACGGTGGTTTGCCCTTCGGGCCGATCGTCGCGGTAAATCGGCCCCAGTTCGAACAGCGCGACATCGGGAAAGCCGCGATCGGCGTTGCGCCGCGCCGCCTCGACCAGGTTTGGCAGCGCGCTCGGGCGCATCACATCGAGGTCGCTGCTGATCGGGTTGACGAGCGTCAGTTCGGGTTTGGCGCCGCCGAACAGCGACGCGGCATTCGCCGACAGGAACGAGAATGTGACCGCCTCGGTAAGGCCGCGCTCGGCCAGCGTGCGACGCACCAGCTCGACGCGGCGGCGGCGCGCGTCGATCGCCGGACGGGACACCGTGGTTTCGCGCGGCAGCGGCACCGGCGGGATTTCGTCATAGCCCCTGACGCGGAGAATCTCCTCGACGAGATCGGCCTCGCCCTCGATGTCGCCGCGCCAGGACGGCGGCGACACGGTCAGGCGCCCGTCGTGCTCGCCGGCATCGGCAACCGTGCAGCCGAGCGCCTCGAGGATCGCGCGGCTCTCGGCCGGCGGCACGTGCAACCCGCCAAGCCCGGCCGTCCGTTCCGGGCGCAGCCTATAGGTGCGGCGCCATTGCGGCTCGGCGCCGGCCCGGACGATTTCGGACGGTTCGCCGCCGCACAGATCGAGGATCAGCCGTGTCGCGATTTCGAGACCGGGATCGACAAAGGCCGGATCGATGCCGCGTTCGAAGCGATAGCGGGCGTCGCTGACGATTTCGAGCCGACGACCGGTGGCGGCGGTGCGGATGGGGTCGAACAGCGCCGCCTCGATGTAGATTTCGGTGGTTGTCTCGGTCACGCCGGTCTTCTCGCCGCCGATCACGCCGCCGAGGCTCTGCACGCCAACATCGTCGGCAATCGCGGTGATTTCCGGGTCGAGTTCGTATTCCCGGCCGTTCAGCGCCAACAGCCGCTCCCGCGGCCGCGCGAAACGCACGACGAGATCGCCGCTGAGCTTCCCGGCGTCGAAGACGTGCAGCGGCCGGTTCAGATCGAAGGTCAGGAAATTGGTGATATCGACGAGCGCCGAGATCGGCCTGAGGCCGATCGACTCGAGCCGGTCCGTGAGCCAGCGCGGGCTCGGGCCATTCTTGAGGTTGCGGATGTGCCGCCCGAGAAACAGCGGGCAGGCGGTCAAATCCTCGATGCGGACCGCGATCGGCGAGCGGAACCTCCCCTCGACCGGGGTCGTATCGAGCGGCTTCAGCCGTCCCAGCCCCGACGCCGCGAGATCGCGCGCGATGCCGCGCACGCCGAGGCAATCGGCGCGGTTCGGCGTCACCTTCAGGTCGATGACCGGATCGTCGAGGCCCAACAGGCTCGCATAGTCAGCCCCGAGCGGCGCGTCCTCGGGCAGCTCGATGATGCCGGCGTGATCCTCGCCGAGGGCCAACTCGGCGGCCGACATCAGCATGCCGCGCGAGGCGACGCCGCGGATCGTGCTTTCGTTGAGCATCGCGCCGGTCTTGGGGATGCGCACGCCGGCCGGGCCGAACACGCCCTTCATACCAGTCCGCGCGTTCGGCGCGCCGCACACGACCTGCACCTCGCCGGCGCCGGCATCGACGATGCAGACGCGCAGCCGGTCGGCGTTCGGGTGCGGCCCGGCGGAAACGACGCGCGCAACGACGAACCCGGCGAGCGCGGCGGCGCGGTCCTCGATCCCCTCGACGTCGTGGCCGAGCATGACGAGCTTGTTGGCGATCTCGGCCGCCGAGGCATCGGTGTCGAGATGCGTCTTGATCCAGGACAGCGTCGTTTTCATTGCAGCGGGCCCCGCACCGGCGACGGGATGTCGAGCGGCAGAAACCCGTAATGCCGCAGCCAGCGCAGGTCGGAATCGTAAAACGTGCGCAGATCGGGAATGCCGTATTTCAGCATTGCCACCCGCTCGATGCCCATGCCGAACGCAAAGCCCTGGTACTCGGCCGGGTCGACGCCGCAATTTTGCAGCACCTTCGGGTGCACCATGCCCGAGCCGAGGATTTCGAGCCAGCTTTCGGGAGTCTTGGCGCCGCCGGCCCCGATCCGCAATTCGCCGCCTTTGCGCGAGCAGCCGATATCAACCTCGGCCGAGGGTTCGGTGAACGGGAAATAGCTCGGGCGGAAGCGCACCGGCAGGTCGTCGATGGCGAAGAACGCGCGGCAGAACTCTATGAGGCAGCCCTTCAGATGACCCATATGGGTCGTGCGGTCGATGACGAGACCCTCGACTTGGTGGAACATCGGCGAGTGCGTCGCGTCGTGGTCGGCGCGGAACGTGCGGCCCGGCACAATGATGCGCAGCGGCGGCTTCTGCGCCAGCATCGTGCGGATCTGCACCGGCGAGGTGTGCGTCCGCAGCACCAGACGCGAGCCGTCCGGCCGCGGCGGCAGATAGAATGTGTCGTGCTCCTGCCGGGCCGGGTGCTCGGGCGGGATGTTGAGGGCGGTGAAATTGTGGAAATCGTCCTCGATATGCGGCCCCTCGGCGACGACAAAACCCATTTCGCCAAAGATCGCGACGATCTCGTCGACGGTCTGGCTGATCGGGTGGATGCGGCCGGGTACGCCGGGCGATACCGGCAAGGTTACGTCGGCGCGCTCGCCGGCCAGCCGATCGGCCAGCGCGGCGCGGCGCAGCCGGTCCCCGGAATCGGCCAGTGCTGCCGTGACCCGGTCCCGCAGCGTGTTGAGCCGGGCGCCGGCGTCGCGGCGCTGGTCGGACGGCAGCTTGCCAAGGCCGCGCATCGCCGCGGTAATCGCGCCGTTGCGCCCAAGGAGGCGGATGCGGGTCTGCTCAAGCGCCTCGGGTGTCGCCGCGGCGGCGATTTCGGCGAGATAAGCTTCCGCTTTCGCGGTCGGGTCTTCGGTCTCGGTCTGTGACATGTCGCTACCGGTAAAGAAAAAGGGGCCGTTCGGCAGGCCCCCTTTTCACGACGTAGAGAGATGGGGACCTCAGCGACGCCGACCCCGCGTAAATCGCGCCGACCCGCTATGCCAGGAAGAGGGCGCGGCGGCCATACGCTACGCGGCGGTCGGGGCTGGTGCCGCGTCGAGCGCCGATTTCGCCTGTGCGACAATCGCCGCGAACGCCTCCGGCTCGCGGATCGCGAGGTCGGACAATACCTTGCGGTCGAGATCGACGCCGGCGAGCCGGATGCCGTGCATGAATTGCGAATAGGTCAGCCCGTGCTCGCGGACGCCGGCGTTGATGCGCTGGATCCACAGCCCGCGGAAGTCGCGCTTTCTGTTGCGCCGGTCGCGATAGGCGTAGCGCAGCGCCTTCTCGACCTTTTCGATCGCGATCCGGTAGGCGGTGCTGCCGCGGCCGCGGTAGCCCTTGGCGAGACCCAGCACTTTCTTGTGCCGGGCATGCGCGGTGACGCCGCGTTTGACCCTGGCCATCGCTCAGCCCCGCATATAGGGCATGTAGGTCTGGACGAGCTTGGCGTCGCCCTTTTCGAGGGTCGTCGTGCCGCGCCGCAACCGCTTGCCCTGCTTCGACTTGTTGATCAGCAGGTGGCGCTTGTGGCCCCAGTTGCGCTTGACCTTGCCGGTTCCGGTGAGGCCGAAGCGCTTTTTGGCGCCGCTCTTGGTCTTGAGCTTGGGCATTTTCCATCCTTTGGTCTGGCTGCGGCGGCGAGGCATGCCCGTTCGACGCCAAAAGGCGCGGCCAGCCGCCGGTTGAAGCGGCGCGTTATAGCGGCGCGGAGGCCGGCACGCAAGCCGGGCGCGCTCGACCGGCGCAACGATGATGATTGAAGGGGAAAGCGGCGGTGAGGCTATGGGTGCGACGGCCCGCGGTCGGGCGGTGCTCCGACCGGCCGTCCCGCCGTCGATTTCCCTGCCAGCAGGGAATTTTTATGCCGGTCGGGCAGCAAGTTGTTGATTTATCTCGCTTCATCGATCGGCCAGCAGGGAAATCCGGC
>JBFXDF010000242.1:0-6031 GCA_050181375.1 Alphaproteobacteria bacterium
CCTCTCTGGTCGGCACGATGCTCGAGCTGCCGCGCGCCGCGCTCCTGGCCGGGGAGATCGCCGAGAGCGCCGAGTTCTTCAGCTTCGGCACGAATGATCTGACGCAGACCGTCTCCGGCATCTCGCGCGACGATTCGGCGAGTTTCCTCGGCGCCTATCAAAAGGCGGGGATTTTCGAGCGCGATCCGTTCGTCAGCATCGACGTCGATGGGGTCGGCGCGATGGTGCGCATCGCCGCAGAGCGCGGTCGCGCGGCGCGGCCCGGCATCAAACTCGGCATCTGCGGCGAGCATGGCGGCGACCCGGCTTCGATCCATTTCTGCCGCGAGGTTGGGCTCGATTATGTCTCGTGCTCGCCGTATCGCGTGCCGATCGCGCGGCTGGCGGCGGCGCAGGCCGAACTCGCCGACGAATCGGGCGGCGGGACGGCGTGAGCCGGCAGCCGGTCAGCGCTCCGGAGCCGGAGTATCCGGCAGCGGGCCGATCGGGCCGGCTACGGCTGCGATCCGTTGAATTACGGCCGGACGCGGTCGGGCCACCTCGCCCTGTTCGAACCCGACCACAGTGAGGGCCGTGAACGCGTCCAGCAACTCTCCCGGGTGCAGCAGAAAATCCGGATTGCGAGGCCGCCCGAAACGCTCGTTGCCGACCATAAAGGTCTCGTAGATCAGCACGCCACCCGGCGCGAGCGCGGCGGCGAGCGGGCGCAACAGGGGCCGGTGCAGGTAATTGGTCACTACGATCCCGTCATGGACGCCGCCGAGTTGCGCGACGACGTCTTCGGGGTCGCCGGTTTCGAGGTCGATTTCGCGAATATCGCAAGCGGGGCCGGCAAGACCGCGCAATTCTTGGGCATCGCGGTCGACCGCCGTAATGTGAAACCCCATATCGAGGAGCAAGCGTACGTGACGGCCGCTGCCGGCGGCCAGATCGAGCGCGCGGCCGCCGGGACGGATCAGCGGCGCGAAACGTCGCACCCAGGCGGAAGATTTTTCGGCGTGCATTCTTGGCACTCTCGGTGAATGCTTGCTAAGGGCGCGTTGTTCGGTTTCGATACCGGTGCCAGGAGGTCCTTGTCGATGATCCGCTTCACACTGCGCTGCGCCGACGAGCACGAGTTCGAGGGCTGGTTCCGCAGCGGCGAGGCGTTCGAGGCGCAGCAGCAGGCGGGCGAGATCGCCTGCCCGACTTGCGGCGACACGCGGATCGACAAGGCGCTGATGGCCCCGAATATCGGCCGCTCGCACAAGAACCTCCCGACGCTGTCGCCGGCCCAGATGCGCGCGGCGCTGCTCGAACTGCGCCGTCAGGTCGAAACCAATTGCGACTATGTCGGAGAGCGTTTCGCCGAGGAAGCCCGGAAAATCCATTATGGCGAGGCCGATCCGCACGGCATCTACGGCGAGGCGACGGCCGAGGAATCGCATGAGCTGGCCGAGGAAGGTATAAAATTCGGCCGCATACCCTGGGTGTCGCCAACCGACGCGTGAACGGACCAGGGAGCAGGAGCAGTCTTCCCGGCCAAAGGCGCGGATTCGCGGGAGATAGAAACAGGCCCGGGCGTTCACCGCCGGCAATTCCGATCGCGCCCGCGCCAAACCTATCAGAATGACGCAACCGTTTCGCCTGCCGGAAGGAGGCATGATCGAGCGCGGGCGCGTGCTCGGGTTCCGCTTCGACCGGCGAGAGTATCAGGGGCATCCGGGGGATACGCTGGCCTCGGCGCTGCTGGCGAACGGGTTACGCACGGTCGGCCGCGGCTTCAAGTACCACCGGCCGCGCGGCATCATGACCGCCGGGATAGAAGAGCCGTCGGCGCTCGTGCAGCTCGAAACCGGCGCTTTTGCCGAGCCGAACCGCCGCCCGACCGACATCGTGCTCTATGACGGGCTGCGCGCTCAAAGCCAGCACGCCTGGCCCTGGCTCGAGTTCGATCTCGCGGCGTTGGCCGACCGGTTTGCGCCGCTGCTGCCGGCCGGGTTCTATTACAAGACCTTTATGGGCCGGGGCGCCCGATCGGGGCGACTGTGGCGGACCCTCTGGGAGCCGCTGCTGCGCCGCATGGCCGGTCTCGGGCGGGCGCCTGCGTTGCCGGACCCGTCGCGCTATGACAAGCGGCACGAGCATTGCGACGTACTGGTCGTCGGCGGCGGGCCGGCTGGGTTCGCGGCGGCGTTGGCAGCCGGCCGGCGCGGCGCGCGCGTGATCCTGGCCCACGACGGCGCCGAATTTGGCGGCGGTTTGCTGCGCCGTTCGATTCGGATCGGTGACGCCGACGGCACCGCATGGGCGCGCGGCGCGGCCGCGGAACTCGACGCCATGCCGGAGGCGCGGCTGCTTCGCGAAACTACCGTGCTCGGGTATTACGACGACAATTACCTGATCGCCGCCGAACGCGTCGGCGAGCGGTTTGGGCCGGCGGCGCCTTCGGAAATGCCGCGGCAGCGCCTGTGGCATATCCGTGCTCGCCGGGTCGTGCTGGCGACCGGCGCGATCGAGCGGCCGCTCGTGTTCCCCGACAACGACCGGCCCGGGATCATGCTGGCCGGCGCGGTCGAGACCTATCTGCACCGTTTCGCCGTAGCGGCGGGAAGGCGGGCGGTGCTGTTCGTCAACAACGACGGTGCCTATCCGCTGGCGCCGGCGCTGGTCCGGGCGGGCGTCGCGGTCGCGGCTGTCATCGATCCTCGGCCCGAACCGGGCGACGCGGCCCGCCGCATGGTTGAAGGCATGCCGCTCTATATGGGCCATGCGGTGGTCGGAACCGCGGGACGCGCCGCGCTACGCGGGGTCTCGCTGCGGCCCGCCGACGCGCGCGGCGGTGAGCGGGGGCGCACGACCGCGCTCGATTGCGACCTGCTCGCCGTGTCGGGCGGCTGGAACCCGAGTGTGCAGCTTTACGCGCAGGCTCGGGGCCGGCTGCGGTACGACCCGGGTCTCGCCGCGCTGATCCCGGACGGCGGCGACGCGGCTGTCGAGTGTGTCGGCGCGGCGAACGGCAAGTTTGTCCTGGCGTCGTGCCTTGCCGAGGGGGAAGTCGCGGGGCTGCGCGCGGCCGCCTTTTGCGGGTTCGCCGCATCGCCTGGCGAGAGACGGCTTCCGGCGTTTCCGGCCGACGAGCCAAATCCCGCGGACGCGGCGCCGCCGATCGCGTCCGCCTTGTCGTCTCGCGACCTGCGGCGCGCCTTTGTCGACCTGCACAATGACGTGACCGCCGCCGATATCGCGCTGGCGGCGCGCGAGGGGTACATGGTTCCCGAGCATCTGAAGCGCTACACGACGCTCGGCATGGGCACCGACCAAGGCAAGACCGGCAATCTCGCGGGGCTGGCGCTGCTCGCCGCCGCCACCGGAAAGGGCCTCGCCGAAACGGCCCCCACCACCTTCCGTCCGCCTTACGCGCCGGTGCCCTACGGCCTCTTGGCCGGGCGCGAGCGCCGCATTCTCGCCGACCCGGTGCGGGTGACGCCGGTGCACGACTGGCATGTCGCGGCGGGTGCGGTGTTCGAGGATGTCGGACAGTGGAAACGCGCGCGCTACTATCCGCGCCCCGGCGAGAGCATGGCGGCGGCGGTGCGCCGCGAGTGCCTCGCCGCGCGCGACAGGGTGGCGCTGCTCGACGCCTCGACCTTGGGGAAGATCGAGGTGACCGGCCCCGACGCGGCGCGCTTCCTCGACCGGGTCTATATCAACCGCTGGGACACTCTCGCGGTCGGCGCGTGCCGCTACGGCGTGTTGTGCCGCGAAGACGCGATGGTGTTCGACGACGGGGTCGGCGCGCGGCTCGCGGAGGACCGGTTCCTGCTGACCACCACCACCGGCAATGCCGGCGCCGTGTTGGACTGGTTCGAGGAATGGCTGCAGACCGAATGGACCGATCTCGACGTCTTCTGCACGCCGGTGACCGAGGAGTGGGCGAATGCGACGCTGGTCGGACCGCGCGCCCGCGACGTGCTGCGGGCGCTGGCGCCGGGGTTGGCGCTCGACGCGGCTTCGTTCCCATTCATGCGGCTGCGCGAGGCCGAAGTCGCCGGCATCCCGGCTCGGATTTTCCGCGTCAGCTTTTCGGGGGAACTCAGCTACGAAATCAACGTGCCGGGGGATTTCGGGCTGGCATTGTGGGAACGGCTGATGGCGGCCGGCGAGCAGCATGGGATAACACCCTACGGCACCGAGGCGATGCACGTGCTCAGGGCCGAAAAGGGGTATTTCATGATTGGCCAGGAGACCGACGGATCGGTGACGCCGCTCGACCTTGGCCTCGGCGCGATGATCGCGGGGGTAAAGGATTTTCTCGGCTGCCGCTCGCTGTCCCGGAGCGACACCGTGCGGCCCGACCGCAAGCAGCTGGTCGGCTTGTTGTCCGACGATCCGGCGGAAATCCTTCCCGCAGGCGCGCAGCTGGTCGCCACCGCCGACGCGGCGCCGCCCCTGCCGATGGTCGGCCACGTCACGTCGAGCTATTTCGGTGGGCGCAACGGGCGCGGCTTTGCGCTGGCGCTGGTCGCCGGCGGACGGGCGCGCCACGGTCAACGGGTCTGGGCGCCGCTGCCCGACCGCAGCGTCGCGGCGCGCATCTGCTCACCGGTGTTGTACGATCCCGAAAACCGGCGGCGGGATGGCTGACCCGCCCGGCCTGCCGGAGCGGCATTCGCAGCTCGATGGCATCCTGCCCTGGTCCTTGCCGGGCGGCGCAATCAGCCTGTCCGAGCTGCGTTTCGCCGAACAGATAGGGTTGCGCTTGGCGCCGCCGGTGCCGGCCTATCTGGCCGGGGTGCCGTTGCCGCTGCAGCCGAACGGCGTTGCGAGCATGGGCGCGCTGCGTACCCTATGGCGTGGCCCCGATGAATGGCTCGTTACGACGCCGCGAGGGATCGGTCCGGACCTGACAGGCCGTCTGGAGCGCGCCGTGACCGGACGGCACGCGACGGTCGTCAACCTGTCCGCCGGCAGTACGATTGTCGAGATCAAAGGCTCCGAGGCGCGGACCTTGCTGCAAAAAGGCTGCGGGATCGACCTGCATCCGCGTGCCTTTGGGCCGGGCCGGTGCGCGCAAACCGTCTTCGCGAAAGTGCCGGTCATCATCGACCAGCTGAGCGCGGCACCGCTTTACCGCCTCTTCGTGCGCCGCTCGGCCGCGCGCTGGCTTGCTGAATGGCTGATCGACGCCGCCGGCGAGTTCCGTTTTGCCTAGGCGCGTCCCCGGCTCGGCTGGCGCACCGCGTCCCACTTGCCCGATAATGGAAGGGCCTGAGGTGCTTTCCGGAGAAGTCGCGCCATGTTGCCGGCGTTGTCGCGCAGAATGGGCGTTGTTCCGGGCCTCTCGCTCGCCGAGACGCAGACCCGGGCAGACGAACTTGGGCTTGGCGCGCCGGTGGCGATTCGCGTCAATCCACGGGCGCGCCGGCTGCTCTTGCGCATGGATGCGGCGACGCGCCGGTTTGACCTGGTTCTGCCCCAGGGCCTCCCGGCGGAAACCGCGCTTAAATTTCTCGAGGCGCAGCGCGGCTGGATCGCGGCGCGGCTCGACGCGTTGCCGGCTGCGGTGCCGTTCGCGGAAGGCGCGGTCGTTCCGGTGTTCGGCGTGCCGCACCCGATACGTCGCGAGGACGACCCGGCCGCACCGCTGGTCGCGATCGTAAATGGCGAAATCCGCGTGCGCGGCGGTCCCGAGCCCGTCGCGCGCCGCGTGCGCGACCATCTTGCCCGGCTCGCCGCGCGGGAATTGGCGCGCCGCGCCCGTCTGCATGCGACGACAATCGGGGTGAAGGTGACCCGGATCACGGTGCGCGACACAAAAAGCCGCTGGGGAAGCTGTTCCGTGGCCGGATCGCTATCGTTCAGCTGGCGGCTGGTCATGGCGCCCGAACCGGTGCTCGATTATGTCGTCGCACACGAGGTGGCGCATCTCGTCGAGATGAACCACGGCCCGCGGTTCTGGAAGCTGGTGCGCGCGATGGTAGACGACCCCGCCGCCCAACGCGCCTGGCTCAGACGGCAGCGCGCCGACCGGCTGTCGTATGGCTGTGCC
>JBFXDF010000243.1:0-6009 GCA_050181375.1 Alphaproteobacteria bacterium
CTGCGCGACCTGCGGCGCGCGCCGCCGCCGCGCCCGTCGGGCGGTCGCGGCCGGCTGATCTTTGCGCTCGACGCGACGGCGAGCCGCGAGCCAAGCTGGGACCGTGCCTGCCGCATTCAGGGCGAGATGTTCGAGGCGACCGCCGCGCTCGGCGGGCTCGATGTCAAGCTCGTCTATTACCGCGGCTTTAACGAATGCAGGGCGAGCCGCTGGATGACGAACGCGCCCGATCTGCACCGGGTTATGCGCGCCGTCCATTGCGTCGGTGGGGAAACGCAGATCGAGCGCGTCCTGGCGCACGCTCTCGCCGAGACAAAGAAGCAGCGGGTCAACGCGCTCGTCTTTGTCGGCGACGCGATGGAGGAGAATGTCGATCGGCTGTGCCGGTTGGCCGGCGAGCTCGGCCTCAACGGCGTGCCGATCTTCCTGTTTCACGAGGGCAGCGATCCCATTGCCGGGAAAGCGTTTCGGCAGATGGCTCACCTGTCGCGCGGCGCTTATGTCCGGTTCGATCTGGGCAGCGCCGAGCGGCTCAAGGAACTGCTCGCGGCCGTCGCGGTCTATGCCGCCGGCGGCTACCGCGCGCTGACCGCCTACGGCGAGAAGAAGGGTGGCGAGGTGCTGCGGCTCACGGCGCAATTGCGTGCTTAATGCTGTACCTGATCGGCGGCGTCGTCCTGTTGTTCGGGCTGATCCTGCTCGGGCGCGCGTTTGTCAACGCCGATCCGAGGCAGCTCGCCCGCTTTGTCAAATGGGCCGCCATCGGCCTTGCCGCGGCGGCGGTCGTCGCGCTCGCGGTGTCTGGCCGACTGTCGGTGCTGCTGGCGCTGGCGGCCGGCCTCTTCCCGTTGTTGCGGCGGCTGCATTCCGTCGTCGGGGGTCTGCGCGGACCGTCGGCCGGGGCCAGCTCGGAGGTCGAGACCGCTTATGTCCGTGTGACTCTCGATCACGACACCGGCGCGATGGCTGGCACGGTATTGCGCGGGCGCTTCGCCGGCATGCGTCTCGACGAGCTGCGCCGCACCGATCTCCTGGCATTGTTGCGCGAATGCCGAACCGCCGATGAGGAGGCGGCACGGCTTATCGAAGCCTGGCTCGACCGCATGGACCCGGAGTGGCGCGACGATTTGCGTGGCGAGCAGTCGGCCGGAGCGCCGCCGCCGCGCGGCGTCGCGGACGTCACGGTTGAGGAGGCGTATGCCATATTGGGTCTTCGGCCGGGCGCCGACGCCATGGCGATCAAGGAAGCGCACCACCGGCTGATGAAGCAGCTGCACCCGGATCGCGGCGGGACCGACTATTTCGCCGCCAAAATCAACCGGGCGCGCGACGTGCTGATGAACCTCTGATCAAAATTGCGCTGAGTGCGAACAAAAGTAGTGGTTGAGCCGTTCTGGCAATTGAAAGAGCGAGGATCTGAATGCGACAGCGCATCCGCAAGGCGGTGTTTCCGGTGGCCGGGCTCGGCACGCGCACATTGCCGGCGACAAAGGCGATGCCGAAGGAGATGCTGACCGTCGTCGATCGGCCGCTCATTCATTACGCGATGGAGGAAGCAAAGGCCGCCGGCATCGAACAGTTCTATTTTGTGACCGGCCGCGCGAAGGGTGCGCTCGAGGATCATTTCGATGTCGCCTTCGAGCTGGAGGCGACATTGCGGGATCGCGGCCGCGGCGAATTGCTCGACGAGCTGAATTCCTGGTTGCCGGCACCGGGCGACATCGCCTTTACCCGGCAGCAGCGCCCGTTGGGTCTCGGCCACGCCGTGTGGTGCG
The DNA here is from genome assembly GCA_050181375.1 of Alphaproteobacteria bacterium. GTDB lineage: Bacteria > Pseudomonadota > Alphaproteobacteria > ATCC43930 > CGMCC-115725 > DATARH01. Next base: position 1,776 of record JBFXDF010000243.1, read on the forward strand.
CGCGCCATCTGGTCGGGGATGAGCCTTTCGCGGTGCTGCTGGTCGATGATCTGATGGTCGGCGACCCGCCGTGCCTGAAGGAAATGGTCGACACCTACGAGCGAACCGGCGGCAACATTGTTGCTGTTGTCGAGGTGCCGCGCGAGCACGTCAAGCGCTACGGGGTTCTCGATGTCGTCGCGGAAAACGGCAGGCTGGTTCGCGCGCGCGGCGTCGTCGAGAAGCCCGACCCGGCCGAGGCGCCATCTACCCTGACGATCATCGGCCGCTACATCATCCAGCCCGAAATTTTCGAGATGTTGGAAGACCAGAAACCCGGCAGCGGCAACGAAATCCAGCTGACGGACGGGCTCGACAGCCTGATCGCCGCCGGCCAGGATTTTCACGGGTTGCGCACATCCGCGCGGCGCTACGATTGCGGCGACAAGCTCGGCTTTCTCGAAGCCAATATCGCGCTGGGCCTGCAACATCCGATGCTCGGAGCGGAATTCCGCCGCATCCTCGCATCGTACCGCTGACCGGAGCCTGGCGGATGCCGCATCGATTTCATCCGACGATCTTGCGCGAGTACGACATTCGCGGCGTCGTCGGAGCAACGCTGTTCCCGGCCGACGCACGCGCGCTGGGCCGGGTGTTTGCGCAGGTGCTTGCGGAGGCCGGGGGGCGGCGCGTCGCGGTCGGGTATGACGGCCGGCTGACCTCGCCCGAACTCGAAGCCGCGCTGGTGGAAGGTCTCGCCGAGGGCGGCGCCGATGTCGTCAGGATCGGCCGCGGGCCGACCCCGATGCTGTATTTCGCCGCCGCGACATTGCCGGTCGACGGCGGGGTGATGGTAACCGGCTCGCACAACCCGCCCGACCACAACGGCTTCAAGATGGTGCTGCGCGGCCGGGCGTTTTTTGGCGAGGCGATCCAGCGCCTGGCGCAAATGGCCGCCGCGCTCGGACCTCCCGACCGGCCGCGCGGCCGTGTCGAGCAGCATCGCGTTTTCGACGATTACGTGAACAGGCTGGCGCGCGATTACCGTGCCGGGCGCGGGCTGGCGGTGGCGTGGGATTGCGGCAACGGCGCCACCGGCGAGGCCGTGGCGAGCCTCACGAAGCTTTTGCCGGGCCGGCATGTATTGCTCAACGAGGTGATTGACGGACGATTTCCGGCGCATCACCCCGATCCGACGATCCCGGAAAATCTGGTGCAGCTGCAACAGGCCGTCGCCGCCGAGCGCTGCGACCTCGGAATCGGGTTCGACGGCGATGGCGACCGCATCGGGGTCGTCGATTCGCGCGGCCGCATCCTGTGGGGCGATCAGCTGCTGCTGGTGCTGGCGCGCGACGTGCTGCGCCGCAACCCCGGCGCTGCGATCCTCGCCGATGTCAAGTCGAGCCAGGTTCTGTTCGACGGGATCGCCGAGGCCGGCGGCCAGCCGGTCATGATGCAGACCGGGCACTCGGTGATAAAGGCGCGCCTCGCCGAGACCGGCGCGCCGCTCGCCGGCGAGATGAGCGGGCACATCTTTTTCGCCGACGGGTATTACGGGTTCGACGACGCGATTTATGTCGCGGTGCGGCTGCTCGACATCCTGGCGCGTTCGGAGGAGCGGCTCGACGACATGATCGACAAGCTGCCCGCGGTGTTCAACACGCCGGAAATCCGCGTTGAATGCGACGAGGCGCGCAAATTCGCGATTGTCGAGGAAGTCAAGGAGCGGCTGCACCGGCGCGGCGCCGAGTTCAACGACACTGACGGGGTGCGCGTGCGTACGCCAGAGGGCTGGTGGCTGATGCGCGCCTCGAACACGCAGGCGGTCGTCGTCGTGCGCGCCGAGGCGGGCAGCGAGGAAGGGCTGGAACGCTTGAAAGCCCGGCTCGCCGAGGAGCTGGCGCCGAGCGGCCTCGCCTTGCCTGGCTGATAGGGCTGTCATTTCGCGGCCGCCCGAGGGCGGAACCCGGAATCCATATTTCGAAGTGCGTGTTCATGGATTCCGGGTTCGCCGCTACGCGGCGCCCCGGAATGACGGTGTTTGGGGGCTACTCCGCCGCCGCCCTCGGGGCTTCGACGAATTGCGACAGGTAGCTGTTTCTCCGCCGCAGGTTCTGCCGGTACATCTCCTCGAACTCGGCCGGCGGGAAGGAGTGTGTCGAGGGCCGCGCCATCAGCGCGTCGGCCCAGGCTTTCAGCCGCGGGAATTTCTCGATCTCGCCGATCTTGCGGATGCGGTCGAGGAAGAAATAGCGCTGCAGGAACGGCGCGTAGGCGGCATCGACCAGCGAATATTTTTCCCCATTGAAGAACGGCCCGCCGCCTGCTTCGAGCGCCTTTTCGAGCCGGCCGAACGCCTCGGGGATTTTGGCGATCGCGGCCTTGTACGCTTCCTCGGTGGCGGCATAGGCGCAGCCGGTCACCGACGAGGAAAAGGTCGGCACATAATCGGTCCAGGCACGGTTGCGGGCGCGCGCGACCGGATCGGCCGGGTGCAGCCGCGGTTCGATCGTCTCGTCGAGGTACTCGTTGATCGCGTTCGATTCGAACAGCGAGATCGTGTCGTCTACGGTCAGCACCGGCACCTTCTTGTGCGGTGAGATCGCCAGAAACCAGTCGGGCCGGTTGTCCGGTTCTATATGGCGCAGCTCGAACGGTGTGTTCTTTTCGCGCAATATGATCGCCGAGCGCTGCACCCACGGGCAGGTCTTGAAGCTGACCAGCATGTATTTCGCCATGAATTCCTCCCAACGGCGCGTTCAATCGCATTAGGATCGCACGCGCCGCCGTTCCGCCGCAACCGCCTCACCTAAACCATTGCCGCAATTCGATCCCGTAGCCGTTCGGGTCGCGGATCTCGGCCCGCGCGTAGGTGTCGGTCACCTTCGGCCCCCAGACGATATCGACACCGTGCTCTCTGAGGTAGTCCGAGGCTTTTTGCATGTCTTCGACCTCGAGCGCGATCATGCGGTAGCCGAGGTGTTCGAGGCGCGGCATCGGATCGACCGGCACGCCCTCGTAGGCGATCAGTTCGACGGTAGTGCCGCCGAGATCGAGATAGGCGAGGTTGAGCGCGCCGCCGTCGGGCCGCTGCACCCTGTCGCGCGCCTTGACCCGGAACCCGAGCACATCCGTGTAGAAGCGTTCGGTACGCTCCGGCTGGTCGGTGACGATTTCGACATGGTCGATACGCTTGAACATGGAGCGCTCCTCGCAATCCGGGGTGCCGCAGCTTGGCTTGTGCGCTACGATCGGTCCAGTCTCTCCGCGAAAGGCCAACCATGCCCGGTCCGTTGCACGGCTATCGTATCGTCGATCTGACTTCGAATGTTTCGGGGCCGCTCGCGACGATGATCCTCGGCGACCAGGGCGCCGAAATCGTCAAGGTCGAGGCGCTCGACGGCGACCATACGCGGGCCGGCGCCAACCGGCGCGGCGGGTTCTCGGCGAATTTCCTCAACAACAACCGCAACAAGCGCTCGGTCGTGCTGAACCTGAAGCACAGGGCGGCACTCGACGCGCTGATGCGGCTGGCCGAGACGGCCGATGTCTTTGTGCAGAATTTCCGCCCCGGCGTCGCCGAGCGGATCGGGGTCGGCGAGGACGCGATCCGCGCCGTCAAGCCGGACATCGTCTATGTCTCGATCAGCGGCTTTGGCGAAAAGGGGCCATACGCGCAAAGGCCGGTTTACGATCCGCTGATCCAGGGGTTTTCCGGGCTGGCGACGGTGCAGGCCGGTTCCGACGAGGCGCGTCCGCGCATGCTGCGCACGATCCTGCCCGACAAATTGACCGCGATCACCGCGTCGCAGGCGATTACCGCCGCCCTCCTGGCGCGCGCGCGCACCGGCGAGGGGCAGCACGTGCGGCTGTCGATGCTGGAGGCGGTGCTGGCGTTTCTGTGGGCATCCGACATGGGCTCGCAGACCTTTGTCGGAAACGAGCCGATACGCCAGGAAGCCGCCAGCGCAACCGATCTCGTCTACGAGACGGCGGACGGCTACATCACCGCCGCGGTGCAGACCAACAAGCAGTGGGAGGGGCTGACCCGCGCCCTCGACCGGCCGGAATGGCTCGACGATCCACGCTTCAAGACTCCGGCGCTGCGGGCCGAGAATGTCGAGGCGCGGCTGCAAATGACGCAGGATGTGCTGATCGGCGGCAAGTCGGCCGAGTGGCTCGACAAGCTGACAAAGGCCGACGTGCCGTGCGCGCCGGTCTTGACCCGTAACGAGGTGATCCGCCATCCGCATGT
>JBFXDF010000244.1:0-5991 GCA_050181375.1 Alphaproteobacteria bacterium
TCGTCTTGCGCCCGATCGTGTCGAACAGCGGTCCCAAAATCAGCGGCCCGAGGAAGTTGCCGAGCGCGAACGGCAGCATGTACCAGCCGATCGACTCGGATGGCACGCCATAGAACCGGCCCAGCACCAGCGCGTAGGAGAAAAAGATCGCGTTGTAAAAGAACGCCTGCGCCGACATCAGCACCAGCCCCAGCACGGCCCGGTGCGGGTAATCCCGCAGGATCGCGTGGATCATCCGCACCACGGGCGTCCGCTCGCCGGTAACGATGCGGATGCGGGGGCAGTCGCGCCGCAGCAGCTCGATATCGGCCGTCTTCATGACGCGCCGCTCGATCCCCGCGATCACCGCGTCGCACTCGGCCATCCGGCCGTGCAGCATCAGCCAGCGCGGGCTCTCCGGGATCCATTGCCGCAGCACCAGGATCGCGAGACCCAGCACCGCGCCGATCCCGAACGCCGCGCGCCAACCCCAATCAGGCGGCAGCAGCCCCGGCTGCAACAGCACGACCGCGCCGATCGCGCCGAGCGCCGCGCCGACCCAGAAGCTGCCGTTGACGGCGAGATCGGTGCGGCCGCGATACCGCGCCGGGATCAGCTCCTGGATTGCCGAGTTGATAGCCGCGTACTCGCCGCCGATTCCGGCCCCGGTCAACGCGCGGAACACCGCAAAGCTCCAGAAATCCCACGAAAACGCGGTTGCCGCGGTCGCTACAAGGTAAAGACCGAGCGTCACCATGAACAGCTTGCGCCGGCCGAAACGGTCGGTCAGATAGCCGAAGAGCAGCGCGCCCGCGACGGCGCCGGCGAGATACGCGCTCGCCACCAGGCCGATTTCGGCTTCGGTAAAGCGCAGCACCGGGCTTTCGCGCAGCGCGCCGACAATCGACCCGGCGATCGTGACCTCGAGCCCGTCGAGCACCCAGGTTATCCCGAGCGCGATGACGACCAGCGTATGAAACCGGGTCCACGGCAGCCGGTCGAGCCGGGCCGGAACATCGGTCTCGACGATCGCGGTATCGATGTCCGGGCGCGTATCGGGCATAACCGCAGAACACCGAACCACCCTCCTGAACAGCAAGCGAAATCCGCCGCATGAGCCTGCGTTTTCTGTTGCTGCCTTGTTTCGCGCTGGTCTGTTGCGTCGCGACCTGTCCCGGGCCGGCTCCGCTGGTCGCCGCGACCGCCTGGGCGCAGTCAAACCCGAGCGCGGAAGCCAAGCCATCCTCCGCCCCGGCCCATTCCGCCGCGTCCACCCCAGTGACACCAGCCGAGGCGCAGCGCGCGCTCGCGGTATTGCAGGACCCGGCGCAGCGCGCCCGGCTGGTCGAGACCTTGCGGACGATCGCCAGCGCCGCCGGGCCGGCGCCGGCCGAAGCGCCGGCGGGGACCGAGGCGGCACCGGCCGCCGCGAAATCGGAAGCCGAGAAGGCACAGCCGGTCACGTTGCAGCCGGACAGTCTCGCGGCGCAGCTGCTGTCGGGCCTCGCCGGCTGGCCGCGGCGCGTCGTCGAGGATACCGCCGCCTCGCTGCGCACAGTGCCCGATCTTTATCTGCTGCGGGAATGGGTCGTACGGATGGTCAACGACCCCTCCGCGGGAGAGCTCGCCTTCGATGTCGCCTGGCAGCTGGCCCTGGTGCTGGGAATAGCGTTGTTGCTGGAGCGCGCCGCCGCCCTCGCGCTGCGCCGTCCGGCCCAGCGTCTCGCCGCGGGCGCACCGGACCCGGCCGAACCCGGCGCCCCCCTTCCCGGAACCGCGGATGAGGGTGCGTGGCGTCGCCTGCGCCGGCTGCCGGCCGCCGCCGCCCGTCTCGGGCTGGAGCTTGTACCGGTTGCGGTTTTCTGGACGGGGGCGACGGTGCTTGCCAACTTCGTCCCAGTGCCGTTGACCCGGCTGGCGATTTTGATCGCCATCAACGCCTACACCGCGATCCGCGTAACCCTGGCGATCGGCCGCATGCTGTTGGCGCCGGAGGCGAGCGGCTTGCGGCTGCTCCGGATCGACGACGACCACGCCGCCTATCTGATGCGCTGGCTGCGGCGGCTGATCCTCGTCGCGGCGCTGGGCGTCGCGGCGGCCGGCTTGGCGCTGCTGTTCGGGCTGCATCCGGCGGTTTACGCGACGCTGATCCGTGTTGACGGATTGGTTATTGCAATTTTGCTGGCGATCATGGTGCTGCGGTTGCGGGGTTTCGTGGCGGCCGCGATCGCCGGTGCGCCGGAACCGGGCGAGCCGCTGCCGGCCTGGCGCAAATGGCTCGCCGCGACGTGGCACTACCTCGCGCTGCTGGGAATTATGGCGGGCTGGATCGGATGGGCGGCCGGCTTCGAGAGCGGCGCCGGCGGGATCTGGCTATTGCTCGGCACCGTCGCGATCGTCGCGGGCGCCCGCCTCGTCGCGCTCGTTTTGACCGGAATATTGGACAGAATCACCGCCTCCCACCCCGACGCGGCGAGCCCGACGCATGGGCTGCTCGACGAGACGCGGCTTCGCGCCCGTCGCTGGACTTCGATCGCCCGGCTTCTTGTCAACCTGTCGATCGCGATCCTGACCGGCTTGCTGCTGCTCGAATTCTGGGGCGTCGGCGCGTTTGACTGGTTCAGGTCCGGCCAGATCGGCGCGCGTTTGCTGTCGGCTCTGGTCACGGTCGGACTGGCGGTATTGGCCGCGGTCCTCATCTGGGAACTCGCCAACGCCGCGCTCGAACGGCGATTGGCGCGGCTCAGCGAAGCCGGCACGCCGGCCCACGCGGCGCGGCTGCGCACGCTTCTGCCGATGCTGCGCGCCGCCCTGTTCATCACGATTGCGCTGATTGTCGGCCTGACCGCGCTGAGCGAGATCGGGGTCAATATCGCCCCGCTCCTGGCCGGCGCCGGGATTGTCGGGGTCGCGGTCGGGTTCGGCTCGCAAAAGCTGGTCCAGGACGTCGTCACCGGCATGTTCGTGCTGTTTGAAAACGCGATCCAGGTCGGTGACACGATCACGGTCGCCGGGCTTTCCGGCAAAATCGAACGGCTTTCGGTACGCACGATCTGGCTGCGCGGCGCCGACGGCGCGCTGCATGTCGTGCCGTTCAGCTCGGTCGGCGCCATCAGCAACGCCAATCGCGGTCTCGGCACCGCCGCGGTATCGGTTACCATTGCGTACACCGAAGACAGCGACCGCGCGGCCGACGCGATGCGCGGCATCGCCTCCGAAATGCACGAGGATTCGGAATACGCCGAGCGTATCATCGGCGACCTGCAGCTCTGGGTGGATTCCGTCCGCGCCTTGGGGGTAACTCTGTCCGGCACAATTCCATGCACCGACAGCGGACGCTGGCCGGTGCAGCGCGAGTTCAACCGCCGTCTGCAAAAGCGCTTCCAAGAGCTTGATATCGCTCTGGGCCTGAAGCTGGGTGACGCTTAGGAAGGGCGATCCTGGTCCGATTATAGGAGGAGCAAATGCCGCGTCCCGACATCCGCCTCACCCCCGACGAGCAGGCCGCGTTTTTGCGCGACAACCGCAAATGCGCGCTCGCGACGATCGACCAGCACGGCTTTCCGCATGTCGTCGCGATGAATTACCGCGAGCGCGACGGGGTCTACTACATGACCTCCTACGGCAAGGCGCAAAAAGTTGTGAACATCCGCCGCGACCCGAAGGTCGCGATCATGGTCGAGAGCGGCGGCGCCTACGCCGAGCTGAAAGGCGTCATGGTGCGCGGCGAGTGCGAGATCATCGACGATCCGGCCGTGGTTGGCGAAGTCCTGGCGTGGCTCGGCGAGGGCCGCACCACCGCGCGCCCGGCCGGCGCCGCCCGCAGCGCGCCAAAGCGCGTCGTCCTCAAGATCACCCCGCGCAAGACCTTCACCTGGGACCATGGCAAGCTCGGCGGCCGGTATTAGCCGCAAGACGGTGCGCCGAGACGGGTATCCTCAAACAGTCTCGTACGGCCCCCAATCCGGAGGGTGTCCGGTAAAGAACGTTCCCGCGAGAAAATACCGGGCCGGTTGATAATGGTTCTCGGCGGTAAAAGGCGCCAGAAACCTGTCGTGCAGCAAATCGTCCCTTACAAGGAATGCGTTCACGCCGGCAACGCTGCAGCCGACGAGACTATAGCCTTTTGCGGCCGCCACCTTGGCGATAGCCGCCAGTGAAGCGCCCATGTAATCGGTGCCGCGCCATCTGAAACCCGGGTCGTATCGTTGCGTCACGCTTATCGGCGGGGGAAACTTGGCATTGTATTCGATAACGACGACCCTGGGCTGCACGATATCGAGCGACTCAAGAATGTAGATATCGTTGCCATCGATATCGATCGATAAAAGGTCGATTTCACCAGTGAAATAGGCGCCGATCAGACCATTGATATTGTCGCGATCGATGAAGGCGGATTGCACCCGCAACCGACCGTTTGAAATCTCGTCGCTAAACTTCGATGCGATCTGTGATACATACCCCTCGTTTCCCTCAATCCACAACCCCTCCCATCCTTGTAGCAATAATACGACAGTATTGTTTTCTAAACCATTCTCGACGCCGAACTCGATAAATGTCTTGGATGTTGTACCGATCCGGGCAAATATCTCTTGAATAATGCCGTCCTCGTCATTCTGAGAGTAAACCTTAAATCCATATCGTTCCAGACGCTTTCGATCGTCATATTTCGGATCTGAGAGAATGTCTTTCAGATATCGCTGGTGCTCCATAATGGCAAGTTGGTGGAGGTGCGATTGTATTCTAACCAGATGTCTTCGTATCAGCTCCTGACTATTCAGAAAATCGTTTCTGGCATCTCTTGCGATGCCGAGCAATCGACGGATCATCTGGGATAGCCGGCGGGGTAAACTCTTCGGACGATTGCCTGGAGCGCGAGTCCGGCGGTCATCGCGTCACGGATCGGAGGCAGCGACGACAGCGCGTCGCGCGTGCCGTCCGGCGGTCCTCAACCCGAGACAAGGGACCCCGGTAACTCGCCGGGTTTTCCGCGGACTTTGGCGCCTCTCACGCCGCGGCGCGGCGGCGGAACGCGTCGAGGCTGCCGGCGTGCACCAGCTCGCTCGGCAGGGTGTGCCCGACAATCTCCTCCGCCATGCGCCCGACCTCGATCAGCGCGTCAAGATCGACGCCGGTGTCGATGCCCATCTCCTCGCATAGCAGCACCAGTTCCTCGGTGCAGATGTTGCCGGCCGCTTTCGGCTGACCGGCGAACGGGCAGCCGCCGAGCCCGCCGACCGTCGAGTCGAATTGTGTCACGCCGAGTTTCAGCGCGGCATGGGCGTTGGCGACCGCGAGACCGCGCGTGTCGTGCAGGTGCAGCGCGATCTTCATATCGGGCCAGCGCCCGCGCACCTCGCCGATCACGCGCTCGATGCGCAGCGGTGTCGCCCAGCCCATCGTGTCGGCCAGCGAGAAATATTCTATCTCCGCCCCCGCCTCGCGCGCGATGTCGAGCCCGTCCTCCAAGGTGCTGACGACCTGTTCCGGCCTGATATCGCCCTGGTAGTTGCAGCCGAACGCCGCCATCACGCCGATGCGCGGCACTGGTACGTTGTTTTCGAGATGCAGCGCGGTCTGCTTGCGCATCGCCGCGACGTTGTCGACATGGCTGCGGTGCAGGTTCTTTTGCGTGAACGCATCCGATGCGCACAGCGAAATCGACCCGGTGATCGACAATTTGTTGCGGAACACCAGCGCGCGGTCGAGGCCGGCGGCATTGAACCATAGCGCGGTGTATTCGACCCCTTCCTTCGGCGTAAACCCGGCGACGACATCCTCGGCGTCGGCCCATCCCGGTACGATGCGCGGGCTGACAAACGAGCAGGCCTGGACATGGGTCAGACCGGTCTCGGCCAGCGCCTCGATCACCTTGATCTTGTCCGCCGTGCTGATCGGCCCGGGCTCGATCTGGAACCCCTCGCGCGGGCCTTCCTCGTGAATTTCGACGTGTTCGGGCAAATCGCTCATGAGCCTTCCTCTCAACCCGGATAGCCGGCATCACACCGGCCT
>JBFXDF010000245.1:0-5855 GCA_050181375.1 Alphaproteobacteria bacterium
GTTTCCGGTCGCACTGGCGGTTTTCGTCTTGAGCGTGGTTCGACTCGGCTCGGCCGCAGAGGTGCGGCTCGCGATCGGCGGCTACGACCCGGTCGCTTATTTCACCGACGGCAAGCCGGTACCCGGTAGCGGCGACAACGACTATTTCTGGCATGACGCACGCTGGCGTTTTGCCAGCACGGAACACCGGGACATGTTAGCCCGTGACCCCGAGCGCTATGCGCCGCAATATGACGGCTATTGCGCGATGGGGGTGTCCCGGGAAAAGGACACACACAAGGACATTCCCGATCCACACGCTTGGGCCATTGTCGACGGCAAGCTCTATTTGACCCACAACCAGGAAGCGCTGGCGAGGTGGCAGCAGAACCCCGCCGAGAACATCCGCCGAGCCGATCTCAACTGGCCCAAGTTGAAGGATGACCAGACGGTCTATGACGGCTTCCCGAACCTCGCTACAAAGTAAAAGAAATAGCGGGATAGGAGATAGCACAAGCTGGTGGTTTCCGACGGCCCCGTCTCTGCGCTAGGGTGAGCCGCCGCCGCTCCGGAAACCGCGCGCCTGGGATGACCGCCGCCGATATCGAGCCGCCGCTGCCCGCGATGCCGCCGCGTCCGCCCCGGCGCCTCTCGACGCCGCGCCTGCTGCGCACGGCGCAGCGGAACTCGCTCGCGGCCTGCGACGAGGAATTGTTCGAGGAGCTGTTTGTCGCGCGACGTCTGCTCGGGCAGCGGTTCTTTGTCGTCAGCGACCCGGACGGCATCCGCCGGGTCTTGCAGGACAATTTCGACAATTACCCGCGCCTGACCTGGATTCGCCGCGTGTTCGAGTTCACCGCCGGCAGCGGCATGCTGCACGCCGAGGGCGACCCGTGGCGGCGACATCGCCGGCTGATCAATCCCGCGCTCGATCACCGCGCGCTGCTGCCGGACGGGCCGATGCTGATCGAACTGGCCGAGGACATGGCCCGCCATCTCGCGGCACTGCCGCCGGGCACGCCGATCGACCTGCACGATGCGTTCAGCTATCTGATCACGGTTTCAGCGGGCCACGTCTTCGCCGGGACCGACCGCGCGCTCGACCCGATGATCGACCATATGGGCCGGTATCCCGGCCGTTACGGGCCGCTCGATCTGCTGCCGACCCCGGACCGGCTGCGCCCGCTCGACCGGTGGCGCAAGACCCGGATCGAGGCGGCCCGCTTCGCGCCGGTGCTCGACCGGTTGATCGAGGAGCGCCGCGATCCGGACTATGCCGGCCGGAAGGACCTGTTGTGGCGGCTCGTCCGCGCGCGCGACCGCGACACCGGCGAGGGGCTCGGCCGCGACGAGCTGCATGACGAGATGCTGACCCTGGGCGCGACATCGGCGACCTCGCTGCGCCCGCTGCCGTGGCTGTGGTATCTGCTCGCGACCCATCCGTGGGCCGAGCGGCGTCTGCATGCCGAGCTTGACCAGGTGTTCGGAGGCGGCCCGGTCGATGTTCGCGATCTGGCCAGGCTCACCTGGCTGCGTCAGGTGCTCGACGAGACGATGCGGCTCTATCCACCGTTGCCGATCATGATGATGCGCCGGGCGACCGCCGCCGACACGCTGTGCGGCCGGCGCATTCCGCGCGGTTCGGTCGTCGCGATCATCCCCTGGGTGCTGCACCGGCACCGCAGACTGTGGGACGGCCCCGACCGGTTCCTCCCGGAGCGCTTCGCGCCTGATGCGGTCGCCGCCCGCTCCCGCTATGCCTATCTGCCGTTCGCGGTCGGGCCGCATGTCTGCGTCGGTGCGTCGATGGCGATGCTGCAGCTGACGGTGGCCGTGGCCGTGCTCGCGCGCCATTTCCGCTTTCATCTCGTCCCCGGCCGCCCGGTGGAGCCGACCGCCTGGACCAACATCCGTCCGGACGGCGGCATGTGGATGACAGTGGAACCCCGCCGCGCCGTGCCCAGCCGCGCGGCCTGAGCTACTCCTCGCCGCTGGCCGTTACAGTGGCTTGGTTGGCCGCCGGCTCGTCCATCGTGATCAGAAAGGCCACGCCGTCGCGAAATTCGGGATCGCGCACGACCGCGTCGATCGGCGACGGGCCTGGAATTGGATCGCCGCCGTCGCGCATCGCCGCGATATGCCCGGTCAAGGCCTCGCGCGCCATTTCCTGGGCTTCTTCAAGGGTTCGACCGGCCGTGACGCAGCCGGGGAAATCGGGAAAGCTGACGCCGAAATCGCTGTCCCGGTCCTTGTGAATGATTGCGACGTAGTCGATGGTCATCCGAGTTTCAGGCCGCTCTGCTTCTCTATCGACCGCAACGTGCCAATCGGGATATCGCGCCGGGGATGCGGTACGGTGGCGACACCGGGTTTGACCGGATGCCGGAAATGATGATGACTGCCGGTGACCCTGACAAGCTTCCAGCCGTCCCGCTCGAGCGCCCTGATGATGTCGCTGCTGTTCATGCCCGGCGATATATACGCGGATGACGATTACCCCTGAGGCGGCTGCGACGCATTCTGCCGCGCCGGTCCCCGCACTGGCGACTCCGCCGCGGCCGGCGCGGCCGCTGTCGTCCTTCGGACTGTTGCGCACCTTCACGACCAATTCGCTGGCTGCCTGCGACGCCGAGCTGTTCGAGGAATTGCTGGTCGAGCGCCGCTATTTCTGGGGCCGGGCGTTCGTTGTCAGCGACCCGGACGGGATGCGGCGCGTGCTGCAGGACAACACCGACAATTATCAGCGCATCGCCGCGTTCCGCCGCATCTTCGCGTTCAGCGGCGGCGGCGGCATGGTCTGCCTCGAAGGCGAGGATTGGTGGCGGCATCGCCGCGTCGTCAATCCGGCGCTCGACCAGCGCGCGCTGCGCCCCGACCTCCCGACCCTGATCGCGCTGACCGAGGAGATGGCGCGGCTTCTCGCCGAGGTTCCGAGCGGCGAGCAATTTGAACTGGGCCGCACGCTGCAGCACCTGATCACCCGCGCGACGGGCCATGTCTGGGCCGGCGACGAGCCGGCGATCGACCGGATGGTGCTGCGCATGGGGCGCTATCCGGAGAAATACAGCGTCTTCGACCTGTTCCCGATCCCGGCGGCTTTGCGCGCCGTCGCGCGCTGGCGCAAGAGCCGCTCCGGTCTCGACCCGTATTACAAGCTGCTCGACCGGCTGATCGCCGAGCGCCGCGATCCCGGTTACGCCGGCGGCAAGGACCTCCTGTGGCGGCTCGCGCACACGCCCGACCGGCAGACCGGCCGCCGGTTGACCGACGGCGAAATCCGCGACGAGGTGCTGACCCTGTCGGCGACCGCGGCGACGCCGCTGCGCGCGATGGTGTGGCTGTGGTATCTCCTGGCGCTGCATCCCTGGGCCGACGAGAGGCTCGCCGACGAGCTTGACCGCGCATTCGGCGACCGCTCGCCGCGGCCCGACGATTTCGCGAAACTCGCGTATCTGCGCCGGCTGGTCGACGAGGCGATGCGGCTCTACCCGCCCTTGCCGTTGACCCTGCGCGTGGCGGTGGCCGACGACACCGTTTGCGGCAGACGCGTGCCGCGCGGCTCGGTCGTCGCGGTGGCGCCGTTTGTTGTGCATCGCCACACAAAGCTGTGGCAGGACCCGGAGCGCTTCGACCCGGATCGTTTTACCCCGGAACAGAGCCGCGGCCGTCCGCGCTATGCGTACATTCCGTTCGGCGTCGGCCCGCATGTCTGCCCCGGCGCGGCGCTGGCGATGAACGAGATCCTGATCACGGTAGCGATCCTCGCTCGCCGTTTCCGCTTCCGCCTCGTCCCCGGCCATCGCGTCGAGCCGACCGCCTGGACGACATTACGCCCAAAGGACGGGCTGATGGTCACGCTCGAAAAGCGTTGATCGGCGGAGGGCGAAACACCGGTGATGCGATGACCGAAAAAGAAAAAATGCTGGCCGGCGCGCTTTACGACGCATTCGATCCGGAGTTGGTCGCGGAGCGGCGCCATGCGCAACGCCTGCTGGCGCGCTACAACGCGACCGGTCCCGACCAGGGCCAAACCCGCGCGACCCTGCTGCGCGAATTGCTCGGCGCGGCCGGCGACGGGGTCGACATCCAGCCGCGGTTCGCCTGCGACTACGGCTACAACATCCGCATCGGGCGGCGCGGCTTTGTCAATTACGACTGCGTGTTCCTCGACTGCGTGTCGATCGAGATCGGCGACGATCTCTTGATGGCCCCCGCGGTGCAGCTCTACACCGCGACCCACCCGCTTGACCGCGCCACTCGCGCCGCCGGCCTCGAATATGCCCGCCCGATCCGCATCGGCGACGGCGTGTGGATCGGCGGCGCGGCGATCGTGCTGCCGGGAGTCACGATCGGCAACGGGTGCGTTATAGGCGCCGGCGCCGTCGTCACGCGCGACCTGCCGCCCGGAAGTCTCGCGGCCGGCAACCCGGCCCGTATCATCCGCTCGCTCGCCTAGTCCAATCTTAGTCTAACCGCCGCCGCGATCCGCCGGGTCGGAGCGCTCGGGCTGCGCGGCTGACGGACCGGCCGCGCTCAATTCGCCGAGCGCGCTGCGTACCGTGCCGGTTTCGAGCAGCAGGCGGCGCGCGATGTCGGACAGCGTCACCCAGCCGACCACCGCGCCGGCCGCGTCCTGCACCGGCAGGCGGCGCACGTGATACGAGCTCATCATGTCCATCGCCGCCTCGATCGTGTCGTCGGGGCCGCAGCTGTAGATCAGGTTGGACATCACCTCGCGGACCCGCGTCCGCGCGCCGTCGCGCCCGGCGGCGACGACCCGGAACAGGATGTCGCGATCGGTCAGGATGCCTTGCAGGTCCTCCTCGGTCCCGACCGGCAGCGCCCCGACATCGATTTCGCCCATCAGCGTCGCCGCCGCCTGCACCGTCGCATCCGGCGCGATGAACTCGACCGTGCGGGACATGATGTCCGTGACGCGCATCGGGTGCCGGTGTCCTTCCATTCCCGGTGGAACGGCGCGATCTCGCGACGGTTCCGACCCGCCCCGGCTGCCGCCGACACTGGCGGCGTGCGTCAACGAGGGATTGCCGCGCCCGGCTCGACGCGACAGGATACCGTTTTTCCGGGCATCCCGATTGTCAGGAGCGGCGGCCATGCTGGAAGTGCGTGAGGGCGGCTGTCATTGCGGCCGTGTCAGGTTTCGCGCCCGTGTCGATCTCGACCTGTTATCGCAGTGCAACTGCACGGTGTGCACAAAAAAGGGTATTCTGCACCTGCCGGTCGCGCCGGAGGATTTCGAGCTGCTGCGCGGCAAGACGGCGCTGACGGCGTACACCTTCGGCACCGGCGTGGCGCAGCACACGTTCTGCTCGAATTGCGGCATGCATGCTTTCTATATTCCACGCACGCAGCCGGATCGTGTGACGGTCAACGCGCGCTGTCTCGACGGGATCGACGGCCCGAGCCTGAAGCCAACCCGCTTTTTCGACGGCCGCCATTGGGAAGAGGCGCACCGCCGCCGGCTCGAAGCGGGCGGACACCAATCGCCGCCCGGCCTCAGCGGCGCGGTGACATTGCAGCGCATCCTGGAGCAGGCGGCGGAATAACCGCGCCGCGCGCTTGCCGCCGGATCACAACCCGAGCAACCGCCGCGCCCGAGCGGTCAGGCCGCCGCCCGGAGCGAACGGGTTATGGATCTCGACGCCACAAAGCCTGGAACCGTCCGTCATGTCCTCGGTCATGATGACGGCACAACCGCCCTCGGCCGCGGTGGCGACAATCAGCGCATCCCAGTAGGACGCCCGCCCCGCGACTACATGTATCAAGGCGGCGCGAACCGCATTGGCCGATACCGCAATCACCGGGAAAAAGGAGAGCCAGTCGTTCACCTGCGCCGCTGCGTCGGCCGCCGGCAT
>JBFXDF010000246.1:0-5848 GCA_050181375.1 Alphaproteobacteria bacterium
CCTCGGCGAGTTCGGCCAATCGCCGCTCGGTATAGGCAAGCAGATCCGAATTCATTGTATTGAGCATCCCGCGGAGGCTCGCGGTCGATGCCTCGACCATTTCCATGATATTCTTGGTTTGAGACGCCAGCAGCGCATCGATCTGCTCGTGTATCGCCCCGGTCACTCGTTGCTCGAGATAGGCAAGCAGGTCCGCATTCATCGCATTCAGCATCTCGCGAAGGTTCACGGTCGACGCCTCGATTAGGGTAGTTAACGAATCCCGCGATTCTACCAAAAGATTCTGCATCTCGTCGCGCTTCGCGGCCGATGCAAACAGATCGTCCACATAGGCAATCATATTCATATTCAGCGCGTTAAGCACCTCGGTAATATTTTTACTCTGGGCAGCCGCGAGCGCATCGACCTGAGCATACGTGGCGGCAGCTCCGATTCGACCATCGAGCAATGCCACGTAGCGCTCGAGTTGATCAATCCGGTTTTCCAGATTACGGATCACAAGCAGCGGGTCGTCGCCACTCGAGGACCCGGTATTCCCGACATGGCTCGGTGATTTGTCCATGACCGGCGGTGCTAACATCGCGTTTGCGGGTGCTTGACAAACCTCGGGCAACTCATTCAAATCGCCGCTCCCTGCCTCTCCTCGGCTGCAAATCGAAGCCTGTTCCCGGCATCGAATTTGGTATCCTCGAAATGAATGCAGATAAGTTCGCGATCGAAGCTCACAATATAGTCAAGGAGTATAAGATCTACTCCGACCCGCGCGACCGGTTGCGCGAGTTGTGGGGCAGCGCGCCGCGTCACCATATCGTGCAGGCGCTGCGCGGCGTCAGCCTCCTCGTCAAGCCGGGCGAGGTGCTCGGGATTATCGGCCGTAACGGCGCGGGCAAAAGCACGCTGTTGAAGGTCATCACCGGCGTGACGTCGCCGACCTCCGGGTATGTCCGCCGTTCGGGCAAGGTATCGGCGATTCTCGAACTGGGGGTCGGCTTCAACCCGGACCTCTCGGGCTATGACAACATCCGGTTCGGCGCCTTGTGCCGCGGCATGACTGCAACCGAAATCGACGATCAAATCGACGACATTATCGAGTTTTCCGAGCTGCGCGACATCATCGACCGGCCGTTCAAGACCTACTCTTCCGGTCAGCAGAGCCGGTTGTTGTTCAGCGTCGCGATCGCGCCTGTCAGCCCGATCCTGATTATCGACGAAGCGCTCGCGGCCGGCGACATTCTGTTTCAGGAGAAATGCTTTCGCCGCATGAAGGAACTTGCCGGCGGCGGCCGCACGGTGCTGTTCGTGTCGCACAGCCTGTCGCTGGTGCAGCAGCTGTGCACGCGCGCGGTGTTGCTGCACAACGGTCTTGCGGTGTGCGACGGCGACACCGCCATGGTGACGCGCGAATACGACCGCATCCTGGCCGACGAGCGCAGCCGCGACGGCATCGTTCCAGGCCCGGTGTCGCAAGCGGCGCCGGTATCGTCCGCCGACCAGTCGGACGGGCCGTTCATCACCTCGCTGTCGCTGCGCGACGAAGCCGGTGACGAAGTCACGACGCTGCACGCCGGGAAGGCTTATCATGTCAGACTGGTCTGCCGTTCGCGCCGCGACGTTCCGCACCTGATCGCCGGGTTCTCGATAAGCCTGACGACCGGCCTGATCTTGTACATGATCCAGAACACGGTGCAGAATGTTCCGGTCGGTATCGCGGCCGGCGACCAAGTCGAGCTGCGGTGGAGCTTCGTCAGCCGGCTGCAAGGCGGCTACTACTTCCTGAGCGGCGGCTGCGGCGAGGTGCTCGACGCCAGCCAGGGTCTCTATCCCGCGCCGTTCCGCATCACGCACCTGCTGACGCACGCGGTGACGTTCCAGGCGATCGTCGATCATACTTTCTCCGGCATCTTCGACATCGAGCCGTCGCTGACCGTCTTGTCGTAGGCGACGGCAGCCCTCAGCGCCGCGACGATGCGGTCCTGCGTCGGTTCGTCGAGATAGGGGTGCATCGGCAGGCTCAGCACCTCGGCGGACAGCTGCTCGGAGACCGGCAAACCGTTGCCGGCTCTCGGGTAGTCCCGATAGGCCGTCTGCGTGTGCAGCGGTTTGGGGTAATAAACCGCGGTCGGGATGCCGGCGGATTTGAGGCGCGCGGCCAGCGCGTCGCGGTCGCACCCGGCCGGCAGCCGCACCGTGTACTGAGCCCAGACGCTGGTCAGGCCAGCCGGCACTTCGGGTACGATCACAAGATCGCGCAGCATCGCGCCGTAGCGCGCGGCGATGCGGTCGCGGGCGGCGATTTCGTCGGCGAAGATCGCGAGCTTTTCGAGCAGCACCGCGGCCTGCATCGTGTCGAGGCGGGCGTTCATGCCGATGCGCACATTGTCGTATTTGTCGGTGCCCTGACCATGCACGCGCAGGCTCTTCAAGACGGCCATCGTCGCGTCGTCGTCGAGGAAGATGGCGCCGCCATCGCCATAGCAGCCGAGCGGCTTCGCCGGGAAAAAGCTCGTCGTCGTCAGATCGCCGATCGTTCCGACCCCGCGGCCCTTGTATTCGGCCCCGAAGCTCTGCGCCGCGTCGCACAGCACCCACATCCGGTTGGCCGCGGCGATCTCCAGGATTTCGTCGTAGTCGGCCGGCAGACCGAACAGGTCAACCGGGATCACCCCGGCCGGTGTCAGACCGAGCCGCCGCGCGGTGTCGATACCGGCCTCGAAGCTCGCGGGCGCCATGTTGAACGTATCGGCGATGACATCGACAAAGATCGGCGTCGCGCCGAACCACGCCACGACCTCGGCGGTCGCGGCAAACGTAAAGGACGGCACGAGGACCGCCTGGCCTGGCCCGGCGCCCTTCGCCATCAACGCCAGCCCCAGCGCGTCGGTGCCGTTGGCGCAGCTCAGCGCATGCCTGGCGCCGCAGAACTCGGCGAGACGGCGCTCGAGCTCGCCGACCTCCGGTCCGAGAATGAACCGGCCGTGATCGACGACCCGGCGGATCGCCTCGTCCATCCGGCGGCCGATGCGCCGGCGCTGGGCGCCCAGGTCGACGAACTCGATCGGCTCGACCGAAACGGTCGCTGCATCCGCCATCAGACGATCTCCTCGATACGGTCGGGTCCCGCCTCGCGATAGCGCCGCCCCGAACGCGGGCAGACGAGATCGGGACCGAGCTTCTCGCCGGCATGGCTCATCCAGCCGATGCGCCGCGCCGGCACCCCGGCCATCAGCGCGAATGCCGGCACGTCCTGGGTCACGACGGCGCCGGCGGCGATAAAGGCATATTCGCCGATCGTATGGCCGCACACGATCGTGGCATTGGCGCCAATCGTCGCGCCGCGCTTCACCAGCGTCGGCCGGAACTCGTCCTTGCGCTCGACCTCGGCGCGCGGGTTGTTGACGTTGGTGAAGACGCAGGACGGGCCGCAGAATACGCCGTCTTCGAGCGTCACGCCGTTGTAGATCGATACGTTGTTTTGCACCTTGCAGCCGTCCCCGACGCTGACGTCGGGGCCGACCATGACGTTCTGGCCGAACGAGCAGTCGCGGCCGATTCGCGTGCGCGGCAGGATATGCGCGAAGTGCCAGATGCGCGTTCCTGCGCCGATCTCGCACGGCTCGTCGACAAAGGCCGAGGGGTGGATCCGCACCCCCGGAAAGGCGGCCGGAGGGGGAAAACCAGGCGCTGGCGCGGACGCGACGCTCGGCGCGGCGGCCTTCAGCGACTGGCTCGCCCGGGTCAGCACACGCAGCACGCGCAGGCCCTCGGGTCCGTCGGTGCGGGGCCGGGCCCCGGTTGCGACGCATTCGAGAAAATGGCGGCATTCGAACTCGAGCGGCTCGCCTTCGACGAGTTCGACAGCGCTTGCCTCGGCGCGCTGCGGCACCGGCATCGTCTCGCGCCAGTCGATGCGGTGCGGATAGACCCGCAGCTTCTCGCTCCACGGGAGGCCGTCGTCGAACACGGCCATCGCGCGGTCGCCCACCGCGACCAGTTTCTGTTCCTTGAACGGGTGCAGCCACGACACGAACACGTGCGCCTGCTCGCCACCCGGGAAGGCGAGATGCGTGGTCGTAACGTCGGCGATCGTGCGGTGCAGGAAATAGGCGCCGCTGGCGCTGACCTCGGCCGGCTCCTGCCCGACGAGCGACAGGATCATCGACAGATCGTGCGGCGCGAACGACCACAGGATGTCCTCCTCGCGCCGCACTTTCCCGAGATTGAGCCGGTTCGAATAGAGATATTGCAGCCGGCCCAGTTCGCCCCGGTTCACCAGATCGCGCAGCGCAATAAACGCTGGATGGTATTGCAGCAGATGGCCGACCATCAGGCACCGATTGCGCTGTTCCGCGAGTTGGCAGAGGCGCTCGGCTTCGGCAAGCGTGAGCGCCAGGGGCTTTTCGACGAAAACATGCTTGCCCGCTTCCAGCGCGGCGGATGCCAGGGAGGCGTGGTGCGCCGCCGGTGCGGCGATCGCGACCGCGGCGATCGATGGATCATTCAGGACATGGCCGGGGTCGCGGACCGGCGTATCGAAGCGCTCCGACAAATTCGCCGCGGTACCCTCGTCGGGATCGGCGATGGCGGCCAGCACTCCCAGCTCGGCAAAGTTCCGGACGAGGTTCTTCCCCCAATAGCCGCAGCCGATCACGGCAACCGGAACTCGCGGTACGTCGCAGCTCATCGCCAACACTCCCCCTCACCCCCGGCCATCCGGGTGACGGGCGTCACCGGACAGCCTCGAACAACATCACGGGCCGGCCCGCTCCTCGCTCACCGCGATCGGCGGCGGCGCGACCGGCGCCACGGAAATCCCGAGCAGATCGGGTGCGAGAATTCCGTCCGCGGCAAAGCCGCTCGCGGCGGCGTTTGCCAGCAAGGCATCGAACCGCAACTGCGGCGCGGTCGTATCGGTGACGATGACGCCGTCGAGCCCGCCGGCGCCGGCGGCCAGCCGTGCCGCTTCCAGCGTCGCGACGATCGGCCGCCCGGCGAGGCGCCGTCCCGGCTTCTCCTCGTCGATGACGCAAACCACCTCGATCCCGGTCTCGCCGGCGCTCAGGATCGCGATCTCGGCAAGATCGCCCGCGCCGTACAGCGCCACGCGGCTCCAGCCATTGGCGGCGCAGCGCGCCAGCAGGACCCCGCAATCGCCACGGGCACGGCGAAAAAAGTCGAGCGAGGCGGCGAGATACGAGGCGGTAAGCCGGCTTTTCTCGGCGAAGCCCTGCGGTGTCACGTAATAGGCGTAGCGATTGAGCGGCACGCGCGCCACCTTGATGAAGCCCTTGCGCACGCAGCGCCGCAGGTAGGTATTCGCCAGGCCGAGGGCGATCCCGAGATGGCCGGCCAGCTTTCGCTGCGTGATCGTGCTGTCGCGCTCGATCGAACTGAGCAGCCGGAGCACGATCTCGGGATCGCCCGTTTCCCGGTCGGGTTCGGTCAAGCTGCGGATATCCCCCTCCAAATCCCCGGCAAGGCTTACGGCGTTCACGCCATGAACGTCAAGCGCATTGCGCCGCCGCGGACGGAGAAGTCAAATGCGCGACGCGAATCGTAAGGAAACGCTCGCTCGCGCCATTCAGTCGAAGGTCTCGGGAGCCGGTGCGACGACCCGATCCCTGCCCTTGCCGGGCCTATCCGATCGAGGCGCGCGCCCGACGGACTCGAATCAGCCGGTTGGCGCGTTCCGGCGCGGCGCGGGAGTTGCGGTCTCCGGGATCGGCGACAATCCCTCCGCTTCTCCGAATTCAAGGTACCAGCACGGCGGCGCCTTGCAAGGCGCCGCCGCGCAGGTCGGACAGCGCGCGGTTGGCGTCGGCGAGAGGATAGGTCCGGGTTGTCGTCGTGA
>JBFXDF010000247.1:0-5841 GCA_050181375.1 Alphaproteobacteria bacterium
GTCATATCGGATTGTGCGCGTCGGCGTACCCCTGGCTGCCGGAGGTCCAACCGGAGGCGCAAGACGGCGCGGACCGGCACACCGGGTTGCGAGCCGGGCAGTAGGCCCCGGCAGTTTCAGAAACGCGCAGGTCCGGCGCACCGTTATGCAAGGCCGCGGAGCCGTGCGTCGGCGAGCGGCAGCAGGCGAGCGAGGCGCGCGGCCCAGGCGTCTTGGCCGGCCGGTTCGGCGATCAAATCCTGGCGGATCTCGATCTCGACATGCGGTAGCCCGCGCCCCTCGCCGTGCACCGGCACCGTGTAGTCGCTGGTGTCGGTGATCGCATAGGGCGCGTTGTCGCCGACAACGAGATCGCCCTCGGCGCGGAACAGGTCGAGCATAATGGCGGCGAGCCTGATGTCGCGGTTGTAGAGCACCCCGACCGCAACATTGCGCCTCTCGCCCTTGAACACCGGCGTGAAGCTGTGCATCGCGACAAGCACCGTTCGGCGGCCCGCCGTCTTGCGCCGGTCGAGCAGCGCGGCGATGCGGCCGTGATACGGGTCAAAGATCTCGCGGCGGCGCGCCTCGCGTTCGGCTTGCGATATGTCGCGATTGCCGGGGATAGGAGTGTGCTCGCTTACGGTTGGGGTCGAACTGTCCCAGTCCGGGCGGCGGTTGCAGTCGATTACCAGCCGCGAGTAGGTCTGCAATACCGCCGCAGCGTCGAGAGCCGCCGAGAGACGTTCGGTGACCGCACCGATACCGATATCCCAGGCGATGTGCCGCTGCCATTCGGCTGCCGGGACGCCGAGATCGCCGAGAGCACGCGGCACCGCGCGTCCCGCATGATCGGCCGTCAGGACGAAATCGGAGCCGCCCTCGCCGCGCAGCTCGCGAAACGAGGGCGGGTCGGTGTCGGTGAGCAGGGTTTGTAAAGGCATGCCAGCCGTCTGGTGAACGTCGCTTCGCTCAGCCCACCTTATGATTTCCGTGTTTTTGCTTCGAGCTCGTTCAACATCGCGTGAATGCGGGCGACCGGAGCATCTTTTTCGTAGAGGGTATAGAGCGCGCCGGCGAGGCGGACCGGGTCGCCCGAATAATAGCGCTCGTAAAGCTGCTGGCGGCCGGAGAACGACGACACCGCCGCATCGAACGCGAGTCGAAACAGCTTCACGCGGGTCGGCGCATCGGCGTTGGCGGCCTGCGCGTAGGTCTCGACATCGGCGGCGGCGGGACCCGAAAGCTCGGCATAGGACGGCACCGCGACGAGACCGCCGGCGCCAAGGATCTGGATGATCTCGCAGGCGCGGATGAACATTTTCGGGTACATCATCCGCACCGTCCATAGCGGCATCTCGGCCGGGGTCATCAGCCCCGAGGCCGGGCTCGGCACCGCGTCGGCCTCGCTGGCGCGAATGCAAGCGCGCATGAACTCGGTGTGCTGGATCAATTCGGCGAGCATGCCCTGAACGTGCAGATGCGCGTCGATATTGGTCGAACGCGCGATCGCGAAACCAAGCGCCATCATGAACTCGGATTTCGCGAGGTTCTTTGTCGAGGTCTGGTGCATGACCTGCGGCATCGCCTGCGTGCGCTGGAACAGACCGTTGCACATCGCCGGATCGCGATGGATGAACACGCGCTCCCACGGCACCAGGACGTTGTCGAAAACGGCCAGTCCGTCGCCCTCGTCGAACCGCGACGACAGCGGAAAATCGAGCGGCGAGGCCGCGTTCTGGTGCACAACCGAGGGCCGGCACACAAAACGCAGCCCCGGCGCCGCCACCGGGATCGCAAAGCCGAACGCGTAGGGCGCCGCCTCCTCGTTGGTCGGCAAAAAGGTCGAGGGCATGACCAGGATTTCGTCGGCGAAGGCGCACAAGGTCGAGACCATGCGCGCGCCGTTGATGACAATGCCCGCGTCGGTCTCCTTGACGATCTTGGCCGCGAGGTCCTTTTCCTGGTGTTCGACCGGACGCGAGCGATCGACCTGCGGATTGAGCAAAGTGTGCGTCATGCACAGATCGTTTTCGCGGGCCAGCACGTGGTAGGCCCGGATATTGTCGGCGAAGCGCTTGTCGGTGCGGCCGAATTCCGGCGCCGCGGCAGCCAGCCCGGTAACCATGACGTTGAGGAAATCCGGGCTGCGGCCGAACATGCCGCAGGTCGCGTCCATCCACAGCTTTATCATGCCGCGGCGGCGGATCAGATCGTCGACCGAGCGGGGTTCGATAAACGACAGCCCGACCTTTTCGCCGCTCGACGGCGAGGCAAAAGTCATCCGGTCGTGCAGCGCCGGGTCATGGTGCATGTCGTAGAGTTCGGCGAGACTTTGCGCGGCCCCGGCGAAGCGCCTGTCGCCGGCGATGTCGCGGACCCGCTCGCCGTCGATAAAAATTTGCCGGTCGTCGTGCAGCGCGTCGAGAAATTGCTGGCCGGTGCGTATCGACATGTTTGCGACTCCTCCCGCTCGTCTTCACATCCCGGCGAAGGCCGGGATCCACTGGGCCGGCCACGGAACAGTTGAGAATGGACCCCGGCCTTCGCCGGGTGGTGTCGCGTTAGTGTTAATGAAAATCCGGGATCAGCTCTGCAGCAGCGGGCTGTGCTCGCGTTCAAGCACCTTGCGCACCGCCGGGCGCTGCAAGAGGCGGTCCTTCAGCGCCGTGTAATTCCGCAGCTGCTCGACCGGCAGGCCGATGCGCTTGCCCCAGCCGTAAAACACCAGAGTGTAGCCGTCCGCGGCCGAGTATTGCGGCCCGAGCACGTATTCCCTGCCATCGAGCAGATGGTCGATTTCCTGAAGCATTTTCCAGAAATTCTCGCGTCCCGTCGCTTTCAGGTTCTCGTGAACCGACTCGTCGGTTGCGAAGCGGCCCGGCCGCATGATGTGCGTAAAGGCCGGGTGCACCGCGCTCGTCAGATAGGTCATGTGCGACAGCGCGCGGGCCAGCGGCAGCGGGTCTTCGGGCAGCAGTTTGGCCTGCGGAAAGGCGCGCGCGAGATAGGTGATGATCGCGACATTCTCCGTCAGCACGCCCTCGTCGGTTCTTAGCGCCGGCACCTTGCCGCGCGGATTGACGTTGCTCAGGTACTCGTCCTTAAGCTGCTCGCCGGTCACGAGCGACACCGGCTTTGCGTCATACGGCGCGCCGGTTTCCTCGAGCGCGATGTGCGAGGCCATCGAGCACGCGCCGGGAGCGTAATAGAGCGTCAGCATCGGAGGTCTCCGAAACGGATCGTGAGACCCTAACTTGAGCCCTCCACATGGGCCCGCCAAGCGGCCAAATCGGCGAGAGCGCGGCGCGCAACCAGCGGTTTGCGATCGGCGCGCCGGCCCGGATCGGGCGACAGCGGCGGGAACAGCCCGAAATTGACGTTGATCGGCTGAAACGTGCCGGCATGCGCGCCGCCGGTGATGTGGCGCAACAGCGCGCCGAGCGCTGTCGTCGCGGGCGGCTGATCGGTGTCGCGATCGAGGCGCGCCGCCGCCGCGAAGCGGCCCGCCAGAAGACCGATCGCGGCGCTCTCGACATAGCCTTCGACGCCAGTGATCTGCCCGGCGAAACGCAGCCGGGGCATCGCCTTCAGCCGCAGCCGGTTATCGAGCAGGCGCGGGCTGTTGATGAAGGTGTTGCGGTGCAGACCGCCGAGCCGGGCGAACTCGGCTCGCTCCAGCCCCGGGATCATGCGGAAGACGCGCTTCTGCTCGGAGTGACGCAGCTTCGTCTGGAAGCCGACCATGTTGAAGAGCGAGCCCATGGCATTATCCTGGCGCAACTGGACGACGGCATGGGGCCGCCTTCCGGTGCGCGGGTCGGTGAGGCCGACCGGTTTCATCGGCCCCCAGCGCAGCGTATCCGGGCCGCGCGCCGCCATGATCTCGACCGGCAGACAGCCGTCAAAATACGGTGTCGATGTCTCCCACGCGTGGAACTCGGTCTTGTCTCCGGCCAGCAGCGCGCCGACAAAGACCTCGTATTGCTCGCCATTGAGCGGGCAATTGATGTAGTCGGCGCCCTCTCCCCCAGGGCCGGATTTGTCGTAGCGCGACTGGAACCACGCCACGTCGAAATCGACTGTTTCGCGATAGACGATCGGCGCGATCGCATCGAAAAACGCAAGGCTCTCCTCTCCTGTGAGAAGGATCAGCGCCTCGGCGAGGGATGGCGAGGTCAAGGGGCCGGTCGCGACAATGACCTCGTCCCATTCCGTCGGCGGCAGGCCGGCGATTTCCTCGCGCCGGATTTCGACAAACGGGTCGGCGGTGAGCGCCGCCTCGACGGCCTCGGAAAACCCGACGCGATCGACCGCGAGCGCGCCGCCCGCCGGGACCTTGTGCCGATCGGCGGCGGCGAGGATCAGCGACCCAACGCGGCGCATCTCCTCGTGCAACAGCCCGACCGCGTTGCGCTCGGCGTCGTCGGATCGGAACGAGTTCGAGCACACCAGTTCGGCGAGACCGGCGCCGACATGCGCCTCGGTGCGCCGCACCGGCCGCATCTCGTGCAGCACGACTGGCACGCCGGCGCGCGCCAATTGCCACGCCGCCTCGCTGCCGGCGAGCCCGCCGCCGATGACGTGGACAGGGTTCATGCCATTTTACGTGTCTCTGCTCGCGGCTTCTTCAAGCGAAAGATCGACTGCGGGGGTGGCCGGGTCGAGCCATCGGGCATAAAAAACGGCCGGGCGCGAGGCCCGGCCGCCGGGAGTCATCTGCCGATTTCGGGTTCGCCTTTAGTCGCGGCGGGCGCCGAGCAGCTGCAACAGCATCATGAACAGGTTGATGAAGTCGAGGTACAGCCGCAGCGCACCCATGATCGCCGTCTTGCCGGCGGTCTCGCCATCCGCGTATTGCAGCTCGTAGTACTGCTCCTTGATCGACTGCGTATCCCACGCGGTCAGGCCGACGAAGACGATGACGCCAATCACCGAGATTGCGAACTGCAGCGCCGACGAGGCGATGAAGATGTTCACCAGGCTGGCGATGATGATGCCGATCAGCCCCATCATCAGAAACGAGCCGAACTGGCTCAGATCGCGCCTTGTCGTGTAGCCGTAAAGGCTCATCGCGGCGAACGTGCCGGCGGTAATGAAGAACACGCGCGCGATGCTGGCGCCGGTGAACACCAGAAAAATCGACGCGAGCGACAACCCCATAACGGCGGCGAACAGCCAGAACAAGAGCTGCGCGGTGCTTGCCGTCATCCGGTTGATGCCAAAGCTCATCGCCATCACAAAACCGAGCGGCGCCAGCATGATCAGCCAGATTAAGGGCGTCGCGGCGACCTGCGCATAGAACCCCGATTGCGCGAACACGTAGGCGACGATGCCGGTCAGCGCGAGACCGGACGCCATATAGTTGTAGATGCGGAGCATATGCTCCCGCAGACCGACATCGACGTCGGCCCGCACACCGCCGGCTGCCGGCTGCACCGTCCAGCGGGGCTGCGAACCCAAAGCCATTGACCCCCTCCACGGAGAACAAGAGGACAATTCCTCGACGCCAATATTGGCAGAATCCAGAGCTGGTTCAATGAGGCTCTGCGAACCCGCTTTCGGCTCGGCCACAACCCCCATTTCGGCATATCTCCGCCGCCAAACGGGCAGAGCTGACCGCCGCATCCGTGGGCGGACCGTGATTTGTTGCGATGGCGCCTAGCGCTTTACCCGATCAGCACGGCCTTCCCGATTACCTTGCGGTCGATCACGGTCTGGATCGCCGCCGCGGCTTCTTCCAATGGGAAGCGATGCGAGATGCGGGGGCGGTGTTTGCCCCGGCTGGCCAGTTCGACCAGCGTGCGCTGGTTGTCCCGGCCGAGTTCGGGCTGGGTTTCGGTGTCGCCGCCAAGTCGGACG
>JBFXDF010000248.1:0-5825 GCA_050181375.1 Alphaproteobacteria bacterium
TTTGATCTTGTTGCTGGAGGCGCCTCTCGTGCTGTGCTGCGCTCGACATTGGTTCTGACGCGCCGCCCCGAAGGCTGGCGCATCGCCCAGCACCATTTCTCGTCGCCGCCTGCTGAGCCACCTATCCCTGTCCCTCAAGCAACACCGACCTGACGCCAGAACCGCCTGATCGCGCCAAAACGCCTGCCAAGCGGGTGAATGCCCATTTGGCGGCGCCCGGTTTTCCGGCTGCCCGCATTGACGGACCATCGCAGCTCGGCATGACAGTGCTCGCCGTTGTATAGTCTGGCGCATGGAACTGCGCAGTCTTGCCTATTTTGTCCGGGTGGCGGAACTCGGCAGCATCACCCGCGCCGCGGCGCATCTGCATCTGGCGCAACCGGCGCTGACCCGGCATGTGCAGCGGCTCGAGGAGGAGCTGGGTGTGGCCTTGTTCACGCGCGCCAATCGCGGCGTGCGGTTGACCGAGGCCGGGCAGAAACTGCTCGACGGCGCCACCCGGATCCTGCGCGATGTCGAGCGCACCGGCGACGAAATCCGGACGCAGGACGCGCATCCGAGCGGCCGCATCATCCTCGGCGTGACCCCGACCCTGTGCCCGGTGCTGGTGCCCGACCTGTTCGCCGCGATGCGCGCCGAGTATCCCCGCATCGAGCTGAAGGTCATGCACGCCGGGATGATCCGATTGGAGGAGTTCCTGATCGACGGGCGGGTCGATATCGCGCTCTTGTCGGAGCTGTCGCGCAGCCGGCTGATCCTGTCGACCGCGCTCGGACGGGAGGAGATGGTGCTGGTGACGCGGCCCGGCGCGCGCCCGCCCGGCATTGTCGGCGAGACCGAGCTAAGCGGCACGCCGCTGGTGCTCGGCGACGGGTTGCGGGCGGCGATGGACGCGCTCCTGGCCGGGCGCGGCGTCGAGCTGAAGGTCGCGATCGAGGTCAACGACCACGAGACGATCCGGCTGATGGTGCAACGCGGTGTCGCGGCCTCGATCCTGCCCTACTCATCGGTTGCGCGCGAATGCGCCGCCGGTCTCGTCGACGCGCACCGGCTGACCGCCGAGGGGATCGTCCGCACCCTGGCGCTGGGCGTCAGGGTCAGCCGCAGCGCCTCGCTGGCGCGCGAGGCGGTGGCCCGCGCCATCACCGCGATCATCGCCGGTCTGGAGCGCGGCGGGCGGCTGTCGCTCGACCCGCTGCGCCGCGCCAGAGCGCGCCGGCCACGGCAACGGGCGGCATCCTAGCCTTTCGCCCGGGGTTGCAGCGCCCGCGGCGTCGGTGGCCGCCGCGACATGGCGGCTCGGCAACACCGCAAGAAATGGAACAAAAAATAAACAAATAACCGCTTGGCCCGATCTGGCCGGTGTTACTACCAAATCTAGGGCGGGTTCAACCAGATGCAGTATTGAGGCTCCGGATTATCGAACATATCGCGAATTCAGGATTCTTTTACACAGAATCCCATTGACGCCCATATTTCCCCATGCTATCCCATTCACACCCAGAAGGCGAACACCCTCGTTCTGGGGGGAACCGAGGGTGTAGACGGGCCGCCCCTTGCCGGATCGCCTGATGGGGGGAGCGTTGGGGGAAGCGAGTGGAGCTTTTTCTTTCCACTTACGTGAATAAGGTCGACCGCAAGGGGCGTGTTTCTGTGCCGGCGACCTTTCGCTCCACCCTCGCGAAGGACAGTCAGCCGAACCTCCTGGTTGGATATCCGTCGCTGCGCGTCGACGCGGTCGAATGCGCCGGCAGCGACCGCATGGAGGACATGCAGCGGCGCATTGACATGCTCGAACAGTTCTCGGACGAATACGAGAACCTGACGCAAATATTCGCCGATTCTCACCAGATGTCGATGGACCCGGAGGGGCGCATCGTTTTGCACGAGCGGCTGAAAGAATATGCCGGGATCGGCGACGAGGTCGCCTTTGTCGGCCTCGGCGCCACCTTTCAGCTCTGGGATCCGGGGCGCTACGAGGATTACCGCGCGACGGTCCGCGAACGCTCGCGCCGCCAGGGGACGACACTGCCGCCGCGCGGCGGAGCGGCCCGACGCCCGCCCAGCGGCGACGCGTGACCCGGACGCGCGCGAGGCCGCAACGGCCGGAAGCGCGACAGAATAAATCGCGCCGAACCGCGACGCCGCGCCCCGGCAACCCTGCTTCCGAGCAAACCCGATCCGCGATCGGAAGCCGGACGCCGCCAGCCGCCGACCGAACCGCCGCATCCCATGTTCCGGTGCTGCTCGATGCCGTCATCGCGGTGCTCGCGCCGCGCGACGGCGCCGTCTACATCGACGGCACATTCGGCGCCGGCGGCTACAGCGCGGCGCTGCTCGCGGCGGCGCGGTGCCGGGTCGTCGGTATCGACCGCGACCCGGACGCGGTGCGCCGCGGCGCCGATCTCGCCGCCGCGCATCCCGGGAGTCTTTGGCTGATCGAGGGCCGGTTTGGCGACATGGAGCGGCTCGTCCCGGCGGTGTGGCCGGGTCCGATCGCCGGGGTCGCGCTCGATCTCGGCGTCTCGTCGCCGCAACTCGACGCGGCCGAGCGCGGCTTTTCGTTCCGGCTCGACGGACCGTTGGACATGCGTATGGGCGGAGAAGGCGAAAGCGCGGCGGACCTCGTCGCGCGCCTCGGCGAGGACGAGCTCGGACGACTGATTCGCGGGTTCGGCGAGGAGCGATTCGCCGGACGGGTCGCGCGGGCGATCGTCGAGGCGCGCCGGCGCGCCCCGATTCGGCGCACCGGCGAGTTGGCCGAGATCGTCCGGACCGCGATTCCGCGGCGCGAACCCGGAATCGATCCGGCGACGCGCACGTTTCAGGCGCTGCGCATCGCGGTCAACGACGAGCTGCTCGAACTGAACCGCGGATTGGCGGCGGCCGAGCGATTATTGATGCCCGGAGGCCGGCTCGCCGTCGTTTCGTTTCACTCGCTCGAGGATGGCCGGGTAAAATCGTTTTTGCGCGAGCGCAGCGGCGAGGCGGCGGCAACGTCCCGCCATATGCCGGCGCCCGCGCCGCCGAGGCCGCCGAGTTTTCGTCTGCTCGGGCGCCGGGCGGTGCGGCCGGACGCGGATGAGATCGCGCGCAATCCGCGCGCCCGATCGGCCCGTCTGCGGGCGGCCGAGCGTACGTCGGCGCCGCCGTGGGGGAACGGCGGCACCCAGGGGGACACGAGGTCGGCGGGGGAACAGGCGTATGACAAGACTGGGGGTCGTGTTCTGGAGCGGGCTCGTCC
Source organism: Alphaproteobacteria bacterium (assembly GCA_050181375.1). Lineage (GTDB taxonomy): Bacteria > Pseudomonadota > Alphaproteobacteria > ATCC43930 > CGMCC-115725 > DATARH01. The sequence goes on from JBFXDF010000248.1 coordinate 3,245, forward strand.
TGGCGAGCGGGTTCGCTACCTTTAACGTCAAATACTCGGTCCAGGGGATCGACGACGAACTCGCCCGTGTACGCCGGCAGACCGTCGCGGAGCAGCAGGAAATCCGGGTTCTGTCCGCCGAGTGGGCCTATCTGAACCAGCCGGAGCGGCTCGCCGAGCTGAACCGCAGCCTCCTGCAACTGGCCCCGATGACCGCGAAGCAGTTGCAGGGGCGGATCGAGGACATCGCATTGCGCCCGCCGCGCGCTCCGGCTCCCGATGCGACACCACAGACGATGATGGCGGCGGCCCCGCCGGCCGCGGGTGGTCCGCCTGACGCAGCCCCGACCACGGCACCGATCCCGGCGATATCGCGTGTCGAGACTCTGCTTGCCGCCGCTCCCGCCGCGGCACGCCTCGGCGATGCCCAGGCCGCCAATATTCACGCCGGTCGCGGCGCCGAGCATGCCGCCGACGCAGGCGGCACCGAGACCGTCGCAACCAAGGCGCGGCCCGCCGATGCCGCGGACGACGCGCAGGCGGCGGACCGCAACAGGGTGGCCCTGGCCGAGGCGATGCAGCTGCTCGGCATCGATGCCGGCGCGGATCATCCGCGCACCTGGCTGGCAAAGGCGGCCCCGATCGCTTCGGCGCAAGCCGCGGAGGCTCGGGGCGGCGGCGCCACGGGCGGCGAGACGCAGGTCGCCGATGTCGCGGCGGCCCCGGCGCGACCCGCCGACACGTCGAAGGGTGCGGCGGCGGCAGCCCTCGCCGAGGCGCTGCGCGTATTGGGCGGCGACAGCGGCGGGCAGGCCCCGCGGGTGCGGCTGGCCAAGGCGGCGCCGGCCTCGCTCGCCGGGCTGATTTCGAAAATCGCCGATAGCCGTTGATGCAGCCGGTCCCGCGGATCGACGAAGACCTGTTCCGGCCGCGGCATTTCCGGCCGCCGCGGCCGGGCGCACCGGTTGTCGTCGACGAACGCCACGCCTCAACGATCGAGACCTGCCGCGCCCGGCTGGTCATGGTGGCGGCCGTGTTCGCGGCCGTGTTCCTGGTCGTGACGGTGCGCCTGCTGTCGATGCCGCTGGTGTTGGGCGGCTCCGGCGAGGGTTACGCGGGACGGGTCCGGCCGGCCGAGCCGCCGCCGCCGGTGCGCGCCGACATCGTCGACCGCAACGGCCAACTGCTGGCGACGACGCTCGTCGCGCCGTCGCTTTACGCCGACACGCGCCACATCCCGGACGCGCGCGAGGCGGCGCGGGCGATCATGTCGGTCCTGCCGCAGCTGAACGCCGCCGAGCTTTACGAAAAGCTGAGCTCGGGCAAGAGCTTTGTCTGGATCAAGCGCCGTCTGACGCCGACCCAGCAGTATAAAGTCAACAGCCTCGGGATTCCGGGACTGCAATTCATCAACGAGGAACGCCGGGTTTATCCGTTCGGCGATCTGGCCTCGCATGTCGTCGGGTTCTCCGGCATCGACAACAACGGGCTGGCCGGGATCGAGCGGGCGCTCGACGAGACGGTGAAAAGCGGCGCGGAGCCGCTGCAACTCTCGATCGACGCCCGTGTGCAATTCATCGTGCACGACGAGCTGAGCAAGGTGATCAGCGACTTCACCGCCAAGGGCGGCGCCGCGGTCGTCATGGATGTCAATACGGGCGAGATCATTGCGATGGTATCGCTGCCCGATTTCGATCCGAACCATCCCGGCCGGGTCGACCCGAAACTGTCGCCGGCGGATGCCAAGGAACGGACGTTCAACAAGATCACGCTCGGCGCCTACGAGCTGGGTTCGGTGTTCAAGACGTTCAACACCGCGATGGCGCTCGATGCCGGCACCGCGACGATGACGAAGCAGTACGATGCCGTTCACAACATCAGCATCGGCCGCTTCACGATTACCGATTATCACGGCAAGCACCGCTATTTGAGCGTGCCGGAAGTTTACATGTACTCGTCGAACCTCGGGTCGGCGCGGATGGCCTTGGAAGCAGGGGCGGAACGGCAGCGCAGCTTTCTCGGACGCCTTGGGCTGCTGAAGCCGGTGCCGATCGAATTCGATGAGGTCGCGAAGCCGCAATTTCCTAAAAAATGGCGCGAAGTCAATGTGATCACGATCGCCTATGGGCACGGCATCGCGGTGACGCCGCTGCATGCGATCACCGCCGTCTCGGCGATAGTCAATGGCGGCATCTTGCGCCCGCCGACCCTGCGCAAACTGGCGCCTGGCGAGGTCCCGGCCGGGACGCGCGTGATCTCGCCGAAGACCTCCGAGCAGATGCGCAAGCTGATGCGGCTCGTTGTGCAATACGGAACCGCGAAAAAAGCCGCCGCGCCGGGCTACCTCGTCGGCGGCAAGACCGGGACCGCGGAAAAAAACATCGGCGGGCATTATTACGAAAAGAAATTACTGTCGGACTTTGTCGGCGCGTTCCCGATGAACAATCCGAGATACGCCCTGCTGCTGCTGGTCGACGAGCCGCACGGGAATAAAAAGAGTTTCGGGTATGCAACGGCGGGGTGGACCGCGGCGCCGGCGACTGGCCGGATTATCGAGCGGATCCGGCCGCTGCTGGGTGTGCCGCCGGTCGACGAAGCATCG
>JBFXDF010000249.1:0-5743 GCA_050181375.1 Alphaproteobacteria bacterium
GGCGTATAGCTCAGACCCGCTCCGCCGGCCATTGGTCCATTTGGCGGGTCGCCGCGCAGCGCCACGATATGGCGAATGCCGGCGTCCCAGTATTCGCGCGCGACGGCGTCGATCTCGTCGCGGCTGGCGGCGACGCAGGTCAGGTGCGCCGCCGGTTCGAGCGGCGTCTCGTTGCGGATGCGGCGTACCGTCGCGTGCGTGCGCTCGCGGGTCGACCCCCCGGCTCCGTAGGTCACCGAAACAAAGCGCGGCCGCAGCGGCTCCAAGCGCTTGATCGCGGCCCACAGCCGCTCTTCCATTTCCGCCGTTTTCGGCGGGAAAAACTCGAACGAGACGCGCGGCGGACCCGCGTCGAAATCGCTGACCGGATCGGCCGCCAACAGACCGCGGCTCGCCGCGCCCGCAACCGATTTCATCTGCTCCACCCCTGAAGTACCGGTTCGGTCCGAGCGGTAACCGCGGAACCCCCCGCCGCCGAAAACCGGTCGGCCGGGAACGGCACGCGCCGGGCCGTCCAGATCGTTACCGTCAGCGGATCGCCCGCCAGGCGATGCGGCGGCTCCGGTTCGAGACCGGCGGCGCGACACCAGGCGCCGATGTCGTCGTCGGAGAAGCCGAGCCGGCGATGGGCATGCTCATCGCGCAGGAACTCGAGCGCGTGCGGCGCGAAATCGACAACGGTCAGGCCGCCGCCCGGCCGCAGCACCCGCGCCGCCTCGGCAATCGCGGCATCCGGGCGATCGGCGTAATGCAGCACCTGGTGGATGACCGCCGCGTCAAACGACGCGTCGGGCAGCGGCAGCTGATACATGTCTCCGAGGCGGACCATGCAGTTCGACAACCCGGCCCGCTCGATATTGACGCGCGCGACAGCGAGCATCTCACGCGATTGATCGATGCCGAGCGCATTGGCGACAAGCGGTCCGAACAATTCGAGCATGCGCCCGGTGCCGGTGCCGATGTCGAGCAGGTCGCGCGGTCCGAACCCGCCGACAATATCGGCCAGCACCGCCTCGACCTCGGCCTCGTCGACATAGAGGGAGCGTATCCGGTGCCAGTCCGCCGCATTGTCGCGAAAATATGCGGCGGCCAGTTCCGCGCGATGACGCTTGATCGTCGCGAGCCGCTGCAAGTCGAGCGCGATCGTTTCGTCGTGCTCGCCGCACGCATCCACCAGATAGCGGCTGAGAAAGCTGACAGCCTTACCCGAGCCGAGCCGGTAAAACACCCAGCTTCCCTCGCGCGCGCGGTCGAGCAGCCCGGCGTCGCAAAGAAGCTTCAGGTGACGCGAGACGCGCGGCTGGCTTTGGCCGAGAATTTGCGCCAACTCGCTAACCGTCAGCTCCCCCCGCGCGCACAGCACGAGGAGACGCAGCCGCGACGGTTCCGCCGCCGCACGCAGCGCGCCGATCAATTCGCCTATCGACCCGGCGGGGCCAACTTCGTCTGCCATACCTAAACATATAAAGATATCTTTATATCGTCAACACCTACGTGTGTTGGCCTCGGCGACAGCATCCGGCACCGACCGGAAGGGTTCGAATCAGCCCGTGTTCTCGCCTTGGACGGCAAGCATAGCTTGCTGTCATCGCGGTTTTTTCGTCATTATCCCACTCGTAGATTGCCCATCAGAGGCCCCTTATGCCCGCTTGCCGCCGTTTCCCCGTCGTTTCGGCTATCACCGCCGCCTTGGCGCTGGTCGGCTGCGCGACCGCGGGCACCGAACCCAACCCATCCCCGGACCAGGTGGCCGAGGTGGAGTTCAACGATCCGCTGGAGGAATTGAACCGCTCGATTTTCCGGTTCAACCAGGTGGTCGACGACGTGGTGCTGGTTCCGGTCTCGAAGGGTTACCGCACCGCCGTTCCGCCGCCGATGCGGAGTTCGGTCCATGACTTTCTGCGGAACCTCAATTCCCCGGTAATCTTTGCGAACGATGTCTTTCAGGGGCAGCCGCGGCTCGCGGCGCAGACGCTGGCCCGGCTCACGATCAACACCACCGTCGGGGTCGGCGGCATGTTCGACGTCGCCAGCCGGATCGGCATCCCGTACCATACGAACGACATGGGCATCACGTTCGCGACGTATGGCGTCGACGAGGGTCCCTATCTCGTCGCGCCGGTCCTCGGTCCGACCAATCCTCGCGATCTGGTCGGCAAGATCGCCGACAGTTTCCTCGATCCGGCCGATTACGTAGCCGGCGCGCACGACATCTGGTACGCGCCGCTCGCCCGCACGCTGGTGTCGGGCATTGACGTGCGCTCGCGCAATATCGAGGCCCTCGCCGATATCGAGAAAACCTCGCTCGATTTCTACGCGACAATCCGTTCGTTGTTCCGGCAGCGCCGCGCGGCCGAAATCCGCCACGAGGATTCGAACCTGCCCAACCCAACCATATCGCCGAGCAGCGAGGGCAGGCGCAATCCGGCGATTTCGCCGTACTACGCCAACCCGTCCAACTTCAGGGAGTTTTCCGCGAAATGATCGGACGCCGCACCGCGATCGCTGTGCTCGCTTTCGGCCTTCTCGGGCTCGCCGCGCCGGGCCGCGCAGCCGCGCAAGACCCGCGCGATTTCGTCAGTTCGCTCGGCGAAGAAGCCATTCAGGTGCTCGCGCCGGGCGTCTCGGCGGCGCAGCGCCTGGACCGCTTCCGCGCGCTGTTCAGTACCCAGTTCGACGTGCCTGGCATTGGCCGTTTCGTACTCGGCCGCTACTGGCGCACCGCGACGCCTCAGGAGCAGCAGGAATTTCTTTCGTTGTTCCAGGAGTATGTCGCGCGCGCCTACAGCGCCCGCCTCAGCGGGTTTGGCGGCGAGCCGTTTCGCGTCACCGGCGCTCACCCGAACGGCGCGGAGACCGTGGTAAGCAGCGAAATCGTGCTCGCCAGCGGTCCGATCGGCATCGATTGGTCCCTCGCCGACAACGGCGGACGGTACAAGATCACCGACGTCTATATCGCCGGGATCAGCATGAAGGTGACGCAGCGCGACGAGTTCGCGGCGGTGATCCAACGCAGCGGCGGCCGCGTCGAGGGGCTGCTGTCGCAATTGCGTCAGAAAATCGCGGCGAACTGACACGACACCGCATCAGCTGGCGAGCGGATGCGGCCGCGGGTTTGACCCGTCGGTGAAGCGCGACAGGCGAAACGGCGCCGGATCGACGATCGGGGGCGCGCCGGTCACCATGTCGGCGACGAGGCGGCCGGCCCCCGGACCGATGCCGAAACCGTGGCCCGAGAACCCGGTCGCGATGAAAAATCCGGGCAAGGCATCGACTGCGGAGATGACCGGGATCGCATCGGGCATCACGTCGATCATGCCGCCCCAGCTTTCCGCGATCGCGACGTTACGGAACGCCGGAAAGGCCTCGGCGATGCTGGCGCGGGCGCGGTCGAGCACGACCGGGTCGGCGGCCGGATCGAGCACCCGCACCGCCTCGAAGGGCGTCGCCTGATCGAGACTCCAGCGCCGCGGCGTTTGCCATTCCTCGGCAAAACGCGGGCCGATTCGCGGACGCAGCTTTTTCCAGTGTAGGCGAATGCTCGGCAGGTATTGGGGCAGAAGCCGAAAGCTGTCCGGCACGAGATCGATCGTGCGCACCCCGAGCGTCGCGACCGTATAGCCGCCGTCCATCCGCTTGCGATAGCCGAACAGCCCGCCCGAGGCGGAAATCTCGGGGCCGCCGTCGAGCCGCTCGGTGCGCATCACCGAACCCAATACCTTGAGCTGCGGCAGCTCGATCCCGAGATTGCCGCAGAACAGCCGGGACCACGCACCGCCCGCCAGCACAACCGATTGGCAGGCGATGCGGCCTTTTTCCGTCACGACGGCCGCCACCCGGCCGGCTTCGGTCTCGATGCCGCGCGCCGCGCAGCCCGTCAGAACCGTGGCTCCGTGCCGCCGTGCCGAAGCGGCAATCGCGGGCGCCGCCAGCTGCGGCTCGGCCTTGCCGTCGCTCGGCGTGTAGAGCGCGCCGGCCCAGGGTTTGGCGGAGCCAGGCAGCAGGCGCGCGAGCTCGGCGCCGTCGATCACCCGCGTGTCGAGCTGGTAGTCGCAGGCATGCTCGAGCCAACCGGCAAGGCGCGCGAGGTCGTCCTGGTTTTCGGCGAGATACATGATGCCGCAGGTGCGGAAGCCGGTCTCGGCCTCGACACGCTCGTTCATCCCCTGCCACAGCCGCAGGCTTTCGATGATCAGCGGGATTTCGCGGGGGTCGCGCGCCATCTTGCGGCACCAGCCCCAATTGCGGCTCGATTGCTCGCCGGCGATATGGCCCTTTTCGCACAGCACGGTCGCGACACCCCGCTCGGCGAGGAACAGCGCCGCGCTCGCGCCGATGATGCCGCCGCCGATGATCACGACATCGGCCCGGGCCGGCAGGGTCTCGTCGGTTGCGACAGGGTCGACGCGCGGCGCCATTTCTGACCTTTCGAGCTGCCGGTTCGGCCGCGCATTTTAGCCGGGAGAAGGTCAGGGTGCCATGGCCGCCGATTCGTTAAGCCGCGCTTTCAGCGCGAGCAGGTCGCGCCAGGCTTCGCGCTTGCGCTCGGGGGTGCGCAGCAGAAAGGCCGGGTGAAACATCGGCAGGGTCGGCACCGGGGCGTCGAGACCGGGCACGACGAGATCGAACCACCGGCCGCGCAGCCGGGTGATGCCGTCGGTCACGGGAAGCAGCGTATTCGCCGCGGTGCCGCCGGCCAGCACCAGGACGCGCGGCCGGGCCAGCGCGATATGGCGCAGGACAAACGGCAGGCAGGCGGCGGTCTCGGCGGCGGTCGGCTTGCGGTTGCCGGGCGGGCGCCAATAGATCACGTTGGTGATCTGCACCTGGGCGCGGTCGAGGCCGATCGCCGCCAGCATGCGGTCGAGCAGCTGGCCGGCGCGGCCGACAAACGGCCGTCCCGTGCGGTCTTCCTCGGCGCCCGGCGCCTCGCCGACAATCACGATGCGCGCCGCCGGATTGCCGTCCATGAACACGGTGTTCGTGGCGGTGCGTTTCAGCGGACACAGGTCGAACCCGGCGACCAGCTCGGCCAGCGCTTCGATCGTCTGGGCCTCGCCCGCCAGCAGCCGCGCCGATTGCGCCGCCTCCGCCGGCGATTCGGCGAGCGCGGCGGGCGGAGTGACAACAACCGGAGCGACCGGACCGGATTCGTTGGCGGGCGATCTCGCCGACGCCGCGTTTGTTGCTCTGTTCTCTCCTGATTGCAAGGCGGGGACCCCGAGCCGTTCCTCCCCGGCATGCGGGAGAGGGTCAGGGAGGGGGTTTAGCGGCGTAGGGTCAGGCGGGGGGTTGACGGGAGCGTGACCGGCGAGGGCCTGAACCGGCCGCTCGGCGGGCGCCGGGGCAAACCGGTCACGCGCCACGTCGCCGATCGCCTCGTCGGCGCCCATCGCGATCTGCCATTCGAGCAGCGCGAGAACCTCTCCGCGCCGCAGCAACATCCCGGACATCCTGGACACGATACCATGGCGGCGCGGCGTCGCGGGAATTGGGATTTTCCTGCGATCCTTTATAGTCGGCCCGCAACGCAGGGCATTGGACGGAAGAGGGGACGCGGTGGCGCAATCGGCGGCGCAGGTCGAACGCGAGCGGATGGAGTACGACGTGGTCATCGTCGGGGCCGGGCCGTCGGGGCTCGCGGCGGCGATCCGTCTGAAGCAGCTTGCCGCCGCCGCGCAGACCGTGATCGGCGTCTGCGTCATCGAGAAGGGGTCGGAGGTCGGCGCGCACATTCTCTCGG
>JBFXDF010000250.1:0-5733 GCA_050181375.1 Alphaproteobacteria bacterium
TACATTTGCGATTTTTCGCGATCGGAGGGCGCCGGCAGTGCGACAACACGGAAGACCCGCGGGCTTACCCGTTCGGTGATCGCCTTGATGGTTCCGCCTTTGCCTGCGGTATCGCGGCCCTCAAAAACCACGACAACGCGCATTCCTTTGTACTTCACCCATTCCTGGAGCGCGCACAGCCTGGTTTGCAGGCGCCCCAGCTCTTCATCATACTCCTTGCGCTTCATCTTGCCCTCCCGGCGACGCTAGGTAAGGAATTGCTTAACCGAGCCGTCCCGATGCGCCTCCTCGCCCGAGCCGGCTTCCGGGCAAGCCTAGGAAAAGGACCGTATCGATATGCATTGCCAACAGCGCGCCGATTGATCAGGGACTTTACGGATATTCAGCGGCAAACGCCCAGCTGCGCCAGCCGCTCCGCCATCTGCTGGCCCCAGGTTTCGAAGATCTTGCGCACGTCGCGCCAATCGTCGGTCGTGTCCGCGACGAGCGCGGTCGTGCCGCCGCGCTTGTCGACCGCCTGCCACAGCAGGGTCCCTTTCTGCGCATCAACCGCGTAAGCCTGTGCGGTCGCATTGCCGGCGAAATATCCGACACCCTTGTTGAACACTCTCGATGCGACACTGTAAGCCGTGCTGGCATAGGGCGTATAGGTGGCGGCCGTGTTAATGAGCTTGTTCGGGGTTTTGGCGTCCACCAATGCGATTCGGATGCGCATCGTTCCAGGGCCAGGTCTGCTGACCATTGTGCAACGCGTGCTCAATGCATTGTATGCAATGCCATTAAAATAATTGGCGACACCACGCCGATAATTCTCGGACACGCTTCTGAGCTGTGATTCGGGTCCCGCCATGACGGAAACCCGGTCGAGCATGACACGGTTGTAGTTCTGCCAGGCCGCGCCGGGGTTGCGGTAAACAAGGACCGGCTGACCGGCGCCGCCAGGTCTCAAAAGAGCGGGTTGCGGTAAAAATTTGCCGACCGGACGTACATCGTCGCGCATCTGACCGGTGCTGCCGCCGATTATCCTGCCTTTATCGATGAGCGGCTTTTCCTGCGCCAAGGCGGACGATTGGCACAGCAGTCCCGCGCCGAAACTCAAGGCAACCGCCGCGGCAACGAGTACAGCCGGCGGTCTAGTCGGATCGGCCGGCGGTCTGATCTGTTGCATGTCAGGTCCTGGCTTGCCGCGAAGAAGTGTCATGGCGATTTGGTCCCGCGGGACTGTCTGCCGCGACGCGCGGTGCAATCGCACTGACATAGATCAATGGCATAAATGGCGCAATGCCTTCGGGTAGGGATATTGAATCTCAATCCCGTATACTCAAATCGCGATTTCGACGAGTTTATGAGCCATGTCGCGGGCCGGGTGCGCGTCGTCTGACTTGTCCGGGCGCCGCGGCGGAGGCGGCTGTCACATTCCCGGGTAGATAAGCATGGCCCAGCCGAACGAACCCGCCGAACCGCTGATCGGCATTCTCAACGCCGGTTCGTCGTCGTTGAAATTCTCGTTCTACGAGGGCGAGACCCGGCTCCTATCGGGGCAGGTGGACGGGATCGGCATTCATCCCGCCGCACAGGCCGTCGGCCCCGACGGCAGGGCAGTCGCGCCGCCGGATTTCGCCGGGCACCTGCCGACCTCGCCGAGCGAGGTGTTGCCGACGATGCTGCCGTGGGCTCGCGAGCAGCTCGGCGAACGGCACCTGGCGGCCCTCGGGCATCGCGTCGTGCATGGCGGCGCGCGACACGCGACACCGGTCCGGGTAACGCCGGAGCTGCTCGCCGAGCTGGAGACGCTGGTGCCGCTGGCGCCGCTGCACGAGCCGCATAATCTGGCGCCAATCCGCATGGCGCTGACAATGGACCCGGAATTGCCGCAGGTCGCCTGCTTCGACACGGCATTTCACCGCACCGCGCCCGCGCTGGAGCAGAGCTTCGCGCTGCCTTACGAGCTCTACGACGAGGGCGTGCGGCGCTACGGGTTTCACGGCCTGTCATACGAATACATCGCGTCGGTCCTGCCGCGGCGGGCCCCCGAGATCGCCAGCGGCCGCGTGGTGGTCGCGCATCTCGGCAATGGCTGTTCGGCCTGCGCGATGCAGGCGGGCCGGTCAGTGGCGACGACGATGGGGTTCACCGCGCTCGACGGGCTGCCGATGGGTACCCGCTGCGGTGCGCTCGACCCCGGGGTCATTCTCTATCTGATCCAACAGAAAGGCATGTCGCCGGATGCGGTAGCGGACCTGTTGTATCGCCGCTCCGGCATGGTGGGGCTATCGGGGGTGTCCTCGGATTTCCGTGCGTTGTTAGCCAGCCCGGCACCGCGCGCCCGCTTTGCCGTCGAGGCGTTCTGCTACTGGACGGCGCGCCAGATCGGCTCGCTTGCGGTCGCGCTCGGAGGGCTCGACGGAATCGTCTTCACGGCCGGGGTCGGCGAGAACGCCGCGCCGATCCGGGCCGCGATCTGCGCCGCCTGCGCGTGGCTTGGCGTCGAGCTGGACGCGGCCGCGAATGCCGCGCATCGAACCCGCATCTCCAAGCAAGGAAGCCGCGTTGGCGCCTACGTTATCAAGACCGACGAGAACCTGATGATCGCCCGGCATGCCCACGCCCTGCTGCGAGGGCCGCACGCATGAGCCGGTATCGCGCCGCGATAGCGGGAAATTCCCTGCTATAGGGATTTTTCGACCCAGCGCTCAGCTTTCGCGAGATCTTCCATTCGGATCATCTCGCGGTCAGTAGCGCGGCCATCGGTCGGCCTGTTCCTCGGCCGACCCATTTCGATGGCGGTGCAACGGCCGAGCCATAGCACGGGAGAGCGCTGGGGGCGCGGTCCCGCCGATTTCGGCCTGCAGACGCTCAGCCCGCGCCGATCGCGTCGAGCGCGGTGCGGTCGCGCAGTTCGATGCGGTGCGCGTTCGGGCTGTCGATGATGCCGTCGCGCTTGAAGGCGGACAGCACGCGGCAGACGGTCTCGATCGTCAGCCCGAGATAATCGGCGATGTCGGTCCGGGACATCGGCAGATCGAGCGCGCGGCCCGCGTCGTACCGCTCGAACATTTCCAGGAGGAACGCCGCAACCCGTTCGGGCGCGCTCATTCGCCCAAGCGTCAGCATGCGGATTTGCGCGTTCGCGAGGTCGCGCAATGTCATCTCGCGCAACAGGCGGGCCAGAGCCGGGCTGCTGTCGATCAGCCGCTCGGTAACGCGTCGCGGGAAGCGCATGACGATCGCGTCGGTGACCGCTTCGGCCGAAAACAGGCGCTCGGACAGGCTGTCGAACCCGAAGCAGTCGCCGGCAAAGTGGAATTCGGCGATATGGCGGCGGCCATCCGCCAACAGCTTGCAAACGCGGACCGTGCCGGACACGACCTTGAACCAGCAATCGGCCGGGTCGCCTTCCGCGAAAATTTCGTCGTTCCGCGCGTAGCTACGCCGGTTGCCGGTCCGCTCGAGCGCGACCATCACGTCGAGCGCGCCCGAATGCGCCAACCCGCCACCGGAACCGCCGCGATCGAGCGCATCGCCATACAAGGCGCCGGTGAACTGTACGTACATGGCCTCGCTCCATCATTCGGCGTAGCCGGTAAAATGGCCGGTCGGACCAGCGCGCCAATATTCGGAATGCCCCGTAAGGGGTTTCCCGTATGCGCGCGCCAAGCAGGCCGGGGTGGCGCAGCCAGCGGCGAGGCACTAGATTTCCGGGGCTCCCCCGCCGCGGCCTCGGTCGCTCGCGGGCATTTTGTTCGCCTCGCGCGCTTCTCGCGCGAAGCGATTATAACGCTTATCGGAACCTGCCGTGGATGCGCTTGCCCCGATGATCTCCCTGCCCGCCTCCGTCGGCGACACGTTGAGCCTGCTCGGCAGCGCCGATTATGTTGCCGACCGCTCGCTCGCCACCGCGGTGCATCTCGCATTGCACCTGAAGCGCCCGCTGTTTCTCGAAGGCGAGGCCGGGGTCGGGAAAACCGAGATTGCCAAGGTGCTGGCGACGGCGCTCGGACGACGGCTGATCCGGCTGCAATGCTACGAGGGTCTCGACGTCGCCTCGGCGGTCTACGAATGGGACTATGCGCGGCAGATGATCGAAATCCGCCTCGCAGAGGCGGCTGACGAGGATCGCGGCGAGATCGAGAGCACGATTTTCTCGGACCGCTTTCTGATCAAGCGGCCGCTGCTGCAGGCGCTGGAGCCCGATATCGGAGGGGCACCGGTATTGCTGATCGATGAATTGGATCGCACCGACGAACCGTTCGAGGCGTATCTGCTCGAAATCCTGTCGGATTTTCAGGTGACGATCCCCGAGATCGGCACGATCCGCGCCGAGAACCCGCCGGTGGTCGTCATTACCTCGAACCGCACCCGCGAAATCCACGACGCGCTGAAGCGGCGCTGCTTCTATTACTGGGTCGATTACCCCGACGCCGCGCGGGAGACGGAAATCCTGAAGCGCAAGGCGCCCGGGGCCGGCGAAACCCTGTCGCGCGAGGTCGTCGGCTTTGTCCAGAAACTGCGCAAGGCGGATCTGTTCAAACTGCCCGGCGTCGCCGAGACGATCGACTGGGCCGATGCGCTGATGCAGCTCGACGTGCTCGAACTGACCCCCGAGGCGATCAACGACACGCTCGGCGTATTGTTGAAATACCAGGACGACATCGCCCGCATCCAGGGCAGCGAAGCGGCAAAGCTGCTGGCCCAGGTCAGGGCCGAGATCGCCGCGGCGCCGCGGGAAGTATAAATTAGTTGACGCAAAGGACGCGAATGATGCGCAAAGGACACGATGGCGTCTCGACCGCCGCGAAACCTTCGCGCCCTTTGCGTGTCCTTTGCGACCCTTGCGTTAAATGACAACTGCCTCGGCCCTCCAAGAACCCAACGGCCGCCTCGTCGCGAACCTGATGCATTTCGCGCGCACCTTACGGGCGGCCGGGTTGCCGATCGGGCCGGGCAAGGTGATCGATGCGGTGCAGGCGGTCGCGGCTGTCGGCGTCACAAATCGCGCCGATTTCTACTGGACCCTGCACGCAATCTTTGTCAATCGGCCGGATCAGCGACAGTTGTTCGACCAGGCGTTTCACGTCTTCTGGCGCAATCCCGAGCTGCTGAAGAAGATGCTCGCGGCGGTATTGCCGCAGCTCAATGTCGAGATGCCGCGCGACGAGGGCGCCGAGATGATCCGGCGCCTCGCCGAGGCCTTGCATCCGCACCAGCAGAGCCGCGAAAGCCCGGAGGAGCAGGTCGAGATCGACGCGGCGATGACCTTCTCGGACCGCGAGCAGTTGCGCGCGATGGATTTCGAAAAGATGTCGCTTGAAGAGCTGGCACGCGCCAAGGCGGCGATCGCGCGGCTCAAATTGCCGATCCACGACATCCCGACCCGCCGATTCGCCCGCGACCCGCGCGGCGCCCGCGCCGACATGCGCGCCACATTGCGGGAGGCGCTGCGCTCGGGGGGCTTGCTCGAACTGAAGCGAAGAAGCCCGCGCCGCCGGCCGCCGCCGCTGGTCGTGCTGTGCGACATTTCCGGCTCGATGAGCCGCTACAGCCGCGTCTTTCTGCATTTCATGCATTCGGTCACGAACGACCGCGACCGGGTCTTCACGTTCGTGTTCGGCACGCGGCTGACCAACATCACGCGGTTTCTGCGCTATCGCGATGTTGATGTCGCGCTCGACAAGGTGGCCGAGGCGGTGGCCGACTGGTCGGGCGGCACGCGCATCGGGCAATGCGTGCGCG
>JBFXDF010000251.1:0-5731 GCA_050181375.1 Alphaproteobacteria bacterium
ACCGCGTAGACCTGGTTCGGGTCGCGCGGATGGATCGTTACGCCCATCATCGTCGCGTCGGCCTTGATCCCATGGTCGAAGCGTTGCCAGGTCTTGCCGACATCGTCGCTGCGCCAGACCGAACCGTCGGTCGAGCGCGCCGCCGGGCTGAGCGCGGCATACAGCACCTTCGGGTCGTGCGGCGAGGTGCGGATGTCGCGGCCATAGGTCAGCGGCGAGAAGCGGCCGATCTCCATGTCCTCCCAATGCTCGCCGCGGTCGGCGCTGCGGAACAGCCCCATGCGGTTGGCGAGAAACACGGTGCCGGGCGCCGCCGCGCTGCACGCCAGCGCGTGCCCGTCGAGCATGCCCTCGATCTCGGTCTGGCTGCCGATGCGGCTGCGGTATTTCGGCTCCTCGCAGAAGCGGATCAGATCGGCGGTGCAATCCTCCCAGCTTTCGCCGGCGTCGCGGCTGCGCATCGCGCCGTTCGCCTCCAATGTTGCGTAGACGTCGTCCGGCGAATTCGGATCGACATCGAGCCGCATCACGCGGCAGGCGAACGCCATGATGACGCGATCCGGCAGACCGGGGTCGGCGAGTTTTTTCCAGTTATCGCCGCCGTCGTCGCTGCGATAGGTGTGGATCGGGCTGGCGCCGGCGTAAATCCGCTTCGGGTTCTTCGGGTGCACCAGGATGGACCAGGTGTCGGGGTCGCCCGGCACGTTCAGCTTCTCGAACTTGCCGCCGCGATTGGTGCTGCGAAAAATGCCCTTGGTGCTGCCGACAAAGAGCGTGTCGTGATCGGTCGGGTGCACCGTGACCGCGTGGACCTCGGCGTCCTCGGGCAGTCCGCCGCCGAGCTTTTCCCAGCGGTTGTCGCCGGCCGCCTGCCGGAGAACCCCCGCCACATTGCCGTCATGCGTCATGCCGACCGTGCCGGCGACGCCGACATAAACATGCGTGTTGTCCGCCATCGTTCCCTCCTGCTGGCACTCCCAGTGGCAGTGGCAAGGATCATAGCGCCGTCTTCGCGGTTGTCGAAAAACTTCGCGGGTCGTTATGGTGCACGCGAATTGGCGGGAGGATCGGATGAGCGACGGCGAGCAGAGCAGGCGGCGGCGGATCGGCAAAGACGGGCCGGAGGTGTTGGCGATCGGGCTCGGCTGCATGTCGCTGTCGGGAACATACGGGACAAGCGACGACGAGGCCGGGATCGAGCTGATCCATCGTGCGATCGATCTCGGGGTCGATCATTTCGACAGCTCAGACATGTACGGCTGGGGCCAAAACGAGGAGCTGATCGGCCGCGCGCTGAAGGGGAAACGGCGCGACAACCTCGTCATCGCGACCAAATTCGGCCAGACGCAGAACCCCGGCGGCGCCAACGGCGTCAACGGCCGTCCCGAATATGTGCGGCAGGCCTGCGACGCGAGCTTGAGGCGGCTCGGCCTCGACGTGATCGACCTTTATTACCAGCACCGGGTCGATCCCGATGTGCCGGTCGAGGACACGGTCGGCGAGATGAGCCGGCTCGTCGAGCGCGGCAAGATCAGGTTTATCGGGCTGTGCGAGGCGCGTCCGGAGCGGCTGCGCAAGGCGCACGCGGTGTGGCCGATCGCCGCCGTGCAGAGCGAATTCTCGCTGCTCTATCGCGAGGAGGCGACCGAGACGCGCGAGGCGATCAACGATCTCGGGATTTCGTTTGTCGCCTATGCCCCGCTCGGCCGCAGCCTGTTGGCGGGGGTCGTTCCCGATGTCGCGAACCTCGCGGCCGGCGACACGCGCGCCCGCCATCCCCGCTTCGAGGGCGACAACCTTCAGAAGAACCGAGCCCTGGTGGAGCGGGTCGAGGCGATCGCCGCCGACAAGCAATGCACCGTGGCGCAGCTCTCTCTGGCCTGGCTCCTGGCGCAAGGCCCGGACGTGCTGCCGATCCCCGGCACAAAGCGGATCGAGCGGCTCGAGGAAAATCTCGCCGCGCTTGCGGTGCAGCTGACGCAGGACGAGATCGACGGCATCGCCGAGGCCGTGCCGATCGGCGCCGCCGCCGGCACGCGGTATCCCGCCGGCGGGATGAAGGGGGTCTATCTCTGACCAGGCGGATCGTGGCGGTGTGGCGGGTCGGCGCGTTGCAATACGGCCGCACGGCTGCCCTGCTGGCCATATCCTTGCCGATCATTCCCGGTCCGGCGGTCTCGGCGGACGCGCTCACGCCACTGTGTCAGGGGCACATGTCCGACGACATGCCGCAGGAAATACCGCAATCGCTCGTGCCGGAGGCGGTGCGGCTGTTCGGCCTCGAAAAAATGCCGGCCGAACAGGTCAAGGTCTCGACACTGTACCGCTGCGCCGAGGGGCGGGTTCTGATCTGCAGTCTTGGGGCGAACCTGCCCTGCGGCAAGGCGAATACAAGCCGCGACCTGCCCGCGGCCGACGCCTGGTGCGCCGAGAACCCGGGGGCGGATTTCATTCCGATGTACGTCACCGGGCATGACACGATCTATCGCTGGCATTGCGACGGGCCGAAGGCAGCGACGTCCGGCGAGCCGCTCGCGGTCGATCGGCGCGGGTTCATCTCACGGTTCTGGAAGCCGGTTGGCGCCGCGGCGGCCCCGCAGCGATGATCAAGCCAGGGAGATCACGAATGCCGATGAAGAGGCTAGCCGGCGCGGCGCTGCTGCTGCTTACGACGGTTTCGCCGAGCCTGGGCGCGGAGCCGATTAAGATCGGGTTCAGCTGCCCGGAGACCGGCGGCAGCGCCGCGAGCGGCAAGCAGTTTCTGTTGGCGGCGCAGATCTGGGCCGAGCGCGTCAACCAGAAGGGTGGCCTGCTCGGCCGCCCGGTGCAGCTCGTACATTACGACGACCAGAGCAACCCGGCGCTCGACCCCGGCATCTATACGAAGCTGCTCGACGTCGACAAGGTCGACCTTGTCGTCGCGCAGGGCACCAATTACAGCGCCGCCGCGATGCCTATCCTGATCGAGCACAAGGTTGCCGTGTTCGACACGCTGGCGCTGGCGGTGAACGAGCAGTTCCACTATCCGCGGTTCTTCCAGACGATGCCGTACGGCCCCGACGGTAAGGCGGCGATCACCGCGGGCTATTTCGCGGCCGCCGCGACAATCGAGCCGAAGCCAAAGACACTGGCGATGGTCGGCGCCGACGCCGAATTCTCGAAGAACGCGATGGCGGGCGCGCGCGAGCATGCCAAGAAGGCCGGACTCACGATTGTCTACGACAAGAATTATCCGCCGAACCAGCTCGATTTCAGCCCTATCGTGCGAGCGATCAAGGCGACCAACCCCGACCTTGTGTTCGTCGCGTCATACCCGGCAGACAGCGCGGGCATGCTGCGCGCCGTCGAGGAGCAGGGGCTGACCGCCAAGATGTTCGGCGGCCCGATTATCGGTCTGCAATACGGCTCGATCAAACAGCAGATGGGCGAAAAGCTGAATGGCATCGTCGATTACGAGCTGTTTGTGCACGAGCCGACAATGAACTTTCCCGGCGTCGACGATTTCATAAAGGAGTACCAGGCGCGCGCCAAGGAAGCCGGCACAGACTTGCTCGGCTATTACGTGCCGCCGCAGGTCTATGCGCATTTTCAGGTTGTCGAGCAGGCGGTCGAGGGCGCCAAGACGCTCGACCAGGACAAGCTTGCGCAATATGTGCATGCAACGACATTCAAGACGATCATGGGCGACATCAAATTCGGCCCCGACGGGGAGTGGGCCGAGCCGCGCATCCTGACGATTCAGTACCAGGGGGTGAAGGGGAACGACCTTGAACAATTCTCAAAACCGGGCGTGCAGGTCATCCTCGATCCGCCGGCGTACAAGACGGGAACATTGAAGTATCCGTACAAGTTCGGCGAGCAATAAGCCTCGCCCAGCCTTTCTGCTCAAAATCCGCAAAATAACGTCAGGTGCACCGGGAGCATGGCCGCCTGCTTACGGAAATTCGATATGCGCTACATTCCTGTGCAATCGGAACCACCCCGTGGCCGGGCTTGATCCGGCCGCCTTCTCGGCGTGGCTTTCGTTGCGAGAAAGACGGGGACGCCCACGGATCAAATCCGTGGGCTGAAGGCCCACGGGTCAAACCCGGCCGAGGGGCGCGCCCTTTGGTAGGTCTCGGTTCGAAATCGCTCAACCAGACCACCCTGCCCTGTACCGGACAGCAGTGCTATAGGGGCGGGATGAAGGCGAGAAGAAAGGTCGTCCGGGGACAACGCCGGGCATGATCACGATCGTAGCCAGCCTCGCGATGATCACGTTGTCGGTCGGCGGCATGCTGTTCGGCATGTTTTTGCGCTCGCGGCTGCCCGAGGGGCATCTCAGCGCCGACACGAAAGACATCGCCAAGGTGGCGTTGGGGCTTGTCGCCACGATCAGCGCGCTGGTGCTGAGCCTGCTGCTGTCGACGGCGAAAATGGCCTACGATTCGCGCGGCGACGAACTGATCCAGCTGTCGACCGACATCATGATGCTGGATCGCGTGCTCGCGCATTATGGACACGAGGCCGACGATTCTCGGGCGCAGCTCCGCGCGGCGGTGATGGAAGCGATCGAACACGTCTGGTCGAGCGATAACGCCACGACTGGAGCCAGACCGTACGCGTTTCAACTCGAAGGGCTGCATGACCGGATAGCCCAGCTGCCGCCCAACTCAGAGGAGCACCAGGCTCAGCGCGCCCGGGCTTTGCAGTTGCTGACGGACATCAATCGCACCCGTTTTCTGCTGGTTTCGCGCGGCGCCTCGACGATCCCCATTCCGTTCCTAGTCGTGCTGATCCTGTGGGTGACGGTGATTTTCACCGGTCTCGGCCTGTTCGCGCCGGGCAACCCGACCGCGGCCATCATTTTCGTGATTTGCGCAATTTCAGCGGCCGGGGCGATCTTTCTGATACTCGAACTCGACGAGCCGTTTGTCGGCATAATCAAGGTATCGGACGCCCCGCTCCAGCGCGCCCTCGTCCATCTCGGTCATTAGCGCTCAACGCCGGGGGCATGCGCGGTAACAGCGGCGCCCGTTGCGGTGGCAAAAATTGCCAAAATGCCTATCGGCCGAGCACCCGGTCGAGCGTTTTGATCGGGTTATTGGGGCCGGGCGCGGTTTCCGCTTCGGCGGCGGCCAGCGCCTCGTAATGGCGGGCGATCGCGGCGTAGATGTCGGCGGCCGGCTTGTAGGTCCCGTGGAAATCGGAGATTTCCTCCATCTCGGCGACCCAGCGATACGCCTTGTCGTACATCCGCGGTATGCTGGCGCTCAGATAATTGAAGATCTGCGGCTGGCTGGTCTTAAGTTCGGCGAGCAGCGCCTCGGCGCAGCCGAACCGCGCCGCGCCGAGCATCATCGACGAGCCGAGCGCGGTGATGCCTTTCGTGATGCCGGCATAGGACATCTTGAGACCGGACGCGGCGCCGACCGGCCCGTCGATCACGCGCCAGTCGATCCCCCAGTCGCGCAGCACCGCCGTTTGGCCGACCGCCGCCCCCGAGGCGTAGATCGCCGGGCTGTAGCCCGGGCGGGGCGGGCCGCCGATAATGCCGCCATCGACGAATTTGGCGCCGGTCGGCTCGACGATCGCCGCGACGCGCTCGGCGGTCTGCGGGCTGATCGCGTTGCAATCGACATAGACCGGCATTTTCGCGAGCGCGGCCAGCGCCGGCGCCAACCGACGAGCCAGGCTTTCCGCCTCCCCCGGCGGCAGGATCGACAGAAAGAACTCGGCGCCGTCGAGCAAG
>JBFXDF010000252.1:0-5728 GCA_050181375.1 Alphaproteobacteria bacterium
ATCCCCGCGCGTGCGGGGAACGCTCTCGCCTGCCGCAGCGTCGGCAATCCTGCAACGGTTCATCCCCGCGCGTGCGGGGAACGCCGGGTCATCAGCGTTGCCATCGGCGGTTACTCCGGTTCATCCCCGCGCGTGCGGGGAACGCGCATCCAGTCGCAATTTGTGTCTGGCGGCATGCGGTTCATCCCCGCGCGTGCGGGGAACGCATCGCAAGCAATTTCTGGAAAGACATCCGGTTCGGTTCATCCCCGCGCGTGCGGGGAACGCGTGGCCGAACAGGTGAAGGCGGCTCGCATCGACGGTTCATCCCCGCGCGTGCGGGGAACGCACGGATCGTGACAAGGAGATCGTCAGCACAAACGGTTCATCCCCGCGCGTGCGGGGAACGCTCTACGTGGCGACGGCAACGGGCGTCGGGCTGCGGTTCATCCCCGCGCGTGCGGGGAACGCGGCAGCATGCACTATCTCGGGGAGGCGCTCGACGGTTCATCCCCGCGCGTGCGGGGAACGCGGTACGCGATACGCGGCGGCCACCGGGTATCTGCGGTTCATCCCCGCGCGTGCGGGGAACGCCCCTCCCATCCATCGGTTGTTTCTGACGTCAACGGTTCATCCCCGCGCGTGCGGGGAACGCGCCGGTCCTGGTTGGAAAGAAACTGGCTATACCGGTTCATCCCCGCGCGTGCGGGGAACGCGCCGCCTCAACAGATTCCACCAGTAACGGCGTCGGTTCATCCCCGCGCGTGCGGGGAACGCGTCACGACAAGCGCAAGCGATCCGCTTACCGTCGGTTCATCCCCGCGCGTGCGGGGAACGCTCTTCCGAGAAGCGCCTGAGGCAACACGATAATTCACTTGTCAATCAGCGCACCGAGGTTGCCGCTTTATTCACCTGCGCCGGCGCGTGTCGCGGCTCATCGGCCCCGGCTCTGGCGGTAACGCAGCCTCGGGGCCAAACCGCACCAGCCGCAGCCCGTCAAGATCGGTCGGCACCCGGCGATTCCGGCCGCATGTATCAAACTCAAACCCGGCGTCGTTCGGCGCCGCCCACGCGATCACCGCGTTGCCGTCATCAATGTAAGCGCAAACCTGTCCCCAAATCATCTCGCGCACGCGGCGACTGTAATTGCCAATATAGACCCCGGCGCGCACCTCCAATAGCCATACTGCGAGGCGGCCGCGCAACCGCGGCGGCGCGTTCTCAACCACGATGACCATCATCGCCGAGCTTGCCCCGGTCCTCGAACGCTACCGGCATCGCCTCAGGCGGCGCTTCCGGGATCGGCAAGCCGCCGGCCTCCAACACTTCCTCGATCGTCGGGATCAGGCGCTCAAGAATTTGCATGCGCCGGAATGAATCGCGGCAACGCCGGCGCACCTCGGCCACAGGGTCGGACACGAGGCGGCCGTCTAACGGCCGGCCTGCTTGCACCGCGGCAGCAATCCGGAACGCAATCGGCACCACGGTCTCAAACTTGAAAAGATCGGCGATGTCGTAGACAAAGCTCTGCGGCTTTCCGGTATGCAGAAACCCGATCGCCGGGGCATACCCGGCGGCGAGCACCGCCGCCTCGGTGATGCCATACAGCGCCGCCGTCGCGGCGGATAGACAGCGGTTGACGGTGTCGGCCGAGGCCCAATCGTGCGGATCGTACTCGCGCCCGCTCCACCTGACCGAGTATTGCGCCGCCAGCGCCTTGTACATCTCGCGAACCCGCGCGCCCTCGATCCCGCGAAGCTGGTCGATTGAGCGCCGCATCGGCGCTTCCTCGCGGAAGCGGATCGCGTACATCTTGCGTACGACCTTAAGCCGCGCCTCATCATCGAACGCAAGGCGCGCCTGATACAGCAGTCTGTCGGATCGGGCACCGCCTGGCTGACCGGCGGCGTATAAGCGCACACCCGCCTCACCGATCCATATCAGCAAGGTCCCGGCGCGCGCCGCCAGCGCCACAGCGGCGTGCGAGACGCGCGTTCCCGGTTCAAGCATCAGGCAGACGACGCCGCCGATTGGGATATGGACGCGCACGCCAGCCTCGTCGACCAGCACAAAAGCGCCGTCGATTACATCGAGCCGGCCTTTTTCGAGAAACAGCAGCGAAGCGCGTTCCTTGATCGGGATCGGGCGCGGCGGCGGCAGTCCAGGCAGGCTCCGGGCCATCATTACGCTCGCCGGATCAGCATCAGACCGCAGCCGAATGCCTTGGCGGCGCCGAAGCCGGCGATCATCGCCGCAAGGAAGCGCGGTGCGTCGACCACGGTCAGGGCGCCTTTTATTGTCAATGCCGAGAAAGCGACCGGTCGCCCCCGCTCGCGCGGGATACGAACCCATTCCTCGGCGGCGATAAGCACCTCACCGGGATCGATACGAAACCCGGCGCCAACCGCCCGCTTAACGAGCCATAAGGCGGCGACCTCGCGAATTGTCTCCTCCCGCGCGGCAGCACGTTCGGGCGCATCGAGGCGCGCGAGCGCGGCGGTGACCACATCGCGGCGCTTGCCCCGGCTTCCCGGTCCGGCGGGAACGCTGATTACGGCATTGACGCGCAGATCGAAACGCAGCCGCTGGCCGGTATAAAGCGTCGGCGCGAACGGCTTGTGCTCCAGCAGAAACAGATCGTGATGATCGGCCGGTTGTCGCGTGGCGAGGATCAGAAACTCGCCGGGCCGCGTCTCCCGCCAGAGAAAGTCGCGGCGCCGATCCGGGGCATCGGCGAACAACGCCCAGACGAGCGAATGCGCCGCGCCAAGTCGTGCCCCATCCTCTTGCGGGACGAGAACGCGGGCAAGGGCCTGCGCTGGACGGTCCCGACGTAATCGAGCGTGCACCAGGAACGGTCCCGCATGGTCCTCGACGGTCATGGCGCCTCGGCCAGGATCGCTTCGTCGCGCAAATCGAATTGCCAGCGCCGGCGGCTAGCGATCGCGTCGCGCCGGAACTCGACGCGTCGGACCCTGTCCGACAAGCCGAATTGCCGGACATCCGCAGCCGTCATCGTGATAAGTACCGCCGCCCCTGAGGGCGCAAGGTGGCGCTCCGGTTCAGGTCCGCACTCGGCGCGGTAGGCGAGAGCGGCGATGGGGTCGGCGGCCTCAGTCGGGAGCGGCGCTAAGGGCAGCATCAGCGGGCAAGATTTGCGGCCGAAATAGGGCGTGAAGCGCGGCGCCTGCATGGCCCTCTCGATATCGGCCAGTTGCCAGCGCGCGTTATCGTGCCGCCACAGCGCCACCAGAACGAGAGCGTCCATGCGGTAATCGCGGCGCGACAGGATCGTTTCGAGATCGTCGGCGGCAAGTTCCTCGGCGCGAGTTGCGAAGCGTCGGCCGCGCCGCGTGGGCGGAACCTGCGCGGTGTGATAGTCTGTGAGCAGCGGTCCCATCCGCGCGATGCGCAGCGCCAGGCCGAACCCCGCCTCCAGATCGGCGTGCGCCGTTTCATCGTCTCGCTCAAGACCGAGGCACGCCGCGACCAGCCCCAGCACCGCCGAGCGGCCGGGCCGATCCCAAGTCGTGCGGCGCTCGCCGACCGCGAGTTCGCCCATCGCAGCGATTGGCGCGGCGATGGCGAAGGTCAGGAACGCGGTCATGCGTTGGCAGGCTGGCTCGCCGCGTCGCGGCAGAACCCGACGATATCGGCGAGCGTACCGCGGCTCTCGGCGACATCCATGGCTATGCTCGAATCGGCCGCCGGTCCGTATGCACGGTCGACTTTGCCGCGCCAGTCCTCAAGCCGCGCGATCGAGGCGGTAGCCAGATCGATATCCTCAACCGGCCTGATAAAGGCGCCAGCCAGCGTTCGCGGCTGGACCCGGCCAAATTCGGCGAGCACGTAATGCGCGCGCGCCCGGGCGGCGAAGGACGGCTGCTTGCCCTTCGGGGAGACCGTCGCCGCCGTCTCGGCCAACGCGGCCGCGGCGTCGCCGGCCAGCGCCCGCTCGCCGCCGAGATTGCGCTGCAGCAGCCCCGTATCGATACACGTGTAGAGGTAAAAGATTCCGGAGCCGAAACCGAGTTCGCCGACAAAGCCGGCGCCGGCGTCTTCTTCCGCAGTCTTCAGATCGTCGATCGCGGTGTAGTAGTCGTCTTCGACGGTGACGCGATGTGTCGTTATCGCATGCGCGACCTGTACCGCAGCTTCCCGGTTATAGTCCGGGTTGTCGGCCAGCATCCGGCCAAACATCGCGATATCGGCGGCGGTATCGGCGCGGCGCAGCAACTGATCGGCGGTAAGCTCGATCCTTTCGCCCGCGGCGATGCGCTCGGCGAGCGCAAGAGCAGTTTGCCGCTCCTCCGGAGCAATAAAGGCGAGTTGTTCGGTGCGCGCTGGCGCCGGATCACGCTCCGGCTTCAGCTTGCCAAAATGTTGTGCGATCCCGCGCGCCACCGCCAGGGCGCGATCGGGTGCGACGCCACGCTCGCGCAAATGCCGCTCGATCTCCTCACCGAACCGTTGTGTGCGCTGGCCAAGGTGGTCACGCAAGCGATCACTGAAAATGCTGGAGCTGCGCCACGCGCGTTTGAGTGCCTGGCTGCTGATGCGCAATCGCGGCACGCCCCCGACCGTCGCGGTTTTTGGCCGGCCGGTGTCGTCGCGGTTCAGGTTGGATGGCGGGTAGAAGGTCAGCAGATGCAGCTGCAGAAACTGGCTCATGCGGCCTTTTCCTCGGTCTTCTCAGTTTCGACATCGGCGCCGGGTGCGGCGCGACCCGCGCCGTAGTACTCGAAAATCCAGCGCCGCTGTCTCTGCTCGGACCAGTCAAGACAGGCGGCGGCAAGCTCGCGCGCATTCATCTTCCCGTCCGCGATTGCTACGGCGCGGCGCAACGCGGTCAGGCGATCCTGCGGCGTGTCAGCCGCTATCAGCCGGCGGAAACGCAACGGCTTCATCAGGGCCTGCTCAATCGCGTCGAGTGAGGGCGGCCCGAGCGTGCGCGCCGGATGCTCCGGCCGCTCGTCGCGCACACCGGCAAGGACGGCGGCGCACAACGCGATCGCTGGCAGATCGTCGGGATCGCGCGCATCCAAATCCCGGTACAGCGCGAATGTCGCCGGGTCCTGCATCGCGTCAAAGAGGTCCGCCCGACGTAGCCGCGCGAGCACCGCCCGATTTGCGCCCCGATTGAGCATGCTATCGCCGCTGGGCTGGAGCCGGCGCCACCAGGCGGTCACCGCACGGAAATGCTTATGGCCGAATATTATGCCGCCCTCCGGCTTTCGCGCGCCCGCCGCTCCGTTGTGGCAGGTTCAATTCCGAAAACAGCTTCGCCCCGGCGATACCGTATCCGTTCAGCGTGTTCACCAGGTTACGGCGCGCCTCGACGACGCGACGCGGATCGCATGAGACGGCGGACGGGTCGAGCGGCGCAGCCTCGTCGAACAAACGGAGCGCGGTCGCGCGCAGCCGTCCCCGCCATTCCTGGTTCGCCGCAGCGAGCGCGGTCTCCCAATCCGCGGGTCCCTGCGTCGGCAGCAGGGTGAAAAACCTGTCGTGCGTGGCGGCCCAGAAATCCTCGTACACTGCCGCCAGCGGCGCGCTGTCGGCAGGGACATCGCGGCCGTAGCGCGCGCTGCGCACGGACCGGCGTAGCGCCTGCGCAACGATTTCAGCGGCGGCAACCAGCCTGCGCGCCACGATCGCGAACGCCTCCGCGGCGGCCGGGTCGAAGCCGGGGAGCGGCATCTCGCTTTCGACAAAGGCGCGCGCCTTCATGTTGTCCATGTCGTACCCG
>JBFXDF010000253.1:0-5715 GCA_050181375.1 Alphaproteobacteria bacterium
CCATATTAACCACGGCTATTCCATCTTACCGTCGCGGGACACATCCGCGATCGCATCGCGCCGATTTCGGTCCGGCGCCAGCAAGCACGTTGCTTCCCATGCCCAACGACCTGTCCGACTTCCCATTGATGCTCGATGCTTTCGGCCGCGGCGACGCGGTCCCGGTTCCCGATGCCGCGACGACGGACGCCGATATCGAGGCGTTCAAGGCGACCGTGCTCGCCAAGCTGGCAGTGGCGGTCGGCAAGGACGGCGACAGCGCGACCGCGCGCGACTGGTTTGTCGCCACCGCGCTCGCATTGCGCGACCGGGTCGTCCATCGCTGGCTCGCGGTGGACCGCGCCAACCGCGCCGGCGGCAAAAAGCACGTTTACTATCTCTCGCTCGAATTTCTGATCGGCCGTTTGTTCGCCGATGTGGTCGAGAACCTGCGCCTGACCGAGACGGTCGCCGCCGCGCTCGGCGATCTCGGCGTCGATCTCGACCGGATGCGGCGGGCCGAACCCGACGCGGCGCTCGGCAATGGCGGTCTCGGCCGGCTCGCCGCCTGCCTGATGGAAAGCATGGCGAGCCTCGGCGTACCGGCTTACGGCTACGGCATCCGCTACGACCACGGGCTGTTCCACCAGGTGTTTCGCGACGGCTGGCAGCAGGAGATCGCCGAGGACTGGCTGTCCTTCGGCAATCCCTGGGAATTCGCGCGGCCGGATGCCGTGTACGATGTCCAGTTCGGCGGCCGGGTCGAGATGCGCGAGGTGGCGCCCGGGCGCGTGCGGCCGGTTTGGCGTCCCGACGAGACCATCGAGGCGGTTGCCTACGACACGCTGATCGCCGGCTGGCGCGGCAGACATGTCAACCCGCTGCGGCTGTGGTCGGCGCGCGCGGCGGACCCGCTGCGTCTCGAATTGTTCAACGAAGGCGATCATGTCGGTGCGCTGTCCGACCAGGCCCGCGCCGCGGCGATCTCGAAAATTCTCTATCCCAGCGACACCTCCGCCTCGGGCCGCGAATTGCGCCTGCGGCAGGAGTATTTCTTTGTCTCGGCCTCGCTGCAGGACATCCTGCGCCGCCACCTGCAAACCTACAACGATCTGCCGTCATTGCCGGAACACGCGGCGATCCAGCTCAACGATACGCATCCGAGCATCGCGATCGCCGAGATGATGCGGCTGCTGCTCGACGTTTACGGGTTGACGTGGGACGCGGCGTGGCACGCCACGGTAAATACGTTCGGCTACACCAACCACACGCTGTTGCCCGAGGCGCTGGAGCGCTGGCCGGTCGAACTGATCGCGCGCGTCCTGCCGCGCCATCTCGAGATCATCTATCGGATCAACGCGCAGCATCTCGAAGCGGCGCGCGAGCGCATGGCCGGCCCGGTCGACGAGGCGGCGCTCTCCATCATCGACGAGGCCGACGGTCGCCACGTTCGGATGGGCCATCTCGCCTTTATCGGGTCGCACCGCGTCAACGGCGTCTCGGCGCTGCACACCAAGCTGCTGCGCGACACGGTCTTCGCCGATCTGCACCGGCTCTACCCCGAGCGCATTGTCAACAAGACCAACGGCATCACCTTCCGGCGCTGGCTCCATCAGGCAAATCCGAGGTTGACCCGGCTGCTGCGCGAAACCTGCGGCGACAGGGTTCTCGACACCACGGTTTTCGATGGTGGGGCGGCCCTGTCGCTGCTTGCCGAGCGGGCCGACGATCCGGCGGTCATCGAACGGCTCGCGGCCGTCAAGCGCGCCAATAAGATCGCGCTGAGCCGTTTCGTCTTTGAGCACACCGGCGCGCCGCTCGACCCCGACGCGCTGTTCGATGTCCATATCAAGCGCATCCACGAATACAAGCGGCAGCTGTTGAACCTGCTCGACACGGTAGCGCGCTATCACGCGATCCGCGCCGACCCGGACGGGCCGTGGACGCCGCGGGTAAAAATCTTCGCCGGCAAGGCCGCCCCCGGCTATTTCCAGGCCAAGATGATCGTCAAGCTGGCCAACGACATCGCCGCCGTCATCAACCGCGATAAGCTGACCCGCGATCTGCTGCGCCTGGTATTCTTGCCGAACTACAATGTCAGCCTAGCGGAAGTCATCATCCCGGCCGCCGACCTGTCGGAGCAGATTTCGACCGCCGGCATGGAAGCCTCCGGTACCGGCAACATGAAGCTGGCGCTGAACGGCGCTTTGACGATCGGCACGCTCGACGGCGCCAATGTCGAAATCCGCGAGCATGTCGGGGCGGAAAACATCTTCATCTTCGGGCTGAAGGCCGACGAGGTTCAGGCGCGGGCGCGGCGCGGCCTCGACGCCGGCGACGCGATCGCCGCCTCGCCCGAACTCGCCGCGGCGCTCGACGCGATCGGCGGCGGCGACTTCTCGCCCGACGACCCCGGCCGTTTCCGCCACATCGCCGACCGCATCCGCTACATCGACCCGTACATGATCGCGGCCGACTTCGCCGCCTACCGCACCGCGCAGGCCGAGGTCGAGACGCTGTGGGCGCAGCCGCAAGCATGGGGCCGCGCCGCCGCGCTCAACATCGCCCGCATCGGGTGGTTCTCCTCCGACCGCACCATCGCCGAATACGCCGCCGACATCTGGAACGTCCCGGTCGCCCACCGCTGACGCGCGGCCCGCCGCGCTCAGCCCGGGATCAGAAACCGTATCGGCTCGGCGGCCGAGGTCAGCGTGATCGGCGCGTCGAGATCCCAGCCGGGTTCCTCGGCGGCGGTGTGCACATCGCCGTCGATCCGAACCCGCTGAAACCGCCCGGCAATCGTCGCCCGCGCCGCCCTGCGCATGATGACCGGCGGCGGCTCGCCTTGGCGCGGGGCGATGATCCACGCCGCGAGGGATCGTCTCTCGGCAACCGTGTCGCGGATAAAGCTGACCGCGAAGTGACGGCCGCTCGGGTTCGCCGTCGGGGCGAGGTTCAGATTTGGTCCGACGAGCGGAATCGCCGCGATCTCGAGGACGGCAAAACGCTCGCATATCGTTTCGCCGTCGTCGATGGTCAGTTCGAGCAGCTCGGGGTCGTCGGTCATCACCTCGCGAGCGTAGCCGCGGCAGGCGGCTTCGTGGTCGACCGTGTCGGGCAGGTCGGCGATCGCCTCCTCGATCGCGCCGAACCCCAAGCCTTCGACCAGGCGGCGACGGCCCCACGGGCCCTCGCAATCGATCGGATAAAACGGCCGGGCCGCGCCGCCGCGCCAGCCGGCGACCAGCCCTTCGATGTCCCCGCCCAGACCGAGCGAGGCCGCGATGTTGTTGGCGGTGCCGAGCGGCAGGATCGCGATCGGCGGCCCGTCGGGACGCGCCCGCGCGGCGACCTGCGCGACGGTGCCGTCGCCGCCCGCCACCACGATCAGCGCGGCCGCGCTGTCGAGCGCCGCGTCGATCGCGGCGTTCTTGTGGTGGTGGTACTCGACCTCGTACCCGGCGCGCGACAGCACATCGAGCAGCCAGTCGCGGCCGTGCGACGCATCGCCGGCCGCCGCGTTATGGATCAGCGCCACGCGCGTTTTCGTCCCGAACATGATCGATAAACAATCGCCGGGCGCCGGCATCGCATCCGCTTCAAACCGGGGCGCTACCGGCCGAGCGATGCCGTTGTTGACGGTAGGTTCAGCCGCGTGCTACGAGGCCTCAAGCCACACCGGGAGGCGTAATCCGCGATGGAATTTGCCCATGAAAGCGCGGGCGACGTCGTGGTCGCGAAACTCGCCGGCCGCCTCGACAGCCAGTCGGCCCCGTCCGCCGAGGAGCAGCTGACGCGTCTTGTTGAAAGCGACACGCCGCGTCTCGCGATCGATCTGACCAACCTCGATTATATCAGCAGCGCCGGACTGCGCGTCCTCCTGCTCGTCGCGAGAAAGGTGCAGCAGGCGCACGGCAAGCTGGCGTTGTTCGGGCTTGCCCCCGGGGTGCGCGAGGTATTCTCGATCAGCGGGTTCGACACGATTTTCACGGTTCGGGACGACGCGGCGGCGGCAATCGCCGCGGTTCGTTGAGGCTTCGGCAATGCTCGGATTTGTCGAGGAAATCGTGCTTCTCCAGCTCGACGAGCACGGCAAGCTTGTCGAGTTGCCGCTGTCGGCCGCCGATGTCGTGCTCGCCGGCGCCGCGTTGATGGAGCTGGCGCTGCGCAGCAAGGTGGATACCGACCTGAACCGTTTCTTTGTCGTCGATCGCGAGCCGACCGGCGACGAGATACTCGATGACGCTCTGAGCGCGCTCGTGTCGGACGGAAACGAGGCGACGACGAGCGCCGCGATCGAGCTGATCGCGCTGAACGCCGGCCGATACCGCGACGTCGCGCTGAAGCGGCTTGTCGAAAAAGGCGTGCTGCGCGAGGAGGAAGGCCGGTTCCTCTGGGTCTTCCACACGCGGCGGTACCCGGTAATCGACGACACCGAACAGCGCGAGGTCAGGACGCGGTTGCGACAGCTGATCCTGACCGACGAGATCCCGGACCCGCGCGATGTCGTCCTGCTCTGCCTGATCGACGCGTGCGGGTTGCTTGGGCTGGTCCTGAGCCTCGACGAGATCGCCGCTCGCCGGGAGCGGATCGAACAGCTCGCGCGTCTCGACCTGATCGGTCAGGCGATGACGAAGGCGGTCGGCGAAATCCGCTTTATCATCCAATACGCATCCGCCCCGATTCACTGACTTCGGCGTCCGGGCGCCATCCCGGCGCCGCCGCCCTAGCGCGTATCGCGCGTGTCCTCGCGCCAGTTCAGCAAGCCTCTCTCAAAGAACCGGGCAAAGTCGCGCAAGGACTCCTCGCGCGCGTGCGGCGGTTGCCGCCGGCTCAGCAGCTCCGCAATATCACCCACGGTGCGCTTGCCATCGACAAGCATCAGGGCGCGGGCGGCCCTGCCGCCGATCTGCCAGCTTTCGCTTCGCCCGCTGACGCGTTCGTGCTGAAAGAGGATCGTGGCCTCTTCTGCTGCTTCCAGCGGATGCGTGATATGCGCGCCGGGGAAATGCCGCGGAATTACCGCCGCGACATCGTCCGGCTTGGGCGGTATCTCGCGGAGCCGTTTCGCCGGCCGCCCCGCCTTCCGCGTCGTGGTCAGGTAGCACATG
This sequence comes from Alphaproteobacteria bacterium, assembly GCA_050181375.1. Lineage (GTDB taxonomy): Bacteria > Pseudomonadota > Alphaproteobacteria > ATCC43930 > CGMCC-115725 > DATARH01. Next base: position 5,091 of record JBFXDF010000253.1, read on the forward strand.
GCGTTGCGGAAGCTGACCGCGGGACAGAGGCTCGTTATATCGAGATTCGTGCCGCGCTGCTCCTCGGCCTCGATTACCTCAAACCCGGCCGCGTCGAAAAAGGCCGCGCCTTCGGCCCGGTCGAAGCGCCATCGCGCCTTCAGATCGTTACCGGAGGGTCCGTAATTGATCCAGACCCCGTTCTCGCAAAGGATGCGGCTGACCTCGCCGGCGAGAGCGAGCGGATCGGGCAGTATGTCCGTCAGAAACACCGTCACGACGCAATCGACCGCCCCATCGGGAAAGGCCGTGTCGAGAACATCGATCGCCGCGAGTTCGACAGCCGGCTGGCCCGGCCGGCGGTCGCTCGGGCACAGCGTGACACGGCCCGCCTCGTTCAGTACCCGAGGCAGCGGGATTTCCAGGCTGATCCCGTCGAGCAGCCGGCGGGCCGCGGCGAGGATCGGGAGCGTCAGGTCAACCCCCGCGACGCGCGCAAAACCGGGCGGTAATTCGGCAAGCAACCCGGCGGCGCCGCTGCCGGCAAAAACGATCGACTTGCCGGTTGGATCGGGAAACGCGCGCCGCAGCGCCGCGCCGATCCGGACACTCGTGTCCCGCAGCTCGGGCGCGCCGCTCCAGTCGC
>JBFXDF010000254.1:0-5705 GCA_050181375.1 Alphaproteobacteria bacterium
GCCGTCAATACGCGGTGCTGCGGCAGAGCCGTTTTCTGACCGCGCAATGGAACGAGGAGCTCGGGATCAAGGACTCGACCAGGCTGACCCCGGACGGCGACGAGATGACGGACGAGCAGTGGCAGGATGGGAACGCAAGATGCCTCGGGCTGCTGCTTGACGGGCGGGCGCAGGTCAGCGGCATCCCGCGCCGCGGCAGCGAGGCAACCTTGCTGCTGGTCGTGAATGCGCATCACGACGTCGTCGTGTTCACCTTGCCCGAGGTAACGGGCGAGCGCGACTGGGTGCGCCTGATCGATACCAATCTGCCGGAGGAGGACGACGATCCCGAGGAGCCGGCGCGCCTGCCGTTCGGGCATCGCTACGAGGTGACCGGGCGGTCGCTGCTGCTGTTCCTGGCGCGCCCGGCACGGACCGGCAGAGCGTTGCGAGAGCGCGCCGCGGTTAGTGCCTCCGCGCTGTCCGCTAGTGAATGACGGCGCCAACGCAACCGGAGAAACCGCCTTCAGGCGCGCGATCTCCGGTCAAGTACGGATCAAGCGTCGCGGCGGCGGTACTGGTTCTTGCCGCTTCGACGGCGGTCAATTACGCGCTCGCCAGGCGGGCCGAGCGCCGCAATCCGCCACAAGGCCGTTTCGTCACGGCGGACGGCGTACGACTGCATTATCTCGACCGCGGCAGCGGGCCGGATATCGCCGTGCTGCACGGGCTCGGTTCGTTGACAACCGAGATGATGGCGAGCGGAATCGTCGACTCGCTTGCCGCCGATCACCGCGTCATCGTGTTCGATCGGCCGGGGTTCGGGTATAGCGAGCGGCCCCGCGGCCGGATATGGACGCCGGCGGCGCAGGCCGCGCTGCTGCGCCAGGCGCTCGACAAACTCGGCGTGGGGCGGCCGGTGATCGTGGGCCATTCGTGGGGGGCGCTCGTCGCGCTCGAAATGGCGCTGCGCGATCCGGACCGGATCGCCGGGCTGGTGCTGCTGGGGGGGTATTATTTTCCGACGCCGCGGCTCGATGTGCTGTTGGCGTTCTGGCCGGCGGTGCCGGTTCTCGGCGACATCCTGCGCTATACAATATCGCCGTGGCTCGGCCGGCTGTCGAAACCGCTGCTCTACAAATGGCTGTTCGCGCCGGCGCCGGTTACGCAATCATTCGCGGACGCGTTTCCGAGCGGGATGATCTTCCGCCCGTGGCATCTGCGGTCCGCCGCCGCCGAGGCGGCACTGGCGATCCCGGGAGCGGCGGCGCTGAGCGGAAGGTATCGCCATTTGCGCCTGCCGACCGCGATTGTCGGGGGATCGGGGGACCGGATCGTCAATTTCGAGCGCCATTCGTCGCGCCTGTATAATATCGTGCCAAGCAGCACGTTGCGCACGCTGCCGCGGACCGGGCACATGGTCCACCACAACGCGCCGGAACAAGTGACCGCCGTGATCCGGGAAATGGTGCGCGCGACGTACGCGAAGACGGCGGGAACCGGCCGGTAAACCCGGCACGGTGCGGGGGCGATACCCTCCCTTGTCGGCGGGACGGTTCCGTTTCACACTGGGCCGGCTTGCGTTTGGAGCCCGCCAATGAAAAACCAGCCGACCGGCCATACCGGCCGCCATTTCCTGCAGATCCCCGGACCGACCAATGTGCCCGACCGGGTACTGCACGCGATCGCGTTCCCGACGATCGACCACCGCGGGCCGGAATTCGCCGAACTCGGCCAAGAAGTCGTGGCCGGGATGAAGCGGGTATTCCAGACCTCGGGCATGGTGGTCATTTATCCCTCGTCCGGCACCGGAGCGTGGGAGGCGGCGCTGGTCAACACGCTGTCGCCCGGCGATCGGGTGCTGATGTATGAGACCGGGCATTTCGCGACGCTGTGGCGGCAGATGGCGGGCCGTCTCGGGCTCGATGTCGAACTCGTCCCCGGCGATTGGCGGCACGGGGTCGATCCCGCGCGGGTCGCCGAGAATCTGCGCGCCGACCGCGAGCATCGGATCAAGGCGGTGTGCGTCGTGCACAACGAGACCTCGACCGGAGTGACGAGCCGCATCCCCGAGATCCGCGGCGCGATCGATGAGGCGGGTCATCCGGCGCTGCTTATGGTCGACACGATTTCCTCGCTCGGGTCGATCGATTACCGGCACGACGAGTGGCGGGTCGACGTCACGGTGGGCGGCTCGCAGAAGGGGCTGATGCTGCCTCCCGGCCTCGGGTTCAACGCGGTCTCGGACAAGGCGCTGGACGCCGGCAAGACCGCGAAGCTGACCCGCTCCTATTGGGATTGGGGAGCGATGGCCGAGACCGCGCGAACCGGGTTCTTCCCGTATACGCCGGGCACGAACCTGCTGTTCGGATTGCGCGAGGCGCTGAAGATGCTGCTCGACGAGGAGGGGCTCGATAACGTGTTTCGCCGTCATACGCGTCACGCCGAGGCGACGCGGCGCGCGGTGCGGGGCTGGGGTCTTGAGGTATTGTGCGCCGACCCGCGCGAATATTCCGACTCGCTGACCGCCGTGCTGGTGCCCGAGGGGTATGACGCCGACCGGGTGCGGGAGATCATCCTCGACGGGTTCGACATGTCGCTCGGCACCGGGCTCGGCAAGATGCGGGGGAAGATCTTCCGCATCGGCCATCTCGGGCATTTCAACGATCTGATGCTGTGCGGCACGCTGTGCGGCGTCGAGATGGGGCTGCACCGCGCCGGCATCCCGCACAAGAAGGGCGGCGTCGCCGCCGCGCTCGACTATCTCGGCGCGCTCGACGGCGGCAATTGAGAGGAGGCCACATGACCCCGCAGCAGATCGACGAAGCGGCCACCGCACTCGCCGGAGCGCGTACCGGACAGCCGATCGCGGCGATCCCCGACGCGGCGCGACCGCAATCCGAGGCCGATTGCTACGCGATCCAGGATGCGGTGATGCGCCGGCTGGGCGAGCGGGCCGGCGGCTGGAAAGTCGGCTACTCGCCCGAGGGCGGGATCTTCTGCGCCCCGATCTACGCATCGAGGGTGCGCGCGAGCCCGGCGAGCCTGCCGGCGCGCGACCTTCACGTGATCGGGATCGAGTGCGAGATCGGCTTCCGCGTTAACCAAGCATTCAACCCGCGCGCGCTACCGTACGGGCGTGATGAAATCGTTTCGGCATCGTCATTGCACCCGACGATCGAGGTGGTCGATTCACGCTACCACGATTTCCGCTCGCTCGACCGGCTGCAGGTGCTCGCCGACAATTTTTCGAACGGTGCGCTCGTGTACGGCGCCGCCGCCGCGAATTGGCACGGAATGGACCTGGTGCACCCGCCGATCGACGTTACCGCCGACGGTAGGCCGTTTGCCGAATGTACCGGCTTGCGCGCCGGCGATCCGCTCACGTTGCTGGTCGAACTGGTCAATTTTGTCGCGAACCGGCGTGGCGGCGTGCCGGCGGGCACCTTTGTCACGACCGGTACGCATACCGGGCTGGTGTTTACCGAACCGGGGGTCCATATTTGTGGCAATTATGGCCCGCTCGGGATCGTGGAGGTGTCGTTTCCGCGTTAGATCGTCAAACATGATCGGCCGAGGACATTTCGGGGTCGATCGAGGACCGATCCATGGACCGGAATAACGGCGTGGTGTTGCGCCTAGCACTTTTCCTCCCGTTTATTTTGTTGTCGGCGCTTCTCGCGCCGCAGCCGGCGACGGCCACGCTGCGCGAAACCCCGATGCTGGCGGCGCAGGTCGCCGCCGGAAAGCTGCCCCCGGTCGCCGAGCGTGTGCCGCTTGCGCCGGATGTGGCCGAGGAAATCGAGTCGATCGGCCGTCCCGGCGGCGAATTGCGGATGCTGATGGCGAGCCCGAAAGACACCAGGATCATGGTGGTCTACGGCTACGCGAGGCTCGTCGCCTACAGACCCGATCTTCAGATCGTACCGGACATTCTCGAGCGGCTCGATGTCCAGGAGGGCCGGATCTTTACGCTGCATTTGCGCCCCGGTCACAAATGGTCGGACGGTCAGCCGTTCACGAGCGAGGATTTTCGCTACTGGTTCGAGGACGTCGCCTCGAACAAGGAGCTGTCGATGTCCGGCCTGCCCGTCGTGCTGATGCCGCACGGCGAGCCGCCCCGTTTCGAGGTGATCGACCGCGAGACCGTACGTTACACCTGGGCGCGGCCGAACCCGCTGTTTCTGCCGGCCCTGGCCGGAGCCAGCCCGCTCTTTATCTATGCGCCGGCGCACTACCTCAAGCAGTTTCACAAGAAATATGCCGATAAGGAGAAGCTCGCCGCACTTGTGAAGGAGGCCGGGACGCGTAATTGGGCGGCGCTGCACAATAAGAAAGAGACGATGTACAAGAACGATAACCCGGACCAGCCAACGCTTGAACCGTGGGTATTGAAGACGCGACCTCCCTCCGAGCGTCTTGTATTCGAACGCAATCCCTATTACTATCGTGTCGATAGCGCTGGCCAGCAGCTGCCCTATATCGATCGGGTCGTTTTCTCGATCGCGAACAGCAAGATCATTCCTGCCAAGACCGGCGCCGGCGAGAGCGATCTGCAGGCGCGCTATCTGAGCTTTGACGACTACACGTTCCTGAAGGCCGGCGAGAAGCAGAACGGCTACAAGGTATTGCTCTGGCGCACCGGACCGGGCAGCCAGCTCGCGCTGTACCCCAACCTGAACGTCGATGACGAAGTCTGGCGCAATTTGGTGCGCGACGAACGCTTCCGCCGCGCCTTGTCGCTCGCCACCAACCGTCACGAAATCAATCAGGCGATCTATTTCGGACTGGCGATCGAGGGCCAGAACACGGTCCTGCCGCAAAGCCCGCTGTATCGCCCCGAATACCGCGAGGCCTGGGCCCAGTACGACATCGCGGAAGCCAACCGGCTGCTCGACGAACTCGGACTGGCGCGCGGCGGCGACGGCCTGCGGCATCTCCCCGACGGCAGGCCGCTTGACATCGTTGTCGAGGATTCCGGCGAGTCGAGCGAGAAAGGCGACGTCACCGAATTGATCCGCGATTCCTGGCGCCGGATCGGAGTCCGGATGTTCACGCGCCCGATGCAGCTGACCCTGTTCCGCCGCCGCGTATTTTCCGGGCAGACGCTGATGTCGATCGCCAAGGGGGTCGAAAACGGGCTGCCCACCGCCGACATGCCGCCATCGGAATTCGCGCCGACCCAGCAGCAGCAGCTCGAATGGCCGAAATGGGGCCAATATTTTGAGACCAAGGGCCTGGCCGGCGAGCCGCCCCACCTGCCTGGAGCGGGGCAGTTGCTCGTGCTTTACGAGGGTTGGCTGAGTGCGGCGGATACCGCGGAGCGTGCGCGAATCTGGCATGAGATGCTGGGCATCTGGGCCGACGAGGTATTTTCGATCGGCATCATCGCCGGGGTGCCGCAGCCGGTTGTGGTCAGCAACCGCCTGCACAACGTACCGACCGAAGGCATGTACAATTGGGACCCCGGCGCGCATTTCGGCATTTACAAACCCGACACATTCTGGCTTGACGACACCCCGGCCCCGGCCGCCGCGGTCGGAACGGCATCGCCGAGCTGAGGGCGCGCAAGCGCCAGCCGCGACATCGCCCCGGGCAGCATCCCTAAAAATATCCGGGTTTGCGCGGCGGATTGGACGGCCATATTACTGTCGATTTACTGCCGTGCGCGCCGTGACGGCACGGAAGCAGCGGCGGCCCGATCTCAGGGGGCGCAAGGTGCGCAT
>JBFXDF010000255.1:0-5702 GCA_050181375.1 Alphaproteobacteria bacterium
CTACATTATGATCCTGCCGGCGATGGGAGTGGTCAGCGAACTGATCCACTGTTTCGCCCGGCGGCCGATTTTCGGCTACACCGGAATGGTGTATGCGCTGATGTCGATTGCGGTTCTCAGCTTTTTCGTGTGGGGCCACCACATGTTCACCGCCGGCATATCGATATATTCGGCCGTGGTATACTCGCTGATGTCGTTCTTCGTCGCTGTCCCGTCGGCGATCAAGGTGTTCAACTGGACGGTCAGCCTGCACAAGGGCACGATCCTGTTCGACGCCCCAATGATATACGCGCTTGGCTTTGTGCTGTTGTTCGCGACCGGCGGCGTCACCGGCCTGGTCGTGGCGACGCTGGCGATCGATATCCATATGCAGGACACCTATTTCATCGTCGCGCATTTCCATTACATCATGGTCGGCGGCACGGTCAGCGCGTTTTTTGGCGGGCTGCATTTCTGGTGGCCGAAAATAACCGGCCGGCTTTACCCGGAAATGTGGGCGCGCGTAACCGCGATCATCACCTATATCGGCTTCAACCTGACCTTCTTCCCGCAATTCGTTCTTGGGTATCTCGGGATGCCGCGGCGGTATTACGCCTATCCGCCGGAGTGGCAGTCCTGGAACCTGCTGTCTTCCGCCGGCGCGTCGATCCTGGCCGTCGCCTATGTCCTGCCGCTGTTTTACCTCGGTTGGAGTCTGTTCTACGGCCGCCGCGCCGGGGCAAACCCGTGGCAGGCCACCGGGCTCGAATGGAGCACCGCCTCGCCGCCGCCAAAGCACAATTTCGAGCGCACTCCGGTCGTGACGACGGAGCCGTACGCCTACGATCCTGAGGACGGCAGCTTTACGACGCAGGACGGGACGCAGTATGCGTAGCTACACGCTCGCACCGGAGGTCCAGTACGCCACGCTCGAACAGCAGGGCGAAACGGCCCAGCTCGGAATGTGGGTGTTTCTGGCGACCGAAACGATATTCCTCGGCGCGCTGATTTTTACATATTTCATTTATCGGATTTCCTATCCGCACGAATTCGCCGAGGCCGCGAAGGACGCGATATTCTGGGCCGGCAGCATCAATCTCGGCTTATTGCTGACCAGCAGCCTGACGATGGTTCTGGCGATCAACGCCACCGCGCAAGGCCGGCTGCGCGAGGGGAAATGGCTGCTGCTGGCCACCGCGCTGCTCGGGATCATTTTCCTCTGCATCAAAGGCTACGAGTATTATCTCGATTATGCCGAAAGCCATGTCGTGCCGGGCGTCCATTTCGAGATAAAGCCCGGGTTTGCGCCGGTCGGGGTGCTTTTTTGGACATTTTATTACGTCGCCACCGGGCTGCACGCGACGCATCTGTCGATCGGGGTCGGGCTTGTTTTTTATATGCTCTGGAAGCTGAACCGTGGCGAGATCACGCCGGCGTATTACGCGCCGCTTGAGGTCGTCGGGTTGTATTGGAGTTTTGTCGACGCGGTCTGGGTCTTTCTGTATCCGTGCATCTACCTGCCGGGGCGCTCATGAAAATCGACGCCAAGGAAGCGACCGCGCTGCCATTCGTCGTCGCGTGGCTTGTGCTGCTGCTGCTGGCCGGGATCAGCATGTTGAGCGCCTTTCTCGGTCTCGGCGTCTGGGCTCCGGTCATCCAATTCGGCATCGCGGCGATCCAGGCGGCGATAATCGCCATCCTGTTCATGCGGTTGAAAGGCCCGCCGTCGCTGAAATGGATTTTCGCCGGCACCGGCATTGTCTGGCTGATGTTCCTGTACGGCCTCACCATGACCGATTACGCGACCCGCAACGGTTGGCCGAGCATAGAACCGGGTCTGGTGCGGGGCAGCTACCAATCGGGCGCAAACCGATAGATCCCCGCCGCGCGGGCGCGCGTCACGGCCGCCGCGGCGTGTCGCGGATCGCGCGCCAGACGCGCTCCGGCGTCGCCGGCAGCTCGATATGCTCGACACCGAAATCCGCCAGAGCGTCGACGATCGCGTTCGTTACCGCCGCCAGACCCGGCGTGATGCCCCCCTCGCTGCCGCCGCGCATGCCGAGCGGGTTCGTGGTGGACGGGACTTCGCTGATCTCGGTTCGGAACAGCGGCAGGCCATCGGCCCGCGGCACCGCGTAGTCCAGCAACGAAGCCGACAGAAGCTGGGCCGTGTCGCGGTCATAGCGGCATTCCTCCCACAGCGTCTGGCCGATGCCTTGCGCAATGCCGCCATGACTCTGGCCGTGGATCAGCATCGGGTTGACCGCCCGGCCGCAATCGTCGACCGAGGCGTAGCCGACGATCTCGACCAGGCCGGTTTCCGGGTCGATCTCCACCTCGCACACCGCGGCGGTATAGGCGTAGGACGGGATGCTCATCACCTGATCGGCGACGCCGGTCAGCCCGCCGCGCAACTCCGGCGGAACCGCCTCGCTCGACGCGGCGGCGGCAATTTCGAACAGCCCGATCGAGCGGTCGGTCCCCTTCACCACGAAATTTCCCCGGGCAAATTCGATATCCGCTTCCGCTACTTCGAGCAGCGCGGCCGCGACGCGGCGCCCTTGCTCGACGACCCGATCGGCGGCGATCGCCGTCACCCACGACCCGAGGCGCATCGAGCGCGCCGACGCGGAGCCGCCGCCGGCCTGCACGCGCGCGGTATCGCCGGTCACCAGCACGACTTTCTCGGGGTCGATCCCCAGCCACTCGCCGACGACCTGCGCGAAGCTGGTTTCATGGCCCTGACCGGCCGACATCGTACCGAGCACCAATTCGACCGTGCCGGCCGGATCGACGGTCATCTCCGCCCGTTCGCGCGGCGCGCCGGTGTTGAGTTCGATCGAGGCGGCGATCCCGATGCCGCGACACCTGCCGCGACGGCGCGCCTCGGCTCGGCGAGAATCGAAACCGGCCCAATCGCCGAGTTCGGCGGCGCGGCGCAGCGATGCCGGATAATCGCCGCTGTCATAAACCAGGCCCAGCGGATTGCGGTATGGCATTGCGTCCGGCGACACAAGGTTGCGCAGGCGAATATCGAGCCGGTCGAACCCGTGGCGCCGGCACGCGATATCGATCAGACGCTCGAGCACGAACATGACCTCCGGCCGGCCGGCGCTGCGGTAAGCCGAGGTCGGGGTCGTGTTGGTAAGGACCCCGACGCCGCGCATATGCGAGACCGGGATTTGGTAGATGCTCGATGAGACCGCGATCCCCTTCGCCAGCGGCACGAACGAGATCGCGCTCGCCCCGAGATTGCTGGTGTTGACCGCGCGAAGGGCGAGGAAGCCGCCATGCGCGTCGAGCGCCAGCTCGGCTTCCGATGTCAGATCGCGCCCGTGGAAATCGGTCAGAAACGCCTCTCGCCGATCGCACACCCATTTGACCGGTCGTCCGACGCGTTTCGCGGCCCAGGCGACCAGCACCAGCTCCGGCCAGGTATTGTTGCGGATGCCGAAATTGCCGCCGATATCGCCCGAGATCACGCGCACCGCATCCTTTGCCACGCCAAGCGACCCGGCTATGTCGTCGCGCTGCCTGACGACGCCGCCGCCGGCGCTGGTGCGGACCGTGTATCGCGCCGTCGCCGCGTCGTAGACGCCCAGTGCGGCGCGCAGCTCCATCGGCACCCCGGTCACACGGTTTATCGCCGTCCGCAACCGCACGACATGCGCCGCGCGCGCGAAGGCGTCGTCGGTAGCACGCCGGTCGCCCGCCTCGGAATCGACGCAAAGATTTGCGCTGTGACGCCGCCATACCCGCGGCGCGTCCGGCGCAAGCGCGTCCTCCGATCGCGTCAAGGCGCCGAGCGGCTCGTAGGCGACATCGACGCGCTCGGCCGCATCCATCGCCTCGGCGAGCGTTGCCGCCACGACGACCGCCACCGGCTCGCCGACATATCGCACGGCGTCCTCGGCCAGGACCGGATGCGGCGCGATAAAGAAGTCGGAGCCGTCACGGTTGCGCAGCGGCACCTCGTGCGGGTTCGCCGGCACCGGGCTGTGCGGGATCGGCCGCAGCCCGTCGCTTCGCGCATTCCCGCCGGTCAGCACCGCGAGCACGCCAGGGCAGCCGATCGCGTCTGCCGCATCGATGCTCGCGATCGAGGCGTGCGCGTGCGGCGCGCGCACAATATACGCGTAGGCCTGACCGGGCAGGCTGAAATCGTTGGCGTAGCGGCCGCTTCCCGTCAGCAGCCTTGCATCCTCGCGGCGCGGCACCGACTTCCCGATGCCCCGAGGGGCGAGCGCCTCGCGCGAGTTCAAGAACGACATCGGAGCCTCGCTTCGCGGCCGACCGGAGCCGACCGATTAAAGCATTATCGGGTTGAATTGAATCGTCATTCCCGGAAGGCAGGGTCCGGGATCGGCAACATCACGCTTGCCCGCGGTTCCTGCGCGGATTTGATTGGGGGATCATGCGGTCTCGACGGGAGCGACGACGCGAAATCCGCCACATTGCGGGAGTATCAAACAGCCGGTGGCGCGGATCGGAGCGATGGCGGGACGGGTGGTCCTTTTGCTGCAGAATTTGCGCTTCACGGCCGCGAAACCCCCGCACCGCAGGGGGTTCGGATGTCCTTTCGCTGCAGATTTCCTGCAGAAACAGCAAATCGCCAACCGCGACGGGTTTGACCGCATGACGCCGCGCCGCTTTCCCGCGCCGTTTTTCTACGGCTGGGTGCTGGTTGCAATCGGGTTTCTAACGATGGCGGTGGGTGTCAACGCCCGCACCGCCTTCTCGCTGCTGTTTCCGCCGATCCTCGGCGATTTCGGCGGCGACAGCGCGCTGACGGCGGGAATTTTCTCGTTCGGGTTTCTCGTCTCGGCGGTGGTGACGCCGTTTGTCGGACGATTGATGGACAGTCGCGGCCCGCGGCTTGTCGTCGAACTCGGCATCGTCGCGATGGGCGCCGGGCTGATACTGGCATCGCTGGCGCGCGCACCGTGGCAGCTCTATCTGTCGCTCGGCGCGCTGGTCGGCGGCGGGGTCAATTGCCTCGCCTACACCAGTCAGTCGCTGTACCTGACCCGCTGGTTCGTGCGGCGGCGCGGGCTGGCGCTCAGCATCGCGTTCTCGGGTGTCGGACTGGGCTCGGTCACGCTGCTGCCGTGGGTGCAGGGGGTGATCGAAGGCGGCGGATGGCGGACCGCCTGCTGGGCGCTCGGCATCCTGATTATTGTGCTGCTGGCGCCGCCGAACCTGCTGCTTTTGCGGCGTCCCGAGGATATCGGACTGCGGCCCGACGGTGCCGCCGCGGCGAGCGCCGCCGTCGCGCATCATGGAAATATCGTGGATCCTCGATGGGCGGCCATCGATTGGACCCTGGCGCGCGCGTTGCGCACGACCCGGTTCTGGTGGATCGCGATTGGTTACTTTTGTGGTTTGTTCGTCTGGTACGCGGTTCAGGTCCACCAGACGAAGTACCTCCTCGACATCGGATTTTCGACGGACACGGCGGCCTGGGCGCTGGGTGCGGTGAGCCTTGTCGCGGTTCCCGGCCAGATCGCGCTCGGCCACCTCTCGGACCGCGCCGGGCGGGAGTGGGTTTGGGCGATCGGCAGCGGCGGTTTCCTGCTGTGCTGCGCCGCCCTGATCCTGTTGCGCGACACCCCGTCGCCGGCGCTTCTCTACCTGATGGTGAGCGCCCCGGGGACGCTCGGCTATGGCCTGTCTTCGGTGATGGGCGCCATTCCCGCGGAAATCTTCGAGGGGCCGCATTTCGG
>JBFXDF010000256.1:0-5643 GCA_050181375.1 Alphaproteobacteria bacterium
GCCACGCATTAGGCGTGTTGCGCCAGGGATAGGCGCCGGGCTTGATCGTCAGGAAGCGATATCCGCCATCGCGGCCGGTCACGACCTGCCCCGCGCCGGTAAAATTCGGGTCGAGCGGCGCGTCGTGCTGGTCGACCAGGTGATGGTAGCGCCCGGCGGCGTTGCACTGCCATAATTCGATCAGCGTTCCCGGTACCGGCCGCCCATCCTCGTCGAGCACGCGCCCGGTTACGATGATGCGCTCGCCGAGCGGTTCGCCCTGATGCTGCCGGGTCAGATCGGTGTTGTCGGGTCCGGCCCAACCATCGGCGAAGTCCGGCCCGGTCGCCTCGGACAGCGTGTGCTCGAAACGGATCGGCGGCCGACGGGGCGCGCGCTTTTGCGTGCTCTGGTAATCGGGATAGTAGTAGGGCGGCGTTGTTCCCGGTCGCGGCCGGGCGAACGGCAGGAATTCGGAAGTCATATCGGCGCTCACGACAGGACAGCGGCTGACCGCGTCGTGCCCGGATTGTCCCCGGCATCGCCCCATCGGTCAATTCCGCCCGCGGCGGTGTGTCGGAACTCAATGGCCGATGTCACGATTTTGTAAGGTTCGCCTTGTATCTGGAGCATGCGCCGAGCGCACTCGAAGCGCCCCCAGCGCCCACTCACCGAGCACCTCACGTTGCGGCAAACAACCGAGAACCGACGAAACAGATGCGTTGTCCGGCAGCCGCGCCGTTGCGACGCGGCCTCGCCCGTCATACCTATTGCCGGCTCTCTGCTCCACCGTTCCGCGAGGAGAACCATGCGCTTCCGGACGAAGGCCATGCCGCTTGCCATGGGCCTCGCCGCCGTGGCCCTGGCTTCTGGCGCCGCGCCGGCTTTCGCTGCGTTCGGCGCCTTTGCCTATGACGAAGCCAGCGGCAAATACGGCGCCAGCTGGAACCAGACGACCGAAAAGGAGGCCGACGCGGCCGCTCTCAAGGGTTGCGCGTCCGATAAGTGCAAGGTTGTGTTTCGCACCGCCGCCGGCCAGTGCGGCGCGATCGCGGCGACCGAAAACGGGAAGGCCTGGGGTGGCGCAAAGCGGCCGAAGCGCGAGGAGGCTGAAAAGGCCGCCCTCGCAAATTGTCAGAAGCGCGTCAGCGCCGGCGCACAGTGCAAGGTGAAAACCGCCGATTGCAACAAATGAGGCTGTCGGGTAGTGGGTCAATTTGAATGTATCAGATAATATTGTCATTCCGGGGCCGCCCACAGGGCGGAACCCGGAATCTAGGAACACCGGCTTTTCCAACGTTTTCTCGGATCGTGTTGATGGATTCTAGGCCCGCGGGCTAAGCCCGCGCCCCGGAATGACATTGTTGCAATTCAAACTGACCCGCCACCGGCTGTCGGCACGACGGTTGTCGGCGACAGTCGCGCTGTTGCTGGCGCTGCTGACCTGCCAAGCGGCCGCCGAGACGATCCAGCTCAAAAAGCACCCCGGCGGCGGCTATACGATCGCCGGCCGCATCAACGACGCGGTTTCGCTCACCTTCATCCTCGACACCGGGGCATCGGATGTGTCGATCCCGGACGAGGTCGCGCGCGAACTGGAACGCGCCGGCAAGCTCGATCGCGGCGATTTTATCGGCACCCGCACCTATGTCCTGGCGGACGGGTCGAAAGTGCCGAGCCGGCGGGTTCTGCTGCGTGAATTGACGATCGGCGGACAGACCGTGTCGAACGTTACGGCGAGCATCGGCCGGTCCGGCAGCCCGCCGCTGCTGGGGCAGAGTTTTCTGTCGAAATTCGCGTCATGGACGCTCGACAACGAGCGCAACGTCCTTGTGCTGCAAACCAAGGGAGGAGCCGCGGCGAGCTCCGACAGCGGCCGCGGCGGCGGTCCCTTCGGCGCGTTCGCTCACGACGAGGTGAGCGGGCGCTACGGCGCGAGCTGGAACCAGGTCTCGCAAGCGCGGGCAGACGACGCGGCGCTCAAGGGCTGCGCGTCGGAATCGTGCAAGGTCGTGTTCCGCATGACGGCCCGGCAGTGCGGCGCGATCGCGATGACCGACAACGGCCGGGTATGGGGCGGCGCCACGCGACCCGAGCGCGCCGCCGCCGAACGCGCCGCAGTCGAGAACTGCGAGAAGCGCAGCAGCGGCTCCTGCAGCTCGCGCACCGCCCAGTGCAACCGCTGACGGAAATCGGTCCGGCGTCTTGCCTCGCGCTGGTGCGCCGTACCGGGGTTCAACTTACCCGTTCGGCTGCTCCGGCGACCGGCTCTCAGGGGCCGTCGGACGAATAGGGCGATGGTCCGTAGGCCCCGCCGCCGTACCCACGCGATCCGCCAAAATACGGAGAGGGGCCATAATAGGCCGGCGGTGGGGAGTAATAATAAGCGGGGCCATGCCGCCGGGCGTGCCGGTTGGTCCGAGCCTGCCGCCGGCTCTTCCGGGTTACGGTCTTTTTTGGCTCTTCGGATGATTCCGCGGCGGCCTGATCGTCCCGCGCTTCTTTAGATGAGGCCGCCGGTGTTTCGGCCGCGGGCTGCGCCGCCGCCGCGGTTTCTGCCGCCGCCGACGGTGTGGCGCCGGCGGCGCGTTTCTTGGTATCCGATGCCGACCGGGGCGGCAGCGGAGCCGCGGGTTCCAAATCGTGTGCCGCCGCCGCCGATGTCGGGTCGGAGCCGGTCTCGGGGCCGCTGTTCTCCGCGCCGGCAGCGCGCGACGATGGCGGCGGGATCGGCGCCGTCGCGACCGGCTTCTGGTCGATCGTTTTCGCCTTCGCGGGCGAGGCGTGCTCCTCCGGAGCGCTTTCCGGCTTTGCCGCCGCACTCTCGCTCGCCGTCGGTCCCGCATTGTCCGGATTGGAGACCGGCCGCTCCGTCTCGGTGCGAAACACGGGGCTCATCGGCAACTGCGCCACGGCGGAGGAGGCAATCACCGCCGCGGCGAGCAGCGCTCCGAACCCGAACGAGCGGTTCATCGGCAACCCGACCGGTCCAACCCGGCGGCAACTTTCGCACCTGTCGCCCGCGTCCGGTGGACAACCGCGGTAGCGGGCGACGCAGGGAGATCGCCCGGCATCTATGACCGCATGAACCCTTCGAGTTCGTTGGCGGCCCAGCTCATCGCCTGGTCGGCCGAGCGGCCTTGCACGACGTACTGCGCGATCATCTTGGTCATGGTGCCCTGCGCGAACATCTGCGTCGCGATGTGCACCGGCGCGGGCGCGCCAGAGATCGACACGATGATGTCGCCGCGCGGCGGATAGTTGGCGATCGTGCCCGGCGGCGGTCCCTGTTTTGCCCAGGTGTCGAAGTCGAGCTGCCCCTGGAACGACGGGATGTCGAAGCCCTGGCTGGCCTCGACCAGCTTTTGGGCCTGCGGGCGGTCGGCCAGATAATGGATCAGATCCTTCGCCGCGCCCTGGTTCTGCCCGAACTTCCAGGCGCCGAAGAAATAGGTATTGCCGGCGACAAAACGGCCCTTCGGTCCCTTCGGCGGCGGAAAGCTCCAGCATTTCTCGGCGACCTGCGGCGCATCGCGCTTGGCGACCGCCCAGGCGCTCGGCGGGTTCTGGATCAGGCTGCCCTTGCCCGAGATCAGAAACTTGTTGTTGCCGGCGTTGTCCCAGGCCCAGGTCTCCTGCGGCATCGTCTGCATCAGGCGCTTGAACCAGTCGAGCACCTGCTTTGTCGCGTCCGACTTGACCGTGATGTTGCCGTCCTTGTCGACCAGCTCCGAGCCGTAGGCCTGGAACACCGAGCCGACCCAGTTGATCGCGTCGCTCGCCGCGCTCATCGGCTCGCCGAACGGATGCCCGGCCTTGTTCATCTTCTCGGCGACCGACAGGAAGGTGTCCCAGGTCCAGTTGTTCGCCAGTTCCTTGTCCGGCTCGCCCGACGCCGGGTACATCTTCATGACGTCGAGCCCGGCGTGCTCCTTTAAGAGGTCATACCGCCCGACGCACGGGAAGGTCGCGTTGCCCCAAACACCGGGCACCGCAACCCATTTGCCGTTTTGCTTGCCGAGATACTCGGCCGCGTCGCTGACCTTGCCGTTGGCGGCGATCAGCTGCTTCATGACGTCGTCCATCGGCACGAGATTGTCGGCCTGCGCCGCGGCGTACCAGGTCGGGATCGACAGGATGTCATGCCCCGACCTCGCCTGCGCCTCGGCGGCGATCGTCAGCAGCAGCTTGTCGCCGTTCGAGGTGATGAAGTCGATATTCAGATCGACTTTGTTCTTGTCCGCCCATTCCTGGCAGATTTTGCGCATCGGATCGAGCGCGGTCGGCACCCAGTGATCCCAGAAGCCGCAGGACAGCTTGCCGGCGGCATAGGCGCCGCTGACAAACGGGGCGCCGATCGCGGTAACCGAGGCCGCCGCCGCTGCCGTTTGCAATAACGTGCGTCTGGTCAATTTCGGTGGCAATTCTTCCTCCAAATTCAGTCGAAGCGCGACAATGCGCCATATTCATACGGATATAGCAGGACCGGACCGCTTCCGCCCGTCATTTCGTCGCATTAACCCAAAGGATGCCTCAGGTTCCGATCGCCAGCGGGCTGCCAAGCTTTCGCAATAGCGCGACGACGGAAAGCGGGGTCAGCCGCCCGGTTTTCGGGTTTTCGACACTCGGCACATTTTCGATTTCGAGCCGCAGCCGCACCGTGTCGGCTTCGACTTCGATGCGGTGAGTGTTGCGGTTCACCTCGGGGTCGGCCCAGATCTCGATCGTCGTGCGGTCGGGGCCGATCCCGGCCAGCGCCAGCGCCGCCGCGACATTGACATTGGCCGGAAAACCGCGTGCCGCCTCGCGCGCGCTGCCCTCAAACACGCATTGCCGCTTCCCGATGCCGATGACAGAAATGCCGCGTTCGACCAGATACGGCGCGCCGTCGAGCCCCGCCGGCGGCTTGCGGGTGATCATGTGAACCCGCGCGATCTCGCCCTGCGCCGCGGCCTGCACCGCGTCGAGGCCCAAGAGCGCGCCGGTTGGCACGAGGACGCGCCCGCCGTACCGCCGCGCCAACTCGACCAGGTCAAAATTATCGAGCAGCGCGCCGCAGGACAGCGTGATCAGCGTGCGCCCCGCGGCAAGTGCCGGCTCGGCGATATCGCGCAACAGCGCAGCCGGCGCGCATTCGACGACGAGGTCGAGATCGACCTCGGCCAATTCGGCGAGCGGAACGACCGGAACCGGCCGCGCGAAGCCGGCCATTGCCCGTTCGGCCCGCGGAATGTCCCGCGCCGACACGGCGGCGAGCGCGACCCCGTCTATACCGCGATCGAGATAAGCCGCGACGACCTTGCCGATCGTCCCGAACCCGGCGATGCCGACCCGCATTTGCCCGCTATGCGCCATGTCCCTCACCTCCCGCCACCCCTCTTTTCTAATCTCATTTTCTAATGTCATTGCGAATGACATATCGCGGATCCGGACTACCGCCCTGGCAATACCAGAATTTCCGGCTGTTCCGGCAGGTCGGCGCGCGACACGGTAATACGCCGCTCGGGCATGTGCCGCACCGCAAAGCCGCGCTCCACGGCACGCGCGAGAAAGCGCGCCAGGGTTTCCTCGGTAAAGACGTGCATCGGGATCGCGATCTTCGCCTTCACCTGCCGCAACACCTCGATCATTTCCGGCTGGTTCAGCGTGAACGAGCCGTCCACC